>JAFGIJ010000190.1 GCA_016929655.1 Clostridia bacterium
CATACTTGATGAACCTGTAAAAGCAGTTGATATAAACTTTTCAGATATGCAGGGCAATAGGTATACCCTCAGTGATTTTGAAGATAAAAATATAATAATAAATTTCTGGGCAGTATTCTGCGGTCCATGTGTCACTGAGCTGCCGGACTTTGACAAGGCTGTAAAGGAATTTGAATCAATGGATACAGTTCTCCTTGCCATCAACATAGTTGAGCCAAAGGACGAGGTCCAGGAGTTTATAGATGACATGAAGCTTGCTGACCTTGGATTCTATATGGATGTTGATGGTAATTCCGCATATACATATTCTGTATCAACAATACCAAGGACACTGGTAATCAACAAGGAAGGATACATCATTGCCGCTGCTTCGGGAGCAGTTACATATGATGATCTCATGGCATTGGCAGACTTCCTTGATTAAGGAAAAACAGATATGTATGATGTCATTATAATAGGCCGCGGACCTGCAGGTATTTCTGCTTCACTTTATACTTCAAGAGCCAACCTCCGAACTTTGGTTATATCAAAAGACTGGGGGAATCTTGAAAAAGCAGGGGAAATACATAATTATTATGGAACAAATCCCGGTTCCACAGGCATGGATATCCTTGAAAATGGAATAGACCAGGCAAAATCCTTCGGAGTTGAGTTCATTGAAGATGAAATTGTAGGGCTTGATACTTTGGATGCAATTGATGTGGTTGGACTTGCCGGTCGATATAAAAGCAGGGTCCTGATACTGGCAATGGGGTCACCTAAAAGAAAACCCGCCTTTGATAACATCAGTAAATTCGAAGGCAATGGGGTCAGCTACTGTGTTGCATGTGACGGCTTCTTTTACAAAGACAGGAAAACAGCTGTCATTGGGTACAATGAGTTCATGGTACATGAAGTTACCGAGCTTTCAAATATTACAAAGAAAATCACTGTTTTTACCAATGGGATGCCATTGGATGTGTCTGATGTGCATATGGCTGAAATTTCGGATTATAGTATTGTTACTGATGAAATCAAGGGATTCTTCGGGGATGAAGTGCTGGAGGGAATTGAACTCAAATCCGGTGATAAAAAGGTGTTCGATGGTGTTTTTATAGCATACGGCAGTGCATCATGTACTGAACTGGCAATTAAGGCAGGAATTCTGACTGAAAAAGGAGTCATTATAATTGACCGGGACATGCAGACAAATATTCCTGGTATATTTGCAGCAGGAGACTGTACCGGGGGACTCCGGCAGGTATCTGCCGCCGTAGGAAATGGGGCGGAGGCTGCAAGGGCAGCCATGCGTTATCTGAAGACTGCATCAAAATAGCATACTGGACATTTCAAGGGATTGGGTTATAATATCAATAGTATGATGGGAATTGGGATAAGGTACAGATATATTTAATAAAATTATATCTGGTGCTTTGTCTCATTATTTTTATTGAAGGAAATATGAATAACCAGTTAGGGCGTCAGCCGGTTGTAGTTAACAAGCTTTTGATTCCTTGAAATATGAATTGAAAGAATATATAATACGATGGCTGAGGCAAAAATCAGAAGGTGTGCGAAGGAGCGGCAATATGATTGAAATTCAAAATCTGACTAAGAAATATGGTCAGGTTGTTGCCGTCAACAACATAAGTTTCGATGTAAAGAAGGGTGAAATCCTGGGATTTCTGGGACCCAACGGAGCCGGTAAGTCAACCACAATGAATATCATTACCGGATATTTGCCCTCTACATCAGGAACAGTAAAGGTTGACGGATACGATATTCTGACTCATCCGGATGAAGTCAAGAAAAGAATAGGTTATTTACCAGAAGCACCTCCCCTATACAGAGATATGACTGTTACGGAGTTCCTGCGGTTTGTAAGTGATTTAAAATATGTTCCCAAAAAGAAACAAAAGGGCCAGATGGCCGACATAATGGAATTGGTGGGATTAACCGATCACAGAAAAAGACTTGTTGGTAATCTTTCAAAGGGGTACAGACAACGGGTAGGGCTTGCACAGGCTTTGGTTGGAAATCCTGAAGTGCTCATATTGGATGAACCTACGGTTGGTCTGGATCCCAAACAGATCATTGAAATCCGAAGGGTAATAAAAGCTCTTTCACAGGAGAGAACAATAATATTGAGTTCACATATACTTCCAGAAGTAAGTGCAATCTGCGAAAGAATTGTCATTATCAACAAAGGTGTCATAGCAGCCGAAGATACACCTGACAGGTTGTCACAGGGTGTCGGTCAGGTGCTCAAATTGAATCTGACAATAAACGGTCCGGTAAAGGAAGTTATTTCTGCTGTCAGGAAAATTGACGGTGTGACATATATGGACACAACAGGAAAGGCACCCGACGGTGGGAACAGATTTATCCTTGAAGGCGTCAGTAATGATATAAAGGAAAAACTTTTCTATGCCATGGCGGAAAATGGATGGCCTTTGACTGAAATAAAACCAAGCATAATGACACTTGAAGACATTTTTATAAGTGTCGTAACAAAGGGACAGGAGGTTCGGTGATATGTTTACAGTAGCAAAAAAAGAAATAAGTACATATTTTAAATCGCCGATAGCATACGTTCTGATCGGTTTATTCATGTTGATGATATCAGTGCTTTTTTATACTCCTTTCAGTATCGGTTCAGGAGATTTCCTTCCTGTTATGGACAGTATGGGATTTTTCCTGATTTTCCTTATACCGATACTGACAATGAGGATACTTGCCGAGGACAGAAAGAATGGAACCGAGGTTCTTTTACTTACCTCACCTACCTCGTTGACAAAGATTGTAGTGGGTAAATTCCTTGCAATGTATTTTATTTTCTTTGTCATTACTTTGCTTTCATTGATATATCCACTGATAATGGTGGCATATGGGGCTGCTTTTACAGTACAGCTGGCAGGAGCTTACATAGGATTCCTTCTGCTGGGAGCTGCATTTATTTCGGTAGGTGTATTTGCTTCAGCATTAACTGAAAATCAAATTATTTCTGCGATAATAAGCTTTGTAGCTATGCTGGCATTTTGGCTGGCCGGTACGTTTGCAGCCGAAATCGGGGGGAATGTTGCGAAATTCCTGAACTGGATTTCCCTGACATCCCGCTATGATGTTTTTACAAGAGGTTTGCTGGGCCTGCCTGAAATTGCTTATTTTGTATTTTTTACAATTCTGTTCATATTTCTGACAGTAAGGGTGATTGAACGCAGAAGATGGGTACAGGGGTAACAATATGAAAAAGAATAATGTAATCAATCAAATCCTTGCCAGTAAAAGGCTGAAATACGGAACCAGTGCAATTGTTATAATGGTTCTCTCCGTTGTTATCTTTGTGGTTTTGAACTTACTCGTGGGGCTGGTGCCATATCAGATGGACCTGACTCCTGAAGGACTTTATTCATTAAGTGAACAGACCAAGTTTCTGCTTGAAACAATAGAGAAAGATGTCGTTATCTACGGTTTGTTCGATGAAACAAAGGTTGAGCCGGGCAATGAAATCAGGGATGTCATGGATTTGCTCACTCAATATGAACAGAATAAGCATATAACAGTCAAATATTTGGATCCAAGCAAGAATGTCGGGTTTTTAACTGAAATTGACCCTGAACAGCTTCTGAATATCGGACTTCGCGACTTTCTGGTTGTAAGCGGGGAATCAAAAAGGCTGATTAAGTACTATGATATGTTTGTTTCAATTGCAAGTGAATCCACCGATTTTGGGACAAGTGATGTGGGTTCCAAAGCAGAAACCGCCTTTACCAGCGCAGTATATTATGTAACCAAGGAAACACAGCCAAAGATATATTCCACCAGGGGACATGGAGAGTATAGTTTTGACACTGGTTATATAACCATTGGAGAATTCATTAAAACCAATGGGTTTGACCATGACTCCGTAGACCTGTCTATCTCCGGTAAAGTTCCTGATGATGCTTCTGTTATTTTAATTGCCAATCCAAAGGAAGATTTTACTGATGATGAAATAGATATGCTCAGGGATTTCATGAATAAAGGGAACAGCATCATGATAACCCTGGACAGTACGGACACAAATGAAAAGTATGTGAATATCCAGAGTTTATTAAAAGATTATAACCTGGCTTTCAGATATGATAAAATCAAGGAAGGTGACGAAAACTACCATATAGTCGGAAACAGGTACATGATTTCTCCCGCATTATATACAGGTACTCTTATAAACAGCCCAATCAAGGATGCATTTTCAAACATCCTTGCTGACAATGTCAGAAGTGTAGAGATCCTGAGAAAATCCGGTACCTGGCTGGAAACGGAAGCACTTCTTTTAACCAGCACAAAAGCACTTTCTGAAAGCGTATATGACGAAAATGATTCACAGGGTGCTGTATATGTAGGGGTGGCTTCAACTGACAACAAAAATGATTCAAGGATAATTGCCATAGGGTCTGCTGATTATATTCAGGACCAGAGGCTTTTTTACTACAAACAATATGAAGACAGCGCCATCAGATTTACGCTGAACTGCCTTAAGTGGCTTGAAGGCGATGATGACGAGATATTCATTGAAACCAAGAACTATTTTGCAAACTTTATTACGGTATCTGCCGGGCAGTCAAAAACAATCAGCATACTGACGATTTATGTCATGCCTGGTATAATATTGCTTCTTGGACTTGCTGTATACCTAAGAAGGAGAAATCTATGAAAATATACAAAACGGCCATTATTGTTATTGTTATCCTTGCAGTCGGCATTGCCGGTTTCTTCGTTGTACGTGAAATCGTAAAGAGGAATACACCCAGCAAAATCTATGAGCTCAATACAGTTATAACCGGTATCAGGTCAGACAGTGTAAATGAAATTGTCATAGAAAATGACGGAATAATTTTGTCTTTGAAAAAAGACTCCAATACGGTATATGACAGCAGTGGGACTAAAAGTGTTGTTGAAGCCTGGTTACTGGTTGGTGAAGAAGAAACTGCACTTTCGCAGAGCATTGTGGAATCCATTGTATTGGCAGCATCCAATCTTATTGCAAAGGAAGTTATTGCTGCTGAAGCTGAGGATCTTACCCAATATGGACTTGATTCTGGATATTCTGTAGCCATCAAGACCGAAGAGGGACTGGAATTCAAGATTTTACTGGGAAATATGCTTTATAACAGGGATGGATATTATGCCAAACTTGATGGAGATGATACCATCTATTCAATAGCTTTGTATTCTGCCAATCAATTGTACACTTCAAGAGGGGAAATACTTGACCTGAACATATTCAAGGGTACTCTGAGTGATGTTACGGCATTTTCGCTGGTAAAGAAAGATGAGCCGATGTTCACTATTCAGGCCGAATCAGTCATTACATGGGTAATGACCCAACCCGTTGAAGCCAGGGCGGATATAATAAATTCAGATGAAATGATTGACAGTCTTCTTGCCCTCGCCGTCGATGAATACATAGATGTTGCACCTGAAGACCTTGGACAGTATGGACTGGACAGACCGGCATACTCATTGTCAATAACAACAACAGATACAACACAGACATTGCATATAGGTAATGAAAACATCATTGACGGGACATTTTATGCAATGATGGAGGGTAAGAATGAGGTCTTCACCGTTGACTCTACAGCACTTACATTCCTTGACAATGAAGCAATAGACATGGTATATGGTTATCCATTTATTCCGGCTATTACCAATGTGAAAAGTGTAGACATTGAAATAGCAGGAATGCAGATGCTGTATGAAGCGGAATTTAATTCAGACCTAAATATGCTCACTTATAAATTCGATGGTATAAGTATAAACATGGTTGCCGGAATACAGACATGGGGATCGTTTTTCTTTCAGTCAATGATATCTTCACCTGTTGTTGAACTTGAACCGGGATGGGAAATTGAAGGTGAGCCATATGCCAGGCTTCTCTTTACGTATACTGATGATGCAACAGAAATAATTGAATATTACGAAAGAGATGGGGAAACCTGCTATTTCGTTAGAAATGATTACTACTCCGGACTGGTTACTGACAGGGCATATATCAGTGAGGACAGGGGATTTGCTGCCCTGGTTGAACTGGTAAAAAGCGGTAGGATTCTGGAAGAAATGGAAAACGAGTCTGGAGGAAACTGATGACTTTGCTCAAGGGAAGCTTCAGGACATTGGCATCATATTCAGCAGGAGTTTTTCTTTTTTCATTCTTTCTGATTGCACCGCTTAGCATGGAGAACAACAGGAGTACATGGATATCCGTGTATTCCTTGGTTTTCTTTATATTTACTGTGATATTTATTTATCAGCAGCTGAGAAAAATCGGAGAGTTTGAAAGTGTTCATTCAGAAAAGAAAACCACACCTTTCAAAGGTTTGATTTATGGCTTTTTAGGATTTTCTCCGTTTCTTGTTCTGGAATTGATATATTTTCTGGTCTTTCCAATCCTTGAAGGTACGTCAGCAAGCATTTTACATGCAATATTCAGATGTGGTTTCGGTCCCATGTATTTTATCATCAGGTTCCTTGGGTATACCTGGTACGCACATGTGCTGGCATCGGTTATAATACCAATCGTTGCATTCCTTGGATATGCAGCCGGTTTTATGGGAAAGGAACTGAAGCATAAGAAGCTTTTTTCAGGGAAGAAAGATTTAGAGGATTTCCTCAATGATTGATCTTAACTCTTATAATGAAATCCTGGAAAGCTATAATCTTGAAATTCAGATGAAATTCGAAGATGCCATGCAGTATGTTTCAAATCCCGGGGATTATGCTCTTCTGATGAAAGAAGCAAGGCTTCAATGGGAGAAAAAGTATATCGGAACAAAAACTCCTGAGGAATACTTCAAAGATGTTATGCCAGAAGACCTGATTGCATTGTTTAAAAGAGCTTCCGTCGTATGCGATGAATTCATACCACAGTCATTGGCACTCAGAATAATCAATGAAGTTGAATCAGATGACATTGTGGAACTGGCGAAAAACAGCGATATAATTGAAGTTAGAACAGCTGCAATAGAGTTGCTTGGGTTGTCAGGAAATACAATGCTCTCTGATTCTTTGATGGACCTTCTATATGATGAAAGTGAATATTCTGACCTTGTGGCAGAGAAAGCCAGAAAGGCATTGGTGGAGCTTGGCCCAGGTTCCAAAGAATATTTGGAAAAGAGAATAGCAGAAATTACAAGTCCGGCAGGGAACGATTTTCACCTTATCATAGCACTCATCGAAATAAATACAGGGAATAAATCAGACAGTACTTATTTAGCTTTAAAAGAAGTGTTTCATAAAACTGAAGAGAAAGCACTGGCAGCTCGATGTCTCGCTGATTACGGCGATGGAAGAGCTGTAACTCTGCTTAGAGGATACCTGTATAAAAATCAAGATAAAACGGATCCGGAGACCATTCTGGAGATCCAGGGTTCCATTTTGAACTTGGGTGGATCCTTGGAGGGTCTTGGCTGAAGAATAAGCCCTTTTCATTGATTGACACCTATCAACTGTTACTATATAATTTTCTTTGCATCATTTTAATTGGAGGCCGATATGGCATTGCAAAATAAAAAGGTATCAGATGCAGTTATTAAGCGACTCCCCAGGTATTTCAGATATCTTGCGGATTTGAAGGAAAACGGCGTCCTGAGAATATCTTCAAAAGCACTGAGCGAGAAGATGAACCTTACTGCATCGCAGATAAGGCAGGATTTGAGCTGCTTCGGTGGATTCGGCCAGCAGGGATATGGTTACAACGTAGAATCACTTTATAATGAAATGAAAAAAATCCTTGGTGTAGACCGCGGATTCCGCACAATTATCGTCGGAGCAGGGAACCTTGGACAGGCAATAGCCAATCATTCCAAGTTTGAAGCCAGGGGTTATTTTGTCAAAGGAATTTTTGACATTGACCAAAGCTTGATAGGAACCAGTATAAATGGCGTAATAATACAGCATATGGATGAAATTGACAATTTCTGCAGCAGAGAAACCATTGATGTTGCCATACTTACGGTTCCTCGGGAAATAACAGCTGAAATTGCAGAAAAGATAGTTAAGCTTGGTATCAAAGGAATCTGGAACTTCAGTGCCATGGATCTTAGACTGCCTGAAGAGGTGGTTGTGGAAAATGTACATCTCAGTGACAGCATTATGGTACTGGGTTATAAAATTATAAATAATTAATAGGTTAGCAGGAGGAAAAAATGAAAAACTATACCAGTGACAACATAAGAAACATAACTCTTATGGGACACGGATCATCTGGCAAAACCATGTTGGCGGAAGCTATGCTTTTCAATGCAAAAGCCACCGACAGATTCGGCAGTGTAATAGACGGAACCACTGTCTGTGACTTTGATGCTGAAGAAATCAAACGTACAATATCAATTAATTCTACGGTTGCCCCATTTGAATGGAAGGGAACCAAGATAAATATCATAGACACTCCCGGATATTTTGATTTTGCCGGTGAAGTCGTTGGTGCTGCCAGAGCTGCTGAAACAGCAGTCATAGTTGTTCCTGCCAAGAACGGACTGGAAGTAGGTGCTGAAAAAGCATGGGAATATGCAGAAGATGCAAAACTCAGGAAAATGTTCTTCATCAGTAAAATGGATGAAGAAAATGCAGATTATTTCAAAACATATGAAGAACTGGTTGAAAAATTTGGTAAAAAGATAATCGCATTCCAATTTCCGATTCTTGAAAATGAAAAGATGGTTGGTATTGTTGATGTAATTCATCAGCAGGCCAAGCATTTTGAAGGGGATAAATTTGTAGAAATGCCGGTTCCTGAAGATTTTCTGGCCAAGGTAGAGGAGCTGAGGGAACCACTTATGGAAGCTGTTGCAGAAACAAGTGAAGAACTCATGGAAAAATATTTTGAAGGAGAATCCTTCACTGACAAAGAAATTCACGACGCTTTGTTCGTTGGTATAAAGAGGGATGAGATCATTCCAGTGCTCTGCGGCTCAGCCGTTGACAATGCAGGTATTCAATTGCTTATGGATGCAATCGTTGCATATGTTCCTGCTCCGACCGAAAGAACACCAGAAAAAGCAAAATCAATTAAGACAGGTGAAGAAATCGAGTTAAAAACGAACAAGGATGAAAAAACCGTAGCTTTGGTATTCAAGACAATTGCAGATCCATTTGTTGGGAAAATATCAATATTCAAGGTTATTTCCGGTGAAGTAAAAGCAGATACATCACTCTATAACAGCAGAACAGGGAAAAGTGAGAAAATTTCCAATCTGTTTGTTGTCAGAGGTAAGAAACAGGAAAATGCAACCTCAATACCTTCCGGGGATATTGGGGCTGTTGCAAAATTGAGTGATACAGTTACAAACGATACTCTTTCAAATCCAGCCTATCCGGTAGTAGTTGATGTAATTGAATTCCCAAAACCATCAATATCCCTGGCTGTCGAAACAGTTGGAAAGGGAGATGAGGATAAGATTGGTTCAGGTTTGGCAAGGCTGAGGGATGAGGATCCAACCTTTAGTGTGGAAGTTAATTCTGAAACACACCAGACTTTGATATCGGGGCTTGGAGAGCAGCATCTTGATATTATAGTAAGTAAACTTAAGAGTAAATTCGGGGTTTCCGTTGAATTAAAAGATCCCATAATTCCTTATAGAGAAACAATCAAGAAGGCAATCAGGGTTGAAGGTAAGCACAAGAAACAATCGGGTGGACACGGACAGTATGGCCATGTGCATATAGAATTTTCACCTAGTACTGAGGATGGCCTTGAATTTGAAGAAAAACTCTTCGGGGGATCTGTTCCAAAGCAGTATGTTCCTGCAGTTGAAAAAGGCCTCAAGGATTGTATAGTCCATGGTGTTCTGGCCGGTTATCCGATGGTAAAACTAAAAGCCACCTTAGTTGATGGTTCATATCATGCAGTGGACTCCAGTGAAATGGCTTTCAAAATGGCTGCAAGTGTTGCTTACAAGAAACTTGTGGATGCACAGCCTGTTTTACTTGAGCCAATTGCACACTGCAAAGTTACAATACCTGAAGATTATATGGGAGACATCATTGGGGATATGAACAAACGCAGGGGCAGGATCCTTGGTATGAGTCCTTTGGGAAAAGGGCTGCAGCTTGTTGAAGCGGATGTACCTCAGGCTGAAATGTTCAAATATGCAACTGACCTAAGGTCAATGACCCAGGGCCGGGGAAGTTTTGAACTTGAGGTAGTACGATATGAGGAGGTGCCTTCAATGCTTACTCCGAAAATTATTGATGAAGCACTTCGAAAAGCTGAAGAAAAATAACTTGAAAGCGGTGGTAAAACACCGCTTTTTGTTTATCGAGATTAGGGAACAGATTGAGGCTTTTAATCGTCTTAAAGATATAAATGTAATATTCAGGCGCAGGAAAGGTGGGAAACCAATGAAAAGAATAACATTGATATTCATGGCAATTATAATGACGGTGGTTCTGTTTGCAGGATGCAGTGCAAAAATGACTGAGGATGCTGTGGAGATGGATTATGAACAGAGCAAATCAGAGGAGTCGGGTTATGCCACTGATAGGTATGAAAACTCCGCCCCTGTTCCGGCACCGATGGCAGATGGGACCATAGACTATGCAACTACCGGTGAAGGGTACTATGAAGAAGGCAGGAAAGCCATTAAAACCGGCGAAGCACAGCTGGAGGTCATCAATTTCCAGGCTGCCTATGATGCCATTAAATCCATGCTTGGAAACAATGGGTACATAGAAGAAAGCAATATATGGAAAACTCCTTCATATTATAATGGGGAGCAGATAATGCTGACCAACGGAAGCATACGTCTTAGAATCAAACAGGAGAATTTTACCAGTTTTACAGATGGTCTTGCTACAATAGGAACAGTCTTGTCATCAAGGACCTATGAAGATGATATTTCAGACATGTACTATGATACAGAAGCCAGGCTTGATTTGCTAAGAGACGAAAAGGAAAGACTCGAAAGATATGCGGATGATGTTGAAGACCCTGAAATATTTTTCCAGACACAGAGCAGAATAACTCAGGTTATATATGAAATGGAAAGTCTGCAGGGTTCTTTGAAAAAGTGGGACAGCAAGGTGGAATATTCAACCGTTAATATAACCATCAATGAAAAACATCCTGAAGAAGCATCTGCAGTATCCAAACCAAAGAATTTCTTTGAAAAGATATGGGACAATATGGAAAATAGTGTAGAGTTTCTAGGAAACGTTGTAATCTTCCTCTTTGGAATATTGCCGGTATTACTTGTAATAGCTGCAGTGGTAATAGTATTGGTTATTGTTGTTAAAAAGACTGCCGGGCGTAAAACCCCTCCGGACAAAGAATAATTCAAACTAAAATAAAAAGACACGGGGAGCATACTCCGTGTCTTTTTTTAGTTGAATTGTGCGGGGAGGGTATATATAATATAAATAGTCAAAGAAGGTCAAAAGTGGAAGGATGGAACCGAAATGGCAAGATTGACTGATGTTATAGAAAGTTTTATCAAAGAAATAATAAATGAAACAGGTGGCGAGGCTGAAATCCAAAGAAATGCCCTTGCATTAAGGTTTAACTGTGTTCCGTCCCAGATTAATTATGTGATAGGAACCAGATTCACCACAGAGCATGGTTATTTTGTAGAAAGCAGAAGAGGTGGCGGAGGACATATCAAAATCAAACAGATCGCCATAAGCAAGCCATACAATATGTTTATGCATCTGATTCTTTCAATAGGAGACAGCATCTCAGAGCATGCAGCAACTGCACATATAAATAATTTTGTTGATTATATGCTTATTACTCCACGGGACGGGATAATAATGAAAGCAGCCATTGGCAGTAAGGCACTTAAGAGTTCCAATTCAGGAAATACTGATGCCATAAGGGCAGACATTCTTAAGAATATGCTTATGAGATTGATTGTGTAGGAGCATTATGGCAAAGAGCAGAATAAATTATATATGCGAAAACTGTGGCTATGAATCAAGCGGCTGGCTTGGAAAGTGTCCTTCGTGCTCAGCATGGAATACTTTTGCAGAACATATTGACGGTCCTTCACCAGTAAAACCTGTCCAGGCAGTAAAACTGACTCATCTTGGGGAAATTGAGGCAGAATCAGCAATTCGCCTAGATACCGGTATAAATGAATTGAACCGGGTCCTGGGCGGAGGGCTGGTCAAAGGGTCTATTGTACTGGTCGGCGGTGACCCGGGCATTGGTAAATCTACAATACTGCTTCAATTGTGCAAGGAAGCCCAGACTGAGGATATAATTTATGTTTCCGGAGAAGAAAGCCTTGGTCAGATCAGTATAAGGGCAAACAGACTTGGCGTTAAACCCGATGGGCTCAGGCTGGCATCAGAAACTGACCTGGATGCAATAGTTTCCTGTCTTCAGGAAGAAAAACCAGCCATAGCTGTAATTGATTCCATACAAACCGTTTATAGTTCAGGTATGCAGTCCGTTCCCGGAAGTGTTTCTCAAATCAGGAATTCAACACTTGCATTCATGGAAATTGCCAAGAAATACAATATAGCAATATTTCTGGTTGGGCATGTTACCAAGGAAGGCAGCCTGGCAGGTCCGAGGGTACTTGAACACATGGTTGACACCGTGCTATATTTTGAAGGTGATAGAAGCAATAACTTCAGGATACTTCGTTCAGTGAAGAACAGGTTTGGATCAACAAATGAAATAGGTGTTTTCAGAATGAATAATTCGGGTCTGGAAGAAGTGCTGAATCCTTCTGAGTTCCTTTTATCAGGTAGAAACAAGGGTGCTGCAGGTTCATGTATAATACCTGCTATCGAAGGAAGCAGACCGATGTTGGTGGAGATACAGGCACTTGTAAGGCACACGCCGATGCCTGTTCCAAGAAGGCTTGCTACAGGAATAGACCAGAAAAGGGCAATTATGATCGTGGGTGTCCTTGAAAAAGTAGTCGGTTATAAAATTGACAATTGTGATATATATATGAATGCTGCGGGTGGAATAAAAGTAATAGAGCCTGCTTGTGACCTGGCACTGGCATGCGCAATAGCCTCAAGTTATAAAGCCAAGCCGCTTGACTCTTCAACAGTAGTCATGGGTGAAATAGGTCTGACCGGTGAGGTTCGTGGAGTGTCCGGAATTGAAAAAAGAATCAAGGAAGCGGAGAAAATGGGTTTTGAGTTTGCAGTGGTTCCTATAGAAAATGCAAAGGCAGCCTCACAGGCTGCAACTGAAATTGAAATTCTTGCAGTAAAAGATGCTGCAGGAGCAATAAAAATGATAATGAAGTAATTAGAAAGGGGTATACAATGAAGAAATCAAGATGGAGAGTAATGTCTGTACTGGTAATGGCTGCTATGGTAATGGTCATCGGAGCAGGCTGTGGAGGAGGAAACGTGGGTGATGACCTTGCCATGGATCTTGGGGAGAAGCTTGCAGAAGATCTGACAGGCGGAGAAATTTCTACAGACAATGAATGGCCGGAAGAGATGCCTGAGAATGTACCTGAAATGAAAAAAGGTATAGTTGTAAATTCAACGGCAATTCTGATAGGTGGCAAAAAGAATATTTCCATTTCGATGGAGGATGTTTCAGAACAGGATTTCACCAGCTATGTTTCAGATGTTGAGGCTGCAGGATTCAATTTGATTATAAGCAATCAGTCCGGAGGTATTGATTCCAAAACATTCGGCCAGGGAGAGAATGCCCTGTCTTTGCAATATGCATCAAAATCAGAGGAATTGATAATATCATATACAGGAGATTAATCAAAAGGCCACCCTCGGGTGGCCTTTCTTAACTGTATTTAGACTGTTACTTTTGTTTCATATTGGAAAATTCCCTGATGTATGAATCCGACTTGAATATATTGACTATTTTCCCAAGGACTCCAAGTGCAGTTAACACAATAAGCACAATCAAAATCTTATCGATTGAATAATTGAAGAACTCTGCAACCGGTATAAGGGCATCTGCAACATCAGGTTTTGAGTATGTAAGCAGTTTTGCCATATCAACCAGTTCGGGTCCATTTAGCATAATTCCAAGAACTGCGATGCTCATGAAAGGCATTGCAATATCAAAAATTCTCAGGGTCAGTGTCCATCTCAATTTGATGATAAGAAAGATATTGAATATCAGTGAAGCTGCCCAGACAATGTTCCAATACGGCAGGTAGGTCTTCAATGCATCATAGGAGAATACAGGGACAAATTCCCATCCTGACCCCCATTCCGGCGTATAATAAATACCGATTTTTTCAGGGAACATGTTGAAGAGAGCAACTATAATTATAGTAAAGCAAATGCCTATGATTGGTTCCCATAATGATACCTTCTGTTTTTTGGTAGGAACGGGAGGTAGGTCCCTGGGTGACCAACCAGAATGTTCCGAGGACTCTTTTCTTTGTTTTTCAAGCTGTGGTTTGATTTTATAACCCGGTACAAGATGTTCAATCAAAGCAAATATAATAGTTGTAGAACCAACTACAGTGGCTACTGCAGCCAGTAAATTGGGTATCAGTTCCAGGAATCTAAGAATAAATCTTCCGAAGGTAATGTCTGGAATAAAAATGCCCACAAGAAAGCTTATGACCAGTCCCAGACACACGGCACCGCTGATTATCAGTGTCAACGGGAAGTAAATCTGAAGCAGCTCAGGGCTTATAAGCCGGTCACTCATCCAAGTATACCCGGATGCTACTTTCCAGGGAGTACCCATATTCTCGATGACGGCTGAAACTTCAGCCTCTGTATACTCATCCTTACTGCCGTAATTTGCTTCAAGTGCATCATAAATGGAAGATTCCAGTTCCTTGCCGATGTCTTCTCTTTTTTTGGCCGGCAGCCATTTTACTACTGCATATACATATCTTTTTATTAATTCCATTATCCTTCCTCCTTAACTTTCAAGCATTTTGCTTACTGATCGTGAAATTCTGTTCCACTCCGATGTCAATCGTGCAAATAATTCTTTTCCTTCATTGCTGATTGAGTAATATTTTCTGGGGCGGCTCTCTTCAACGGTCCAGTCGCTGGTCAGTATTTCCTGTTCTTCCAATCTTCTGAGCAGCGGATACAGGGTGTTCTGATCTATTTCAATTCCACCGGAAGCCAGAAGCTGTACTAACTCATAGCCATAATGAGGCTTTTCCAATTGGCTGAGTACACATATCAGCAACGTACCTCTTCGTATCTCCAGAACCGCGTTTTCATATTTTTTGTCCATGTCATTCATATGCAGGTTCCTTTCTGGCACCATTATACTGTGTGGTACACACTAATGTCAATAGAAAATAATATAAAAAATAAATTAATTTATGAACCTGTATTTTTAGCATCTATTAGTGGTTAAGCAAGGGTATATTTTTGACATAAGTGCGTCTCTGAGTTATACTTAGTCTATTGGAAACGGAGGTAGCCATGTACAAAATTGGTGATAAAATCGTGTATCCGATGCATGGTGCCGGTGAAATCGTAGGGCTCGAAGACAAGGAAATTTTTGGAAAAGTCAACAGCTATTATATTCTTGACATGCCAATAGGAGGCATGAAAGTATCACTTCCTGTTGATTCGGTTGAAACCATTGGGGTTAGAAGAATCATCTCAAATAACGAAGCAGATGAACTTCTTGAAGAATTTTCTAATTATGAAGTTGAGGAAACGACCAACTGGAATAAACGATACAGGGAAAACATGGAAAAAATCAAAAGTGGGTCAATAAAGAGTGTTGCCCATGTGGTTAAGACATTGATGATAAGGGATTATGACAAGGGCTTGTCAACCGGCGAAAGAAAAATGCTTTCAAGTGCAAAACAAATTTTACTAAGCGAGTTGATTCTGGTCAAAGAAATCAGCCAGGACAAAGCAGAAACCCTTATTACTGAAAGAGTCAATAACTAAGGAGATTAACTTGTTGGGAAAAGTACTTCGTATTGTTTTTGGTGCAATAGGTATCATTACAGGCTTTACCGTGGCCAATACTTTGCTTGTGCCCTTGCTGCCGGCTGAAATGAATGTTTTCAGAATCATGACTTATGTGGTTATGTGTTTGCTTATGGGTGCTCTTATGTTTTACCTTACTGGTAAACTGTTTAATTTTTTCATAGGATTTTTCGGAAAAGCAGAGTCATCAGTATCTGAAATATCATTTTTTGAAATCGCTGTCGGAACAGTAGGATTCATAGTAGGTCTTATAATTGCCAATCTAATATCAATTCCAATAAGCAAGATTGCCGTTGTAGGAAATACGATTGCAATAATGCTGAATATCCTGCTTGGCCTTGGGGGCATGTATTTTGCCATAAGTAAAAAAGATGAAATTTCATTTGAAGCTTTTAAAAAAAGAAAAGCCGGTGAAGGTAACAAAGTACTTGATTCCTGTGTGCTTATAGATGGCAGGATCATACAGATAATCCAAAGTGGTTTTCTGGATGGGAGAATTGTAATACCACAGTTTATTGTAAAAGAGCTTCAGACCATGGCTGACAGCCAGGATTCAATAAGAAGAACAAAGGGCAGAAGAGGGCTTGAAATTCTTGAAACACTTGTAAAAAATTATGAGTATGCGGAAGTTATTTCCACTGAATTCGATGAAACCGGTCAGGAAACGGATGTCAAGCTGCTGAAATTCAGCGAAAAGAAAAAGTGCCGCATAATAACAACAGATTATAACCTGAATAAGGTTGCAGCTGTTACCGGTATCGGGGTCATGAATCTCAATGAACTTGCCATGGCTGTTAAGAAAATGGCTTATCCTGGTGAAAAATTCCATCTTCTCATCAGCAGGGAAGGCAAGGAGAATGGTCAGGGTGTCGGCTATCTGGAAGACGGAGCCATGGTAATAGTTGAAAATGGCAGAAGTTTTATCGGAAAGGAAAAGGAAGTTACGGTCACCAGTGTCACTCAGACATCTGCTGGGCGTTTGATTTTCTCCAGAGTAGAATAATGTTCGTTTCATCGGTAATTGCAGCAGGAGGCAGCTCAGACAGAATGAATGGAAGCAATAAATTGCTTCATGAAATAGGTGGGAAACCTATTCTGGTCAGAACAATAGAAGTTTTTCTCAAGTCTGATAAGATCAATGAAATAATACTGGTTGTATCTGCCATGGCAGGAAATACTTATGCAGAAGTTTTGGCAAAGGCCGGTATACTGGATAAAGTTACCATCACAGAGGGCGGGAAAACCAGAATGGAATCAGTAAAGAATGGCCTTCACAAAGTTTCGAAGGATGCAGATATCGTTTTAATACACGATGCAGCAAGGCCATTTGTTACAGTTCAATTGATAGATGATTGCATAAGGGCAACCCTTGAGTATGGGGCTGCCTGTGCAGCTGTACCTTTGACAGACACCATAAAGGAATCAGATAAAAAGGGAATGGTAAAAAGAACTATTCCCAGAAACAGGCTTTTCAGTATACAGACACCCCAGGCTTTCATGTACAGGGATATTCTGAAACTCCATGAAAAGGCAGCCTTCAGGGGACTGAAGGTTACAGATGATGCCTCAATTGCCGAGTACTTTGGATTTGAAGTGTATCTTGTTGAATCTGACTACTCAAATATAAAGATAACCACAAGGACTGACTTATTGTTAGCCGAGGTCCTTGCGGGCAACTGTGATGATACAGGTGCACATGATACCTTTGCCTCTTCCGAATAAGGTCAGATCCTCACCGGTGTGAGCCGTAAACCCAATGCTGCTGACATCTATGGCAAGCAGGTCTGCAATATTGTTTCTGATATCAAATATATAATTTTCTAATTTTGGAACAAGGCATTCAACTGAAAAAGACACATGTTTGATATTATAATTCTGCATATACTTCAATGCTTCCTTGACATACATACTGCTGTCGGTAATATTGTTCTTTATACACATTTCATCAGCTATTGAACCCAGAATATTTACTCCGGTAATACCGGATATGGCATTGGTCAATGCGTGCAGAACAACATCAGCATCGCTGTTCCCTTTCAACGGTTGCCCATTCATGATATTGACTCCTCCGAGTAACAGCGGTTTTCCTAATTTCTGTGTAAAGGCATGACTATCCTGTCCTATTGCACATTTCATCGTATCACCTCAAAACTTTGATAAGTTCATTGTAACTATAAATAAATAATTTTACAAATTAGAGTAATGTCTGTTACGGCCTTGTGATATAATTGTCAACTGAGAAACCAAGGAGATAAACATGATTCATCTTTTTAAGCAAAATGGATATAATATATGTCTGGATGTAAACAGCGGAGCAATTCATGTTCTGGATGACCAGGCCTTTGAAATACTTTCGAATTGCAAAGATCGCGAAGATTTCAGATCAATCAGGTGCGAAAAATACGATAAAGCTGATAGCAATACAAAACTTGTCTATGATGAAATAGATGCCTTGATTGATGAAGGCAGTCTTTTTTCTGAAATAGACCTCCCTGATAGGTCTGACTCATTGATAAATGTTGAACTCAAGGCCTTATGCCTGCACATGGCCCATACTTGCAATCTGAAATGTTCATACTGTTTTGCAGGGGATGGTGAATACTCAGGTGGCACTAAATTGATGCCCCTTGAAGTAGCCGAAAAGGCAGTGGATCTGCTCCTGTCAAGATCCGGAAAAAAGAAAAATGTAGAAATAGACTTTTTCGGCGGAGAGCCTATGTTGAATTTTGACGTTGTAAAGAAAACGGTTGAGTATTCAAGAAAAGAGCAAAAGAAATACAATAAAGAAATTCATTTCACCATAACAACCAATGGAACAATACTTGATGATGATTCACTTCAATTCATCAATGAAAACATGGACAATGTAGTTCTTAGCATTGACGGAAGGAAGGAAGTCCATGACAGGCTTAGAATATATGCCGATGGTTCAGGTTCCTATGACAAGGTTCTTCCCAATATAAAGAAAATAGCAGATGGAAGAAACGGAAAATCATATTTTGTGCGCGGAACATATACAGCCGGTAATCTGGACTTCCATAATGACATTGAGCACCTGGCGGGTCTGGGATTTACTGACATATCCATAGAACCTGTAACCGGCGGTGATTACGAACTTACCGATGAACAAGTACAGACTGCCGAAAAGGAATATGAATTTTTTTCAAAGAGATATGCTGCACAGAAAGATTATACTTTTTATCATTTCAATCTGGAATTGTATAACAGCCCCTGCATTTTTAAAAGATTGAATGCATGCGGAGCCGGATTTGAGTATGGAGCAATAACACCTGACGGAGAAATTTTTGCGTGTCACAGACTTGCGGGAATTCCGGAGTTCAAAATGGGTGATGTTAACGAAGGGATATTCGATTTGAATCTGGCAGCCAGAATGAAAGCCAATAATGTAACAGTCATTGAGGAATGTACACAATGCTGGGCAAAATATTTCTGTTCGGGAGGGTGTCCTGCCACAGCATATTTTACAAATGGCAGAATAGACAAACCTGACAGCAATGCCTGCAGACTTCAAAGGAAAAGGATTGAATGTGCAATGGCGGTTGAAGTTGAAAGAGCAATGGTGGAGTGAATGAAGCATTTGCTGACAGACAAGGAACTTTTTATTCTTGATATGGATGGAACCTTTTACCTGGAAGACAAACCCATAGATGGGGCACTGGAATTCCTTGATGTTTTAAAAAAGAGAGGTAGAAGGTTTTTGTTTTTCACAAATAATTCATCTAAATCAATATCGGATTATATTAAGAAACTTACGGATATGGGGGTTGAAGCTGATGAAAACACCATATATTCATCAGGTTCCGTAACCATTGATTATCTTAAAAAGAACAGAAAAGGCAGCAAAGTATACCTTATAGGAACACCGAGCCTTCGGGAAGGTTTCGTGGAAAAAGGTATTATACTTACTGAAGAAAATCCTGACATTGTTGTACTGGGATTTGATACTACCATTGATTATAATAAAATTTTCAAGGGTTGTACGTTTATAAGGGAAGGAGCAGAATTCATAGCAACACATCCTGACCTGAATTGCCCTATAAAGGATGGAATGATGCCTGATACAGGTTCATTCATCAGAATGTTTACTGCTTCAACAGGGGTAAAACCAATTATAATGGGCAAACCATTCTCATATACGGTAGAAGCAATAGAATCTGCGACTGGAACAAGCAGGGATAAAATGGTTTTTGTGGGTGACAGGCTGGAAACGGATATTGCAATAGGAGTCAATAACGGAGCAACTGCAGTACTGGTCATGACAGGAGCTACAGATAAGGATATCCTTGAGGCTTCTGTTATAAAACCCACATTCCATGTTCCTTCGATTGCCTCACTAATCAACAAGGTCTGAATTGTCTCAGTTCTCAATGGGTGTAATGCAGCTCTGCTGTGTTATCATATATATAAGAAAGGTTTATTCAGAAATGGAAAATATTTATGAAAAAAGTGTTGTTAAACAAAAAACAGCAGCAGACAATATAATAACCCTTGCTGCCGTACTGGTTACACTGGGGCTGGTTGCTCTTTCATTATTATGGGAACCACTGAGATTGTATGCAATTGCTGTCGCTATTGTCAGCGGTATGGTTTCCTGGCGGATAATAACAGACAGAAACATAGAGTATGAGTATATCCTTGCCGGTGATTCTTTTTCACTGGATAAAATTATTAATAAACGCAGAAGAAAAAGAATCATAAACTGTGACCTTACTGATTTTGATATCATTGCTCCGGTTCAATCCAGGCATTATGAAGAGCATAAAAACAATTATGCAAAAAAAATCCTTGCAGTATCAGGGGATGCCCCGAATGAAGAATTTTTCGGCATACTTGAATATAAAAGC
>JAFGIJ010000191.1 GCA_016929655.1 Clostridia bacterium
ACTGGCGCAATGTGGATGTTTTTCTCGAAGCTCCCCAGGAAACTGTAAATCTTAATGAAGTTGTGAATATTGAAGTTTTGGAGCAATTCGACATTAGGATTGAGTCCGTATATTAGCTTATATACAGCAATTCATTCACAAGATTGATATAATATAGCTAATCTGATAACATTACCTTACGGAAACATTTCGCTTATAGCTTATAATTGTTAGTAAAGGAGAAATTCATGCAGCAACCGGACATCCTGCTGATATTTTTGTTTCTTGTGCGTCTTATAACTGCATTTCTTGTTCTGACTCTTTACTTGAAGGACAAATCAAGAACCCATCTGGCATTTTTTATGTCAACATCCACATATGCACTGGCTACTTTGTTCCTGGTACTTTCTGATTACTATCCGGTATTTGGCGGATTGGCAGGTATTTTTGCAGTTCTGGGAATTTTCGCGATATTAATCAGTATTTTGAACCTTGTATACAGGTTCAAGACCAGGAATATTCATATATCAAATTTCATTCTGTTGGTCATTGTTGTAACAGGGGCTTTTTTTAATAACTATATATCTACAATGGTGGCTTTGAGTATACAGGCTTTGATTGTTATATTGTCATTGATAGCACTGTTGAATAGAAAGTCTGATTTCAAAAAAGTACTGGGGGTAAGTTTCAACTGGCTGCTTGCTGCCTTGATCTCGGGAAATATTGTCATTGCAGTTCATATTGCAAATCTGGTACTGAACGATAAGCTGAACATTCTGCCCAATGTCTTTACTTTCTTAACAAGTTTGATGCTGGCTATATTCTTTGTTCAGCTGGAGATAATTACACAAAACAGAAAAGTCGCCATATCAAATATTCAATTGAAGGAAGAAACAGCCAAACTGGCCAAAGCAAAGAATGAACAAAATGCTATGTTAAGCAACATCTCTGATGTCGTTGCAATATTGGATGAAAATGCAATTGTAAAATATGTAAGCCCAAATCTAGAGAAATTATTTGGCTGGTATGAAGATGATGTGTTGGGCAAATCTGCTTTTAAATACCTTAGACAAGACAGAATCAGCCTTATAAAAGAGAACTTCAATAAGCTGCTCAAAAATCAGGGCGCATCGCAATTGCTTGAAGTTGAATATATGTGTAAGGACGGAAGCTATAAGACTGTAGGAATGACAGTGAATAATCTACTCAGCGATCCGGATATAAGAGGAGTCTTGATAAATTTTCATGATATAAGTGAACAGAAAAAACTGGAAAACGAGAAATTGCAAATGGAGGCTGTTGTAAGAAACCAGCAGGTGCTTGAAACAATCGGTGTTTTTGCTTCAGGCATGGCTCACGAAATAAACAATCCCATTAACGGAATCATGAATTATGCCCAGATTATTAAAGACATAACTGAATCAAATCCTGAGATACTTGAATACTCAACAGAGATAATTAATGAATCCGAGCGCATAGCAAAACTAGTAAGGGATTTACTTCATTTTTCAAGGCAGGACACTGAGGAATTTTTTATGGTTAATCCCAGTGAAATCATAGACAGAACAATACCTTTGATAAACACCATATTGAGGCACGACCAGATTGTGCTTAAGGTCGACATTGAATCTGACTTGCCGAACATCAAATGCAGAAGCCAGAGGATTCAACAGGTTCTGATGAACTTCCTTACCAATGCAAGGGATAGCCTGAATTCCAGATATGCAGGTTATGACGAGAACAAAACATGCAGTATTATCTGCCGGATAGTTGAAGTGGATACTGGTAGGATGCTGAGACTAACAGTCGAGGATCACGGACAGGGAATCGAAGAAAGTATTCAGAATAAAATATTCGATCCATTTTTCACCACCAAGGAGAGGGACAAGGGCACCGGTCTTGGTCTATCGATCAGCTATGGGATTGCCAGGGAACACAAGGGTAACATATGGTTTGAAACAGAAAAAAATGAATTTACAAGATTCCATCTTGATTTACCAATAACAGACTAAATAACATTTATCAGTTAGAAACTTCCGATAGGTCTGATGCATTGCTTTTGCATGTCCTGATTTTGTTCACACTTTGTTAATATTTTTGTTAATCCCAATTAATTCTGCTCTCATAATATGGAATCGTTGAAAGGAAGTATAAAAATATGTACAGACATGAACTGAAATACATGATCAACCCAGGTGATGCCCAAATCATCAGAGGAAGGCTGAAAAACATCTGCTCATTTGATGAATTTACGGATGAAAATGGCAGATACAGGGTTTCAAGCATATATTTTGATGATTTCTGTAACAGTGCAATAAATGACAATCTCTTTGGTCAACTCAAAAGAAAGAAGTTTAGAATAAGGGTTTACAACAATGAGGACAAAATAATCAAACTTGAGAGAAAATCAAAGAACAATGATGGCGGCAAAAAAGATTCAGCTCTTATTACCAAAGACCAATATTCACAGATTATGAATGGTGAATATATATCCTTGGACAGAAATGACAATGAAGTACTCAATGATTTCCTGAACTGTCAAAAAACCAGACTGCTTAAACCCAAGGTTGTTGTAGAGTATGACAGGGAAGCATATATATTCGAACCCGGAAATGTAAGGATAACCTTTGACAGTAACATCAGGTCATCAGTAGGGAAAATGGATATCCTTGAAAAAAACACCATCACTGCACCGGTGACTAGAGACAGTGAAACAATAATGGAAATAAAATACACCGGATTTCTTCCAGGTTTTATCAAAAATATAATTAAAATCAACAGCAGCCAGCAGGCATTCTCCAAATATGCTGCCTGCAGATCATATATTATTTAGAAAGTTTCAAGAGGAAAAAGACATGATGACATTTCAGGACATTTTTAAAAATGATTTCTTGACACAGACAGGGGAGAACACATCGTTGATTCAGGTTACCTTGATGCTATTACTATCATTTGCACTGGGGTTATTCATTTTCTATGTGTATAAGAAGACTTTCCAGGGTGCAATGTATTCAAAGACCTTCAATGTTTCCCTTGTGGCACTGGCAATGATTTCATCCACAGTCATAATGGCTGTTACCAGCAACATTATACTTTCATTGGGTATGGTTGGAGCACTTTCAATTGTAAGGTTCAGAACGGCAATCAAGGATCCTATTGATATTGTATATATGTTCTGGGCAATATCCATAGGCATTATGACCGGCGCAGGGCTGTGGCTTCTGTCAGTGGTATCAAGTCTGATAATTGGAATAGTATTGTTTATCTTTTCCAAGATTAACATAAAGTACGA
>JAFGIJ010000034.1 GCA_016929655.1 Clostridia bacterium
GAGTGAGCATTTTCCATGCATATGAGTCCCGTTACCGGAAAGTGCTGGTCTTTTACCTGTCTGACCTTTGATTCAATTTCATCAGGGTCCATAAAGCCGCTGTCGCATTTTATTGTTCTCAACTGAACACCTGCAATTATGGATGATGCACCTGCTTCATGCTGCACTATATGACACCTGTCATCAAGAATAACCTCATTGCCTCTTTCACAATGGGTAAAAAGAGAAAGCTGGTTTCCAAATGTTCCGCTGGGTACAAATATTGCAGCTTCCTTTCCAACAATTTCCGCTGCCCTTCTCTCCAGTTCAATGACCGTCGGATCATCTTTGCAAACGTCATCTCCCACTTCAGCCCTGTACATGGCCATTCTCATTTCCTCTGTTGGTTTGGTAACCGTATCGCTTCTTATATCAAGTATTTTCATATTTCATCCTTCCAGTATAAAATTGACTGTTCTTCTGTATATATTGTATATCATTTATCGAAAAGGATGCACATGAACTAAAAAGAGAAGTCTTGCTTAAATAAAAATGCGTTGTTGACTGTAAATAAAATTAGTGTTAGTATCTCTCCATACAGATTTTCTGTAAATATTGATACAATGATGTATAACCCTTAAAAGGCGATGTAGCCTGTGTTTTCAAAGGAAAACGCAGGCTTTTTTATATCATCATTGACGAGGAGGTTTTCATGGGCAAAATGACAAGGGTAGATATTATTACAAGACCATCCAAATTTGAGGAACTTAAGGAAGCGCTTAATTCCATAGGAGTTACAGGAATGACCGTACTCCAGGTCATGGGCTGTGGAATGCAGAAGGGTTCAAAGGAAATGTACAGAGGTGTTCCTGTGGAAATTACCCTGCTTCCTAAAATCAAAATTGAAACAGTTGTATGTGAGGTCCCTGTTGAGCTGGTTATTGAGACTGCTAAAAGAGTCCTTTATACCGGAGAGATCGGTGATGGCAAAATATTTACTTATGAGGTTGAGAATGCAGTAAAAATAAGAACAGGCGAAGAAGGTGTGGCAGCCCTTTAAGGAAAAACCCGGAAGTTTTTCCGGGTTTCTTTCTTATACTTCAAGTGCTTCAAGGATTTCCTTTGCGTGATCCTTGGGTGAAACCTTTGGAAATACATGTGTTACAACCCCTTTTTCATCTATTATAAATGTAGACCTTAGTATTCCCATATATGCCTTGCCATACATTTTCTTTTCACCCCAGGCTCCATATGCCTCGGCTACACTGTGGTCTTCATCAGAAAGCAGGTGAAATGGCAGGTTAAATTTCTCCCTGAAATCTTCATGGGACTTCTGCGCATCCGGGCTTACACCCAGAACAACTGCTCCCTTTGCCAATATCTCATCATATACATCCCTGAACCCCTCTGCTTCAATTGTACAACCTGAGGTATTATCCTTTGGATAAAAGTACAGAACAACTTTCTTTCCCTTAAACTCTTCTAATCCAACTGTTTTACCTTCGTGGTTCTTTAATTTAAAATCAATTGCTTTTTTGCCTTTTGCAATCATTATTATTCTCCCTTCTGCTATAATCTATCCATTATAGTTTATCTAATTGCTTGATACCCAGAAAATAATAAAATAATCTTAAAAACATTTGCTTGTATAGTATTGATTTATGCTATATAATACACTACGTGAAGCGAAACGGGCTTCATCCGGCGAAATCATAGGGGTTATGCCGGCGGTTAATATGTTGTTGCGGGGATGCGCATTAAGGAATTACTGATCAGGGACTAACATTTCGTTAACACCCAGGGAAGGGTTTTCTGGATTTCGTCTTTACCACAACAAAGGATTATGTACAGAGAAAGAGGTTTACTATGTACGAGGATAAAACATTGAACTGTGTTGAATGCGGTTCAGAATTTCAATTTACTGCTTCCGAGCAGGAATTCTATGCTGAAAAAGGTTTTTCAAATGAACCCAAAAGATGCCCTGACTGCAGGTCATCACGCAAAAAAGGTCGCTTTAGTGGCGGCGGCAGCGGAGATCGTCAGATGCATGATGCAACATGTGCAGAATGCGGCGCATCAACCAAGGTTCCTTTCAAGCCAACCGGCGAAAGACCTGTTTATTGCAGCGACTGCTTCCAGAAAAAGAGAAGCAATTACTAAGACTAATTGGTAAAAAAAACTAACCCCGCTTTTGCGGGGTTTTTTTATTGGCTTTCAATTGCCTCTGCAAGTTTATTATAATCACATATTTTCACGGTTCTGCCATCAAAATCAATAACACCATCATCACGCAGGTTGATCATTGCCCGTGAAAGTGAGGGTCTTTCGACATTAAAAAGCTGTGCAAGCTCAACTTTTTTCATTGGTACTTTAACAAAATCAGTGTTCTGCTCCAGGTGAAGATTGTATAAATAAGTACAAATCTTTGCCTTCAGACCTTTTATAGCCATATATCTTATTCTTTGTGTCAATGCAATTGCCTTTGATGCAAGAATTCCAAGCATGTTTTCCTGAAGTGTCCTATGCCATTCACATGCAGCTGAACAACTTCCGGTTATGCTTCCCGGTTCTATGAACATTACAGTGCAATCAGTTGATGCCTCAACGGTTGCCGGCCATTCTCTTTCATTTGTAAAAGCTGCGGTTTCCCCGAATAATTCGCCTGCACTGACTGTCCCAATGACTATCCTTGATCCGGTTACACTACTTTTCCCAATGCTAAGAATACCATTGAGCACCAGACCTATGCCGTCAAGGCGAGTTCCCTCAACTGAGACAATATCACCATTTTTATAGTCAATCACTGATGTGTTCATACAAACCACCAGTTGTTCAATATTATCCCTGGTTATCGACCTGAAAAGTGCCGACTCCTTCAATATATTTATATATTCTCTGATCATATTTGCCTCCAAGTAACATATGTTACCGAGTTATAGTCCGTATTATACTATATTACCGATATAAGTAAAACAGACCGATTTGAGAGGTGATGATATGAGAAGAAAAATAATCAGTATTGATGAAGAAAAGTGCAACGGCTGTGGATTGTGCGTTGATGCATGTCACGAAGATGCTCTTCAGATGATAGACGGAAAAGCCAGGCTTATTTCTGAATCCTATTGTGACGGACTGGGGGATTGTCTGCCCGAATGCCCTGCCGGAGCAATAACAATAGTAGAACGGGAAGCAGCCGAATATGACGAAGAAGCTGTTCTCAAAAGAATAAAGGAAAAGAAAAAAGAAGAACCCCTTGCCTGCGGATGTCCCGGTACCGCTTCAAGGACAATATCAAGATATGACAATCATCCCCACACATCAGTGCCGTCGGGGAAAATCGAGTCTGAACTTCGGCAGTGGCCTGTACAGATCAAACTTGTTCCTGTCAATGCTCCTTATTTCAATAATGCACGACTGCTTGTTGCAGCAGACTGTACAGCATTTGCATATCCCGAAATCCACAGGGACTTCATCAAGGACAGAATTGCAGTCATCGGGTGCCCAAAACTTGATATGGTGGATTATTCTGAAAAGCTGACAGCGATTCTTTCAAAAAATGACATTCAAAGTGTAACTGTTCTTAAAATGGAAGTGCCCTGCTGCGGAGGAATAGCACATGCAGTCAAGACAGCCTTAATGAACAGCGGGAAATTCATTCCATGGAACATAGTAACGGTAACAACTGATGGCCAATTGATTGAATCCTGAAAACCCACCCTCCCGGTGAGGGTTGTTTGCTTTATTCAGGGAATTACTTTTTGCCATGAACGACTGCATAAATACCTATGTCACTCAAGTCCAGAGTTATTTCAATTGAATTGTCATTGATTTTACTAAATCTAACCTTGCGTTTTTCTGAAGGAATTTCAGGGCTCAATAATTCCAGTGAACAAAAATCCATATCATCAATGGAAATTCTATAGCAAATTACAAAGTCGCCCTTATTTGTCTTAATTCCCTCAAGTATTGGCGTTCCTGCATTATTTTTCAAGTATGGATGGGGGACTGGTTCAAGTTCAGAATTCATCAGATGGATTGCGAATTCATCATCATGAAAACGCAGTCTTGCAACCCACTGTTTGTTTCCTTTTTGCTGAATGATCGAAGGTGTGAATTTGCCATTGCTTATCAATGTCTCTAAAGGGTTTCCGTCAGTGGAGGATTCAGTTATATATAGATTTTTATAATTTCCCCTTTCCAGCAATTGAGATAAAGGAACCTCCCTTTGGAACCCTTTTTCATCATGGGTTCCAAAGGGCAGTGACATAAAGACTGTTCCGTCAGAATCAAGCAAAGCCTTGATGGCATCAAATTGTAACAGCGACATACACCCAAGCCCATCACAGATCAGAGGTGTGTGTTCTGACAGAAGTGCTTCTTTATCAGATAACTCATCCGCCCTGACAAAACGGTAACCCACATTATTTTTAACCAGCGATTTCGACCAATTGCGGACTTTATCCCAGTGTTCAATACCCTTGGAATCCCTCCATCCGTTATCCCGGCAATAAGAATTGTTTACCAGTCTTATTTCAATATGATCTTTACCTGACATGTAATTCAGGTCACTGTTTTCTATTTCCCAGGTATTATAATCATTAACCAAGTCTTGAATTTCCCTTGCATCCTCAGGGTCTTTTTCA
>JAFGIJ010000192.1 GCA_016929655.1 Clostridia bacterium
ACCAGTCTTATTTCAATATGATCTTTACCGGACATGTAATTCAGGTCGCTGTTTTCTATTTCCCAGGCATTATAATCATTAACCAAGTCTTGTATTTCCCTTGCATCCTCCGGGTCTTTTTCAAGTCTTTGATTCAATGTACTGCTCCAGTTTCCGACTCCCCAGAACCTGCTCAGGGCCCATCCTAGATAAGCGCTGTCTTCATATATTGAATAACTTAATGCTATAGCCGGAACATTGCCCCGTTTTTTTGCGATATCTTTCTGATGAAGTGCCTCTGCATCCATTCTAAGCCAGTCAGTACTGCTTATACTTATACCACAGTTTTCAAGAACTATGAAATCAAGACTCGAAGACATTTTTTCCAAATTAAGTGCAAGGGCATTCAGGATTATGGGACCGGAACTTGAACAACAGGTCATCAGCGGAATATCACCAACGGTTTTCTTTACAATTGCAAGATGATCTGCCACCGAATCAGATTTCATTTTCAACCAATCCCGGAAAACCGGATTATTATAATTTCCCCACGAATATTCATTTTTACCCTCAGTTACACCCCAGAAGTTTTTATCACTGAACTCAGGTATCTCATGACCATAATCTCTTTTGAATCTGTCACGGCAGTAATCACACCCACAGGTTGCAAGACCTGCGTAATCGCACATGTCATCCACTTCGATTCCATCCATAGGGACATCGCGCAGCAGTCTTTTCAAATACTTGGTGTGCATATCAAGAAATTCCGGATTATTATGACAAAAAACCTCAAGTTGATAGTTTGTTGAGTAACCCCTTTTGCCATTTCTAATGTCAATTTCACAAATGTCGTTAAAGAAGTGGCCCTCATATTGTGCGAATTCTGCTGCTATTGGATCATGAAACAATAATATATGATGTCTGTGATTTTTATGAACTTTGTTGAACTCCTCTTCATTCCGGGGCCTTTGTACATGATTACATGAGTAATGGTCCATAAAGCGGATTCCGTTATTATGAAGTTCTTCACACACCTTGGCATAGTATCCATGAAGCTGGCTGAAATAATTTGAAAAATCAAACCTTACATGAAATCCAAAGTTTATGGCAGTATCTATATTGGCTGCAGCGAATTCTTCGGATCTTCTTTTGATTTTATCAACAATGTGCTTTTCCGGCCAGAGGATATCTTCCAGGGAACACCACCAACTGGCTGCGCGTCCAGGGATAAAAGTATTTTTTTCAATTTCATTCATAAGATCACCCTCAAATTTCTTTATATAAAATTATACTATCATTTTATAAGGGAAAATGGGTAAACCCTGGTTTCTTTTTTTTGTATACGATATGTTACAATTAACTCACGTTATACAGGTGGTGAAAAATGGAACACAAAATCAGGAACATGGTAGTCAATGCAGGTAAACGAATAGTTGATCAAGGGCTTGCAGCCGGAACCTGGGGTAATGTAAGTGCCCGAATTGACGAAAATCATATGCTGATAACGCCAAGTGGCAGGGACTATTCCCGAATGAAAACAGATGACATTGTCATAGTGAACATACATACCCATGAAGCAAAGGGAAAACTTAACCCAAGCAGTGAAGCACCGATGCATGCAGCCATTTATCGAATCAGACCTGAAATAAACGGTATTATCCATACACACTCACAGTATGGATGTACTGTGGCAGCCGCCAGAAAAGAAGTTCCGCCGATTCTTGATGACCTGGCACAGTTGATCGGTCCAAGCCTTAGGGTAGCAGACCATGCCCATCCTGGTTCAGACAAAATGGTCAGGGTTGTATCAGAAGCCCTTGAAGGTAGAAATGCATGCCTTCTTGCAAACCATGGTGCGGTATGTCTTGGAAGAACACTTGATGAAGCATTTACTGTAAACATGATAGTCGAAAAGGCCTGCAAGTGCTATATTGATTCCATGGTTATAGGTGGTGCTGTTGCCTTTACAGAGGATGAAGCCACGGAAATGCATAAAATGTATATGGAAACATATTCAATCAAAGACCTGCAGGAAAAACAAAGACTTGCAGGTATGTAATATAACTGGAGTGTTATGAAAAGAATTTTTATTGCAGTTTTAATATTCATTGTACTTTGTACAGCATCCGCTGTGTTTTTTGTAGCTGTGACCCAAAGCGGACTTTTTGCCAACAGTTTAACCCTTTATCCAAACAATGACAGGGCATATGAAGTTCCGGCAGAGGAGCGGCTTCTTGATAGTGTTCTTAAGTCTTCTGACAGGTTGGTTGATAAACCTGCTGAAATGAATGAAATTCTGTATCTTGAAGTTGAATACATTCTTGGCATTTCAATGGATTACCGAATTTACTTCAACCCATTGACCGGTGAGGCATGCATTGAAAAAGGTCTTGTCTCTGACAAATACTACAGTATCGAAAACGGGTTCCTTGATTCCATTGAATCCGGAAAGTACACTATTACAAATATGAACAGGCAGCAGGCTGCCCAGCTTGCAAAAAATGAATATATTGAATTCAGGGACAACCTGGTCCCGACAGATTATTGGCCAGAAGAGGACGGCTCAAGTCATGCTTATTCTTTGAACGCTTTTCTGCCCAATGGTGCAATCTGGGAATATATCATTCTGGCAGATTTTGAAGGGAATCAATATTATGTAAAGACACCCAACGGAACATTTGCCTCCATGCCTGAAAATATGACAGCCATATTATCTTCCGATCCAATTTTTTCCGACATGACTGAGGAAACACAACCGGTTCCCGAATTGGTTTTAAAAGCTGGTTTTAACCTGATACCCCAATCTGTCTTCGTCGACTGGACAAAGATAAAACCAAATGGACAGACAAGCAATATACGGTTTACTGAAACAAATCAAAACACAATTGAAATTCCCGAACCCGGAACACGTTTTGCAATCATTTATGGAAATGGGGATTTGATTGATGAAAGCATTATTCTAACTCTGAATGAATACAGGGACGGCGTGGAATTCAATTCATATAACCTGCACAAAGATGAGGTTACTATCCCATATTTCGAAGGTCTTCTTGAATATTCATTGAAAGCTGAGTTTCCTGACGGAACCCTGGTTTATGATTATGAAATAGAAATGTCCATTCCGGCGGTGGCGGTATGTCCTTACCCTGAAGCAAGACCCGGGAACACGCTGGCTTTCTTTGTCCGTTATGCTGATACGGACGAGTCTTTTTCCCTGAATTCCAACATTGGTAATTTTTCAGCACAACTGATGCCTTACGGCGATGTGTTGCTTGGACTTGTTCCAATCAACTGGTGGACATCACCCGGGAATTATTCAGTTGAAATCTTTAGAAACATTAATGACGAAAAATCCCTTTTTACTGAATTTGACATTAAAATACTTCCTGATGATTTTGAAGTAACCTACCAACAGCTTGTGGTTTCGGATGAACTGGCAAAAAAAGCCGATCCTGTAAATACTGCCAATGATGCTGTTATGATAGCAAAGGCTAAGGCAACGTCCAATGAAACATCGTATCTTGACGGTACATTCATTCTGCCACTGGACGGCGAATTTGGAACAAGCTACGCACAGACCAGATATATAAACGGCGAAAACCCATACCGCCATTCAGGACTGGACATTGACGGTGACACCGGTGATCCCATCGTTGCATGCAATGACGGTGTGGTAGTCATGGCAGCTGAGTTGGTCAGAACCGGAAATACAATAATCATCGACCATGGCATGTGGCTGTTCTCAAGTTATCTTCACATGAGTGCCTTTGATGTAGAAGTAGGAGATTTTGTTAAAAAGGGTGACCTCATAGGAAAGGTGGGCTCCACCGGCTTTTCCACCGGTCCCCACCTTCACTGGTCTGTAACATTGAACGGAAATTACATGAGTCCATTGTGGCTTGTCAACAACCCTGTAGTTCCGCAGTAATCATTCAATATATCCGGCAAGCGACATGAGGTATTTTCCCAACCTGTATGTTTCCCTTGCTATGCCCGGTCTTAACTCATCAGGAACATAAGCGGTTTCCATATGGGTTTCAAACGCAAAATCTCCTTCATACCCTATTTCTCTTAGAACAGGCATTATTGAGTGCCAGTCCGTGGTTCCATGAAATGGATTTGTGTGATCGTCGCCTTTTCCGTAATTGTCAGCTACATGGGTCATCTTCAGTCTTTTCCCTATTTTTCTTAAAGCAGGCAACTGATTGTCATATACGATGTTTCCATGACCAAAATCCCAGCAGATACCCACCGTCGTACTTTTATATTCATCCACCAGCGCAATCAAGTCTTCAGCATAATTTGTAAAACGTTTGACACCACCCCACCAGAAAGGCATATTTTCAAATGCCAGGTTTACTCCCAGTTTTTCTGCAAGTTCAAAAGCAAAGTCATAACTTTCCATATTCAGCTTAATACTTGCCTTAATGTCAACATCATTCCCATTATTAACTCCAAAGGGATGCAGTACTGCCCACCTGACACCAAGAATTGAACTAATTTCTAGGGATCTTATCATCATTTCATGCCACTGCTGCTGCTTTTCTTCTGTCTCATTTTCAAGATTCAATCCAACAAATACAGGATGGGACTGACCGAATACTACTCCCGCTTTCTTAGCTTCATCTGCGGTTTTTTCGGCTTCTTCCCTCCAGTTGTCACGTGTGAACTGGGTTCTGCCACCCATCAAGGAGCACAGGTTGATATCCTGAACCTTGAACCCAGCTTCCAGGCAGGATTTCATCGATTCTATATATGTCGGAAACTCCCCGGCTCTCGTTAAACCCATCAGTGCTGTTGTAGTAGATAACCTCATATCATTTTCTCCATCTTCAGTTCTATTTTGCCTCCGTTGATTATATCATCGTGAGGGATTACAAATCCTTCTATATCATTGCTGTTGAATTTTATCTTCCTGACCACTGCATTTTCATCTGAATTGCCTTTTGCAATAATGGAAAGAGTTTTGCCGCTGAAATATTCATCATCAAGTTTGATATGTATTTCATCGAATATGGGAGAACCTATTTCATATACCGGGTTTTCATAGGCTCCGCCCTTGATATCGAACAGGCCAAGCGCCAGGAGGAGGCTTGTACCCGCAGACAACCCATTGTCATCATCCTCACAAAAGCAGGAAAGGCCTGTTCCTGAAAACAGTTCCTTTTGAACTCTTCGGTTCCAGTAATCGGATAAATCGGGACGGCCGGCATGTCTGAACAGCGATGCAGTGAAACGGGTATTTTCATTACCGTAATTTATATAGGCTTCATTTCTTTTCAATTCAGGCTTCCCGGCATAATATTTCATACCACCGGCTTTTTTAAAAGCATACTGGAGTTTACTGACGAATGATTCTTCTCCACCCATCATTTTTATCAATGAGGATATGTCATGTGGAACATAGAAAGTATATCCCCATCCGTTTCCTTCGCAAAACCCTTCAAGGCCAAGAGGATCATAAGGTTCAATGAATGTTCCGTCCATGTTCCTTGGCCTCATGAAACCTGTCCGGATATCCCACATATTCATGTAATTCAAGGCTTTTTCACTGAAATATTCATAGTCCTTTTCTTTCCCGAGGGCTTTCGCCAGCTGTGCCGTACACCAGTGGTCATAACTGTATTCAAGAGTCATGGCTGCACCATCACAATGTATACCTGTGCTTTTTCTTTCCCGTTCAGGGATATAGCCTCTATCGATGAAATACTCTATGCCTCCATCCAGACTACTGTTGTGCTCATAACCTGATTTTCCCATAAGTCCACCCGGAAAGGCATTTTTCCTGATACCTTC
>JAFGIJ010000035.1 GCA_016929655.1 Clostridia bacterium
CTTGAAGGAACAACCTTCAGAATCCAGATTTCACCTCTTGACTGTACCGGATGCGGAAACTGTGCACAGGTTTGTCCTTCCAAGGAAAAATCTCTCATAATGAAACCACAGGAAACACAGCATGACCAGATTGAAAACTGGAACTATTCACTGACAGTAAGCAAGAAGCCGAACCCAATGAATAAGTATACCGTCAAGGGCAGTCAGTTTGAAAAACCATATTTTGAATTTTCAGGCGCTTGCCCGGGATGCGGAGAAACCCCATATCTTAAGCTTGTAACACAGCTTTACGGCGACAGGATGATGATTGCAAATGCAACCGGATGTTCATCAATCTGGGGAGGAAGCGCACCAGCTACACCATTCTGTACAGATGAAAACGGAAATGGACCGGCTTGGGCTAACTCATTGTTTGAAGACAATGCTGAGTATGGATTCGGTATGCACCTTGCAGCCGAACAGATGCGAGACAGAATTGCAGAACTTTGCACTTCACTTGTTGAAGGCACTGCATGCGGATGCCTCAAAGAAGCTGCACAGGGATGGCTTGATTCAAGATATGACGGCGAAACCACAAGGTCAGCCAAGGATAAATTGATGTCAGCTCTTACAACCTGCGCAGGGGATTGCAAAAATGATGAAGCTACACAGGCTATCGTTGATGAACTCGTTGAAAAAGAAGGCTTCATGGTTAAGCGTTCACAATGGATTGTCGGTGGCGATGGATGGGCTTACGATATTGGATTCGGCGGACTCGATCATGTACTTGCTTCTGGTGAAGATGTAAATGTTCTTGTATTTGATACAGAAGTTTACTCAAATACCGGAGGTCAGGCATCAAAATCAACTCCGACCGGATCAGTTGCAAAATTTGCAGCTGCCGGAAAACCAATCAAGAAAAAAGACCTCGGAATGATGGCCATGTCATATGGTTATGTATATGTTGCACAGGTTGCACAGGGTGCTAACCAGGCACAGTTCATTAAAGCTGTAAAAGAAGCTGAAAGCTATCACGGCCCTTCATTGATAATCGCATATTCTCCATGTATCAATCATGGTATCAGGGCAGGTATGGGTTGTGCACAGCTCCAGGAACAAAAAGCAGTTGAAGCAGGTTACTGGCACATGTACAGATTCAATCCACTTCTCAAGGAAGAAGGAAAGAATCCATTCATACTTGATTCCAATGAACCTACAGCAGACTTCCAGGAATTCCTCATGAGCGAAAACAGATATTCATCACTCACAAGGTCATTCCCTGACAGAGCAAAAGACCTATTCATCAAGACTGAAAAAGATGCAAAAGAACGTTACGAAAGCTATAAGAAACTTGCTGAGTAAAAACTATTAAAATCAAAGAGCCGCTCGTGGAGCGGCTCTTTTTTTAATATTTCGAGCAAACACCCCTCGGGTATTTGCCTGATTTTCGAGTAAACACCCGAGGGGTGTTTACCTGATTTTAGACCTAGAATACTACAAAAAGCTCTTTTCCTGCCCTTTATGTATGTTTTTCTCTATTATTTACCTATTTTTCGAGTAAACACCCCTCGGGTATTTACCTGATTTTCGAGTAAATACCCGAGGGGTGTTTACTCGAAATGTGGATTTACAACAGTGAGGCGATGCCGTATACAAGAAGACCGAGGTAGTTGCCAACGGCATAGCCGACAAGGCCAGCGGTAAGGCCGGCAACGATTACTTCCTTGTTCTTGATGGCATCTGCTACCGGAACTATGAATGCAGGGCCATAAACACCAGCTGTTGAGGTTATTATTGCTGTATCCACATCTATCTTAAATATAATTGCAAAGATCAGATGGAATATTATTGCTCCGAACATCGATATTGCAACAAAACCGAGTACTTTCGGTGAAGCACTGAGCATTTCCTTTATATTGACCATTGATCCCAATGCAATGGAAAATACCAGAATAAGGTATTGTCCAATATTGAATGTATATTTTAGGTTCTTTATTTTCTTTACAAATGATAGACCTACGCCAACACTTGTAACACCAAGCATTACTATTGCCACATCCAGATTCCCTGTTAAGAGCAATGCTATTCCGGCACTTACTGCAAGGCCTGCTATACATATCAGAAGGGCAAATGAAGCTCCTTTTACTGCATTGACTTTTCCCTTTTTGTCAAGTGATGAAAATTCAGGGGTTTCTTCCTCTATTACTTCAACCTGAACCTGTGATGAACTTTCATACGGTTTTAATATTTTTGAAAGCAATGGCTTGACAATTGAAATAAGGAGAAGGAAATATGCTCCACCCAAAATGCTGTCACAGGTGCTGACCAAAACCATGGTGTCTTTCTGCGTATTAAGCATAAGCCCAACAGCCATAAGATTTGGAGTTCCACCTGTATAAACACCAATCATCATACCGGATATTTTTGCAAACTCATCAACTGTTCCACGGAATATCCATGCTGCAAGCAGTGCAGCAAGAAATGCCGATGCAATCATCAGGACAAAGGATATAACCGTTTTTTTAGCAGATTTCAACCATTTGATGAAGTCTGCGGAAAAGAGAATCAGCGGGATGGCAATTGGCACACTCACTTGAGTCAGCAAATCTGAAATACCACGGTCCAATGGCAATCCGGGTATATTTCCCCATACGATTCCCACTGCATACGCAATTAATATGGGACTTAGTGTTCTTATTATTTTATGTTTTTTTGATGCCCATAAAATCAGCAATGGTATCAAAAAAATGATAACTACCTGTAATACCTGAAGCATAAACTCTCCTATCTCGGCCAGCGTTCATCCAGTTCCGGTAAATCCGGAAACGTGTTGTGTGGTTCAGTTTGATACCAGTATGCCACCGATGCTATGTCCTCTGTAAGCGGCTGATACCTCCCACCCGGCCACCACCCCAGGGCTTGCATCGTAACTTTCAAATCGGATTCAAAACGAATGGGGTCCATTACATGCCACCTGTACATACTGTGCTTGGGAACTTTTCCTTCACTTGTTTCTGAATATGGGAAACCTAGGAAAGGAGTTGAATAATTTCGGCCGAATGTAGTCTTGTAATCACCTCCGAAGTTCCAGGCTCCCCCAAAATAGTCTTCAGTACCGGTTCCGCATATTGTCGGATATTCACCGTCCCCATCCATATAGAACTTAACTTCGCCTTCACCCCACCAGCAGTCAGAATATTGCATCCACGCCATGTAGGTACCAACATACTGCCCCTTGCCTTTTATGTTCTCTACTATTGTATGCTCAGGGTGCTTTCGAGTAGTCATTGATCGTCTCCACTGTGCGTGGAAATATGCTGCATCACTGTCTACTTCTGTTTCGTCGAATGTAATCTGAAAAAAGAAACCCCGGACTTCTTCAAAATAATCATTTGTAAATGTTATCTTAAATCCTTTTCTAAAAGGCATAGGCCAGTAGCAGTTCATTCCCCCATTTGGATTTACAACTACAGGCAGTGAATTAACATCGTAGCGTTTTCCATGTCCCATTGCAAAGAAATCAGCAAAAGGCACCTCCACAGATGGTGTAATTTCACCATCCCAGTAAAACCTGAGAATTCCGGCCCGTGACATCCTGTCATCAGCCGTCATCCAGATATGGCGTATTATTCCGGATCCTTTGTAGTCAGCCAACACTGCAGTTTCACCCGGCTTTACCTGTATGCAGGGTTTTATTTTCCAGCCCTTGCCAAGTTTAGCTCCGGCTCCTTCTCCCCTGGGGTCTGCCATTGCACCTTTTCCGGGTTCTCCAGTTGGATTTTCTGCACAGATTGACCTGGTCCTGGCATTTGACATCCTATAAAGATTCCCAAGACTATTACCAAACATATAATTCCCCCCCTAAAAATACTATAACTCAACATTTTTACTTATTTCACGCGTTCTGCCTTAACCCAAAAACCTTTTTTACTCATTATGTCCGTATTTATTTCCATCGGAAAGAAACATATCCATGAACACTTTCAGTGAAACGGGTTCATAAACAACATTGTTTTCACCTTCGATGCTGAGTTGCCCTCCCCTGAATACAGGAACACCATTTACAAGTCTCATGTTTACCGTGGCCTTTACAGGTTTTTCACTTCTTCTGCATATTGCCCTGGTTGTAACTTCTTCAATATCCTGGGCCAACGCAAAAAGATATGTGCTGCCTTCGAATGGTTCACCCCTGAAATCACATTTAAGACCAAAACATATTACCGGGATACTCAATTGTGTAACAATTCTTGCACAATCAAAAACATTTGCTTTACTTAAAAACTGTGCTTCATCAATAAGAACAACTCTTGTTTCAGGATATTTCCTTACTTCGTCAAACAACCATCCTTCACCTTTTTGTATAAGAAAATTACATTTTCTTTTCAGCATGTCTCCACCGATTCTGGCTATTATACAATTATCGGCTTTGGTATCACTTGCAGGTTTTAATGCAAGAATTTTTTCACCGTTGTTAACTTCATAATCATGTGCTATCTGCAGTAACTGTGTTGATTTCCCTGCGTTCATAACTGCATATCTGAAATATAGCTTTGCCATTGTTCCCCCCACCAAAATTTTCAACTTCAATTATATCAATACATCATGCTTATTTCTATCAGATTTTTCCCTGTTCAGTCAATGCATCTAAAATTTCATTGGTGTCAAAATTCTGTGATAATCCGAAAACCTCAAGTTCAGGAATGAATCTGGCCTTGCATTTCATTATTTTTTCAAAATCAACTGCTTCACCCAACAATTCAATTTTGCTAATATCCCTGCTTAAAAGTGCTGAAATCATCGAAGCCGGCTGGGTTTTGCCAAATGCAATCAGACTTAGCTCTTTATCAGTAAGTTTAGCAGCACCCAGTATATCGTTTACCCAGATTTCCATCAGTGAGCTTCCAGCCATGAGCAAATCATTGCAGATCTTATGCATTGTTCCATACATGTCATAATAAGGACTGTTATTGAAAGCAGCCGCTTTCACAGCTCCCATGCCACTTAGATCAATGACAAAGACATCACCCTCCTCAAGCATTTTCAGTATTACAGAGTCCTGTCTTTCAATTTCAAATGTACCTTCTTCAAAAATAACATATTTTACTTTTTTAGTATTAGCCCCATAAAAATATATCCCCGCATTATTGATTTCCAGATTATTTTGCCAAAAAACCTTTTCTGCCCTATACCCATGAAAATCAAAAGGGTTTATTCTTTTTTCAATGGGTTTTGCAACCGAATCATTGATATTGATAACTCTTCGTATCCTGGACTCTATCCCTCCGCGCCTTTCAGATCTTTTTAAATAATCCTCATGAACCAATTCATCCAATGTCCTGGCTCCTTCGATTTCACCAAAGACACATCCTGAATTAGTACACGACAGGTTCCTCTCAGTTTCCAGATATTTCAGGGGATCCACATCCAATGGTTTCAAATTCAGGAATACACTGGTAAAAAATTCAACAAGCCCCCGTCTTAATTCATCAGTCAGGCCGTGCATATTACTGCCGATAACCATATCAACATTTGATTCCTTGTTGTAGAGTGAATAAATCTTTTTAGCTCTGTTCAATGAATATATCGTTCCCTCAATGGGGAAAAAATCATACTGTTGACTTAGCAACCTGAATGGTTTGGGTGCAAAACAACTGATGAAATCTCCATAATCAAGTCCATAGTTCAGGCAGTTGAATATATTCTGTTCAGAATCATGGGCATGACCTCTCGCTATATATTGTTTCCTGCCATTTATATAGCATCCGGGTGCGGCCGCCTTTACTCTTTCATCGATAATTGAAATGTATGATGTCTGTGTTCCACCTCCTGAATTTCCGGTGGCTCCGATTCTATTTTCGTCAACAAATTCCAATGAGCTGAGAAAGTCAATTGCTCTTACTAGATTCCAAATGAAATATCTTGCAATATTCATTCCCGCCAGGGTACATGTAAATCCGATATATGAATGCTCCTTCACACCCCAGTCAATATCATGCCTGTCCGGCATCTGTATGATTTCTCCCTGACCCGGAGGATCAACAACCAGAACAACCATTTTATTCAGCACCAGCTCTATTGCTGCCAGCTGATATTTTGGTTCTGCCTTTGCCGGTTTACAATGACCACAGGAAAAAAGTATTCCCGGAACTGACCCTTCAATTTTCTTTGGAATATATAAATTTGCCGTAACATAAAAATCAGGAAGACTCTGGAAAATCACCTTCCTGATAATATATTCACCTTTATCTATATCCCCCTTGAACTCCGGTTTTAACTCAGTTTTTTTAAAATCCAGACCGCCTAGAGAAGCCAAAAAGCTCTCCCTGATGAACGATGCTTTTTTTGTCCACTCAGAAACATTTTTAATGCAATTCTTTTCGTTTTCTTCTTTCTCCAATCCCTCATATGCCCTTTTGCATACATAATTAAAAAGTTCATTTTCCGGATTGCAATAACCATCAAGAAATCTCTCAAACATCCTGCTCCACCAGCTTTCTGTATATTTCTTCAATATTGGATGTCATAATCTTTGCAGTAAATTTACTTTTAAATGAATCCATTGAATTCAAAGACATCCTAAGGTAAAGGTTTTTATTTTTTTGAATTTCAAGCATTGCCTCAGCCAGTTGACCAATATTTTTTACGGGGACAATCAATCCGGTTATGCTATCTTCCACCTGATATGGATTGCCACCATAGTCACTTGCAATAACTGGTTTTCCAATGCTCATGGCTTCAATTATTGCAAGACTGGACGCTTCAGTTCCATATGATGCATTGACCATGACATCAGATATATTCACGGCCTTATAAACATCTGTCATAAAACCTGTAAAAATAATATTGTTACCCATGTCGACGGTTATTTTCCTTAGTTCATTCTCAATACTTCCTTCCCCGACAATTAAAAACTTAACATTTGAAGTTTTTTCCAGAACCCTTCGGGCGGCTTCTATGAAAAACCTATGGCCTTTTATTTCCTCAAGCCTTCCTACCATTATGAATACAAAATCATTTTCATCTATGCCCAGTGACTGCCTTGTTTTCAATCTGCCTGCAGGTGTTATTTTTCGAAGTGGCTCTGCACCATTCATCAGAACATCAATTTTTTTAACCGGAACTCCTGTTGCCGTAAGATTTTTCATAGACGCAGGTGATATAGCTATTGCCCTGTCAGCAAAAAGAGAAAAAAGAACTTTCCCAATAAGTTTGCCCATGAAGCTGCCGGCAATTCGCCCGGGTTCAAACACACAGTGTCTGGTATAAACAACTTTGACATTTTTTCTTAATTTTGCAGCTATACGAGCTGTAAAACAGGCATGTGTATGTACTATATCAGGTTTGATTTTTTTAAATAATTTTGTAAGAGGTATAATTGATTTTAGTGAAAATGACCTGGGAGCCAGATGTTCAAAAGCAATAACCCTTGGCCCAATATCCTTCAGCAGTTTAATCAGGCTGCTGCCTTTGGGAACAATAACCCAATGTTCAAACTTATCATAATTACAATTAGCATAAAAATTCTGAAGAACCTTTCCTGCTCCACCAATGTTTAAGTCAGTTATTACATTGACCACCTTTATTTTATCCATTAGAACCCCCCAAGGATTTTTTGTTTATATTATAAAAAGCAAATGACATAGCAACAAACATCCAAAAAATCAATACAATCCTGTAATTGTAAAATACATTATCAAAAATTCCCTGCACAAATATTCCGGTAAAAGCAGCTGCAATGGCTGCGCCAATGTTCTTTTCTTCGGATTTACCGGAAAGGACTGAAGAGATGCTGTATCTCAATGACTTCAAGGATATTATTGCAAGACATATGAAACCTGTAATTCCTCTTTCACTTAAAACATTCAGATAAAGATTATGTGGATGCGGAGCAATGATACCATTATATGCGTATGCTGAATAAATTCCACTGAATGCTTTCGTTCCAAGTCCTACGCCTGTAAGCCAGTAATCACCAAGCATTTTAAATGTACCCAACCAGATGAACAGTCTGTACAGTGAAGATGAATCCTCAAGGTTGCCTATACTCAGCAGTCTTAACATAATTGATTCTGGCAGAACAAAAGGAAGAATGACGACCCCCGCAAAAAAGAGCCATAAAAACCGTCTGTCGGCAACCAGAAAATATATGAATACTCCTGCAATAAGACCAATCCAGCATCCCCTTGACATTGTAAGAAGCATAGCAACTACCATCATAAGGCCTGCTCCCATCCAGAACAGCTTATAAATAAACCTCTTCGATGAGAAGAAAAACACAAGGGATATCGGAATCATGAAAAGCAGATACTCCCCATATACATTTGGGTTTTCAAATGTCGAATAAATTCTCACAATTCCTTCAAACATTTCTGAATCCACCCAACCCACTTCAATGTTGCCGGTGAGATATTGATAAAGTCCAAAAAGAGCCGTTAAAAATGCAGCCAGACCAGACAGCAGCAATACTGCTTTCAAAGTAAACCTGTCTTTTACCAATGCCAGGAATATATAAACAGATGAGATAAAAACAGTATAAATCAATGCAATGTTTATACTGTCTGCTATTGCAAACGAGAAGATTCCTCCGCTTAGTGTTATTATTATGAACAGCAGAACAGGGCGCCCCCTTCTCAGTACATCCTTCATTGTCATTCTGCCAAGCGAACAATTGATTATTACTGACATCCATGTCAGAAGTATAAGTCCTGCGGCTGCCAGGGTAGGAATAAAAGCAATCGAAATACATAATGCTGCAATACCGATAACAGGCCATACCATTATTGCAGGAACGGCAAATAATGCCACTATCCCGGCCGCGGCAAACATAGGCGGCAAAAAGACAGGCAAACATGCAGTCAATAATCCAAGAATTATAGCTGTCAGGTAGTGTGTCTTGTTTTTGCGGGCATCAGACAGATTTAATATCTCAAGGCTGCCGGATTTTCCCAGAATGAAGTGTATTACCTTGCTGTCATTGAATATTTCATACAACCCGACGTTGAACAGTGTCATGACGCCACCGACCACAACCAGAGCTACAGATACAAATATATGCATCAGTCCAATTCTATTTACAATTCCGGTCAATGAAATATAAGCAATGCCTGCAGTTACCGATATTAATCCATATGTTCTCAAGGGGAGAAACAGCATATTCGAATAAAAATCAAACAGAACATTTATCAATCGACTTCCCCGGATAACTCTTGCTGTTAATGATTGAACGGGTTTAATAAAATCATTTATTTTCAAAGTAACATTGTTGAAAATCCCTTGAATCCAACTGTTTTCCTGCGATTTTTCTTTTACAGGATTAAGTATAAATCCCACAAGCAAACTCTTCTTTGCTGCATTTTTTATATACGCTGAAAAAGCAGAGAAAATTTTATAGGACCTGCTGTCATATATTACATTCAATAATCCGGAATATAATCCTGCGAACAATTTTATAATAACACTGTCCATCATTTCCTCCTTCCCGACTTTTCTTTCACCCATCTGAAATAGTACATGAAGGTAGTTGACTTCATTACTGCCATTGAACCAAGGTAAAAAATCAATCCAAGTATAACTACAGCCAGTATCAAAAGAAATCTTCCCCAAAATGTTATTGACAGCGAGCTGTCAATCAGCAATTCACGTAAACCAAAAACTGATGTACCCATGACTGCCGATCCAGCCAGTCCTTTGATTAATTCCAGTTTACTTCTTGATTCAATTATATTCTTTTTTTCTTTATTGAATAAGAACACCATTATTATGGATGATATAAGTATGGATACGGAGAATGAAAGACTGACGAAACCTATTCCAAGGTCTGTAACAAATACAACCAAACATGAAAGACCCAGTGTTGCTATAAGGGTAGCAAGGGATATTATCGTAGGAACCAGTACTTTTTTCCCGGCATAGTATGCTTTTGAAGTTATTTCATAAAGAGAATATCCGAATATGGCCGGTGTGAATCCCGCAAATGCCACCGCCATCATTTTTGATGCCTCTGCAGTAAACCTGCCTCTTTCGTACAGCAGGGATATGACGTCTCCGCTTAAAAGCAGTGCTCCCACTGAAAGCGGAAGAATAAAAAAGCACAGGTTTTCAAATGCCCGTCTGTAAGTTTCCTTGAATTCTGTCGTATCAGGATCCAGTGCCTGTCGTGACATTAACGGAAAGAGATAGTTCATCATTGCAAACACAAATATTCCGGCAAGTATAAGATAGAGTCTGTTCGAAAGTCTTATTGAAGTAACAGCTCCTTCTCCCAGATATGACGCTATGGCAGCAAGTATAAAAAGTGATACCGGGGTAACCCATGAACTTACAAGTATAGGCAGAACCATCTTCGAAATCTTTTTAATTCCAGGATCATTTATACGGAACGACAGTGAATACCTGAAACCTTTTTTCATAATGAATGGAATCTGGACAAGAACCTGGAGTACCCAAGCCAATAGAAAAGCAATGGCAAGACCGGTTACCCCGAAGCGTTCATTGAAGAATATGAGATATCCAATCATTAGCACATTGGGAAACAGGCTTATCATTGCAGGAACTGTAAACTCTCCCATGGACTGTAAAATACTGATCATGGAAAATGCCAGGCCCGCCATGGCAGCTGCCGGGAACATTATCCTCAGAAGTTTGGCAGCAAGCATCTGAACCTCAGCGCTTGCTCCGGGAATAAACAAGGAAACCAGCTGATTTGAAAAGAATATTCCGATTATGCTAACTGCAGATATTACTAGAAATACGATGTTTATAAATCTGGATGCAAAAAGAAATCCTTCATCTCTTTTTGTGTTTATATAAGTGTTATATACAGGTATGAATGTAGATGTTACAGCAGCTCCAAATGCGAGGTCAAAGAATTTAAGCGGTATGTCAGATGCCGTTGTAAACGCATCAAGTATCTGGCCTGAACCATAATAGCCGGCAAGGAACATATCCCTTGCCAGTCCAAGCAACTTGCTCAGCAGGATGATTATCATTATAAGTCCGATTGTTTTAACTGCCTTTCTATTCATCCAACGGCACTCCTTCAATCAATCTTACGGCAATTTCGGCATTTCTTTTGCATTGCTTTTTAAGTCTGTCCATCTTAGAGCTTATTCTTTCTATGTACTTGTCTCTGTCATTCAAGATTGTTTCAGCTCGGGTTTTTAAATCATCAAATTCTATGTTTTCTATAAGACCACCGTCTTCCTGATCCATTAACTCAATGAAGTACCTTACCTTGGGGTCATAGACTATTCCAATTACAGGAATCCTTGCCACAGATGCATAAATCAATGAATGAAGTCTCATTCCAATGACAAGTTCCGCTTCACTGGTTATTGTTATAAGGTCCATGGCACTGCTTTCGTTTTCAACAAGATAAGCTTTATTTTTCATCATTGCTATAATATCCTGGCAGACTTTGGTATCTTTCTTTGAATGCATAGGAACAAAAACAGGAATCAGTTTGTGTTCTTCGTACAGATAATCTGCAATTTTTGCAAAAACATGATTGAATTTGTATTCAAGCCCTTTCCATGGTCTGACGGAAAATATTGCTTTTTTCCCCTCCATTGGGATATCAAACCCAGAAATAATTTCAGCTATATTTACATCAGCTGATAGTTCCAACCCCATTACTGGGTCTGCGGTTATCGAAATATAAGGGTTATGTACTCCGATTTTATTCAGAATTTCGTAGGAATTTGGTTCGCGAACCGTTATTACATCCGTTTTATCAAGTATTCTACCGGCAATTTTTCTGGATAATTTTCTTTGCAGCGGCCCGATTCCATTTGCATAAAGCATAACCTTCATTCCGTGCATGAAAGCATATTTCATAAGCCCCGTATAGTAAAGCATTGATTGGAAGCTGGTCAGGTCCTGTATAAGATTTCCACCTCCGCTTATCAGGGTTCCGGCATGTTTGAATGCTTTTATCAATGAAAGAGGATTTGATCTGCCAATGGCATCTACCTTGTACTTTTGCTTTGTTTCTGAAGGCCTCTTTGTAAGGACCAAAAGCCTGACATCACTTTTTTCAGAGCGGAGTTCATTAATGATAGAAGAAAGCATTGCTTCGTCTCCGCTGTTTTCAAAGCCATAATATCCGGATAATACAGCATGATAGGTCCTGGGTAATCCATTCATCTCAGAAACTGCTTTATTATACATTTCAATTGCGTCACGACTCATTCTGTCGACTGTATAATTTTCCCTTACTGTTTCAAGGTTCAATTTGGAGTTGCTTTGTCTTATTTCAATGTTTTCATATAATAAAATAAGATCTGTCTGCAATTTAATATTTGATGGTGAAGACATCCCACGGCATGTCATATTTGTATCCATTGCCATAATTCGGCTTTCTTCATCCATTATTCCAAGGTATCCCATGTCACCACATAAAACCACCGGTTTTGCCATTGCCATTGACTCAAGGGCTGCTCTGCTGATACCGGCAAATATGTCCATGACTGACAACAGCTTGTTAATATCACTTCTGGGTCCTGTCAGATGAATAAGCTTTCGCCCTGCTTTCTTATTTACAGCCCTGACCTTTTCAGCAAGCCTTTCGAACTGGTTTCCGCCACCGGTTATTACAATTTTAAGATTATTTATTTCTTCATCCAATTTGTTAGCAATATCAGCCAGCATAAAAGCAGTTTTTGAGCTACCCCGGTCGATTCGGCATACTGTTCCTATTACAAAATCATCCCCTGATATGGATAGTTCACTCATTATTCCGGAATCCTTTTCCATCGGATGGAATGTTCTGGTATTTATCCCATTTACAGTGATTCCCGCTCTCGTTTTATCATAATTGTAATTTTGAATCAGATAATCCTGAACATCGCGGCTTACAGAAAGTGTATAACTTCCCCATCTTGTGAATTTTTTAAACAAAAAGGATGTCCTGAATTCATAATGCACTGTCGTGACAAAGGGTATATTCAATTTCCTGCATATTATATTACAAATAAACGCTGGTATTCGTGCGTGAGCATGTACTATGTCAATGCCATTCAATATGATTGCTTTTCTGATTTTAAAATATGATTTGATCAGGCTGAATGGATTCTTTGTGTGCAACGGTGCCTTTATATGCTCTATACCTACGTTTTTAATGGTTTCTTCGTATACACCGCCGTTTGAAATTATATAAACCCTGTATCCTGATTCAGTGAGTTTTTCACTGAGTTCAACAATATGGGTTTCAGCCCCACCGATTCCAAGGGACATTGTAGCAAGGAGGATTTTCTTCATTTTTCCTCCAATGATTTCACCATTCCAAGAGTGCTGTGCCTTCTGGTTGAAAACTCAATGGTTGTACCGTTGAATGCATTCCAGTTGTTTTCAACTATAAATCCATCACCTGATTTAATTGCATTTGCTTCTATGACCAAAGTAATCACATAGTAACCTTCAGACCGTGCATATATCCAGTTACCATTCAAGTCATTGCCATACTCCCAAGCCTCTTCAAATTTTACTTCTGTGATGGTTCCTATATATATGTCACTCTCCTTGAAAAAAACCTTTTCTCCAGGAGCAAATGCATCAATATACAATTCCTTCCAGGTCTCTTCAAGTTCAAGCTCATATACAACCTTAACCTGTTCACCCGCTGCTTTACTTTCTTCCCTGATGAAAACAATATAAATCCCTGCAATAAGTGATACAACTACCAATATGACAAAGAGGTCGAATATGTTCAGGATACCAAAAAGCCTTCCCTTTTTTACTAATTTCACTGTCCGCCTCCTTCGTCATGAACTTCGATTGCCGAAACCCAGCTTTTATATACATTTGGTCCTATCTGAAGGTATGCTTCTTTCCCAATATCAATTCTGTTTCCGGAGAGATTGATATAGCGATCGGTTACTTCGGCATTTACATTGATTCTTACTACTGCGTCATAAAGATCCGGGTATTCCTTCAATGGCTGCCCACCTGTTACAAGATCATCCGCTTTTTCAGCATGAGGTATAATCTCAACGCTTTCAACGATTCCCCTGTTGTAGCCTTTGACTCTGTCGTTTACCTGTTGTCCGGGAATAATCTGACTTGCGAAGTCATAATCAACCTTTTTAATGTGTACTTCATAAGTTATCGGGTGATTATCGGGATTACCAAGACCGGTTCCATGACTTCCGAAATAGAATATTGCAGCAACCACTGCACCTATCACAATCAACACTATAACAATATCAATGAGACTGATTTTCCCGAATAATTTCATGTCTTTATCAATGAATTTCAAACAAACCTCCGGTACGGTTTTGGGTATAAAAATGGCGTATAACCGTCATGAACCATTATACACCACAGATGTTTTGTTGTCTTATTCACATGGCTTAATTACCATAATTGTATAGGGGAACGGTACCAAGCCGGTAATTCATTTCTTCAATGCCTTTATATAAATCATATTTACTGAATTCTTTTTTATATCGGCTGACAGCATCTTCTGCAGAAATAAAAGGATACAGCAACTAATCAGGTAAACACCCCTCGGGTATTTGCTTGAAAATCGAGTAAACACCCGAGGGGTATATGCCTGAAAATTGGTTGAAAAACATAACAA
>JAFGIJ010000193.1 GCA_016929655.1 Clostridia bacterium
ATACATAATGAGACTTTTCAAATAGAAAACAAGCTATTGGAAATATGCACAGCCCAAATATTTCACAAATTCAATTAAAATGATAAAATATATCAGGAAAGCGGTGATAAAATGAATGAATTCATGAAACTGGCGATTGATGAAGCACGAAAAGGTGTAGCTGGCGGACACGGTGGGCCTTTTGGAGCAGTTATCGTCAAAGATGGTGAAGTCATTGCCTCTGCTCATAACATGGTTTTGGTCAACAATGACCCGTCTGCCCATGCAGAGGTTCAGGCCATTCGCAAAGCCTGTGAAAAACTGGGAAAACCCATGATTCCGGAATGTGAGATTTATACAAGCTGCGAACCTTGTCCCATGTGTCTGTCTGCAATATTGTGGGCCCGGATTCCGACTGTCTATTATGGATGTACCAAAGAAGATGCTGAAAACATTGGATTCATGGATGCTTTCATATATGATGTTCTTGAGGGGAAAAACACAGGAACTCTAAAAAAGATAAGACTTGATCGTGATGATTGCCTTTCAGTCATGGATGAGTGGGAGCACAATGAAAATCACGGGACTTACTAAATAGTTAGATAAACAGGGGGATTGAAATGAAAAAGTTCTTTTTGCTTTTTTTATCGATGATTACAACCTTATCTCTTCTTAGCGGATGCATTACAAAAGCAATATCAGATCAGGAAGATATAGTGTACATTCAGGTCGCTGGTCCCTTCTATACATCGTCCAACCCTTCTTTGGGCAAACAGGAACGGCTCTTCCTCAGAGAAAGAGAGAAAACAGTTGCCAAAATTGTAGGAATGGTAGATAAAGCCACCACCAGCATGTTCAAGGCCACTGATGGTTTTATAAAATTTGAAGATAACCTCCTAGATGCACTGAAAAAAGATGAGCCTGATTCTGACTCAACGATTGCAACCGATAAAATACTTAATGGAATTGCCGCCTATCATTCTCTTTTGGATGCGCACGAAGCCGAAATCAAGGAATATGACAAGACAAAAACCACAAACAGCGCAACCATGGCGATCATCGAGCATTATAAGCTGGAGTCGGCAGTTAAATTGTATGTCCTTCAAAACCAATACCTCGAGTGGTTGAAAACCGCTTCAGCTGTTACATCATCCACTGTTTCAAGGTCAAATGAAAGGCGAGCCAATAAACTACTTGGCACATCAGCATCCATCTTCGCAGGTAAAATCTACAACAATATGGTTGAAGCAGACATTCAGCTAAATGGAGCACTGAGCCTCTATGATGCTCTCATGTCCATGGACTATTATGCTTCATTCATATATCTTGAAGAGGCAGGGCAGACAATTGAAGATATTAGACAAGGGAAAACAGATTCAAACGAACCCGATTCGACAATTGAATTTTTGGACAAGGCCATCAAAGATGCAATCAAATCCCTGGAAGCACCTGAAAACCTCAAGCCTATTCCTGATATATCTGCAGGTAATTTGTTCATAACACATGTAATGGCAGAAGAAAACCAGCTTCCTGACCTTGGTCTCTTATCTGATTCAATGGAATATTACAGGGATGCCCCTATAGAAGATTCAACCAACTATCCTACAGAAGATCAGGCGGAGGAAAACTTTGCAATAGATTTGGCGGACAAAACCAACATGGCATCTGAATCAAGTAATCCAGGTGCAATTGTTTCAGAATCATTTGCTGAGGCAGTACCTGCAACCGATATAACCACCGACATTCGGGCAACAAACAGAATAAGAAGCATAGGTATAATAAAACTGGGTCAGCTGGCTGTCAGAGGAGCTATGCTCTGGGATATAAATGATGCATATTCCATGGCAGTCAGCAGGATATCCAGCTTGATTGCAGGTGGAAGGAATATATCCCAGGAAGCATCTGAAAATGCAATCAATCTTATTAAAACTGAGCTTAATGACCTTATTGGCGAAAGCCGGGAGGATTTCCTGAATGCATTATTGCGTCATTCAGCTGAGGAAACATTCCAAATATTCGAAGCCTGGAGAGATGACATCGGAAACCTGAACGAGCATGAATTCACCCGCGAAGACCTTGAAAATTTTCTTGTAAGACTTGGTTATGAAGTTGATGTACCGGAAACCAAACCCGATGACGCACCGACAGCAACATCAACTCCGACTGCACATCCATCGGCATCAACGATTCCTCCGGCACCTTCACCAACCCCGACTCCTGCCGAAACAGACAGTCCGGATGATCCTGAAGAATATCCCGATGAATCATATGCTGTCTTCAATATTGCAGCCACCTATGATACATTGATGAACCTGTCCAATCGCCTTACAAATGAAAACATTTTGTCAATCATATACGGGTGGGCTGATCCGATTGATTACCAAAGCCTTCAACGGGAAGACAAACCCGATGGTGAAGGTGGCATAAGAGGATGGAGATATCTTGATTCTTCGGGAAGCCCTTATGGATGGGAAGTAACCGGCTACAGCGAAAACATTGAATATATATATCACTTCCCCAAAAACATGGAATCATCAATGAAGATTATCCGATATGGAAACCTTGAAGAAAGCGCCTTTTTCCAGATTGAGACTGAGGACAAAACATCCGGCAGAAAAACTGCCATAAGGTTCAATGAAGATCCGCAGTTTGCCGGCGACAGCATAACATACATATATGAAACCGAAAATGGAATAAAAGATGGTCTCAATACCACCAGGTATAACAGCAACCCGACATTTGAGTTATATATTAATGGCAATGTCTATGAATCCCATACATTCCTGAATGGAAATCTCATCCGAGAGGTGATCACATCCTACGAAGGGTCTTCGGTCATAGAGCACACAAAACTTTTCTATGAAAGCGGAGTACTGCGACAGGAAACATATGAGCAGGATGGAGAAAAGTTCGGAACCTATACATCATTCAATAAAGAAGGTGTTCTGGTTCTGAGCATCGGTTACAAGGATGGAAGATATGACGGTGAATACAAAAGCTTCTTTGATGACGGAACCCTCCGGGATCTTACAACATACAAGGATGGAGAAAAGGACGGTCCGGCCACCGGTTACTACAGCAATGACGGGCACCCCCTTGAATACACCGGAAGCTATGAAGGCAATGAGAAAGACGGCAGATGGGAAACCTATACTGCTGAAGGCCTTCCAAAAACAATAATAGAATACAAATCAGGTCTTGCCGACGGTGAATACAAGAGTTTTGCAACAGGCAGCTCCTCTGCTTCATCAATTCATGTATTCGGACAACATTCAGAAGGCATGAAAGTCGGAGAATGGTTATATGGATACAATAACGAAGGATGGGTTGAAAAGGTTTATTATGAAAATGACATAAAGGTGTGGATGGAAAAGGCCGACAGCAATATCAGGACATATTATAAGCCGGATGGTTCCGTAGACCATACAGAAACCAAACCATGAGGAGGAAACATGAAGGAATCATTGCTCAGGGATTTATATAAAAACCGCGGTTACAAAGAAAAGGATATCGACAATGCTGTCGGTTATGTCAGGGACATGGAAACCCGTCTTGATGTTGACAATGCAACAGTTGAATCAATCAAGGAATATATAAAAGAACTCATGGCAGAAGGCAATAACACAGCACCTGTATTTCTTGCACTGGCCCGTTATTTTTATCTGATTGACAATCATGCGGTTTATATCTATTTCACCAAGTTGTTCGGTGGTCTGGGAGTCATGGAAAATATTAGGAAACGACTTGAATTCCATACGGACGGTAAAACTGCTGATGGGGTTTTTGGTGACCTTGAATCTCCTCCTCTTGGAGCTTCGCCTGAGGATATTCCCGAATTTACCGAGAAGGTGATGAAAAGACTGAAATCATCATTGTCACCTGCCTTGTACAGAAAAGTTCTGGCTGGAAACAATCATGGAGTTCCTGAAGAAGCCATGCTGGATGAAAAAAAGTTCTTTGAAGAATCAGCAGACCTGGAAACATATCTTAAGGAAAGGCATGCAAGAAAAGTTGCAGAGTTGCAGCTATACTGCGATGAAAAGAAGGTCTGGTTTGAACAGGAAATAACCCAGGGGGTAGTTGATTATGTTGCATCAAATCAAGAAATACTATCGGCGGTAAGAAATGGAAACAAGTTATATGTAACTAAAATACCTTTTGATGGAATAAATTTTCTTTCCAATGAGGATCCTGTTCTTAAAAGCTATTACGCCTGCCATTGCCCTTTTGCCCGGGAAAGAATACTGGATGAATCAAAAAGCAATGTGGATTCAGACTGGTGTTACTGCAGCGGAGGTTTTGCAAAGTTTCCCTTTGAAGTAATATTCGGTGAGGAACTCGAAGTTGAGATGCTTGATTCAGCACTAAAAGGCGATCCTGTCTGCCGTTTTGCCATCACCCTTCCATTGGGATTATAACAAATATTTTGACCAATCATCCGACCAATCATCCGACCAATCATCCGACCAATCATCCTTGGGATGATTGGTTGGGTGCAATCACCCCTGGGATGGTTGCACCTCAAAAAAGGTGGAATCTTACATCCTGGTGATTATCAGGTTCCCGGATTCATATCTTTTCAGTCCGAACATATACAAGCCAAATGCAAACAATGCATAGGCAGCAGATACTCCGAATAACAACAGCAGTGTTCCCCAGGAGAAATTATAAACCAACCTAAGCGGAATATGGGTTATAAACCCTATGGGCAGCGCAGTCATTATGAGTGCCTTTACAGGTCCTTTGAATATAGTCTCCGGATAAATCGAAAATGTAATTGTGAACTCCCATAGGGTTCTTCCCACAGTTTCCATGTTCCCGAAGTAAAATGTAAGGGAATGGCCTGCAACAGCTATTGATGTTACCAACAATGCAGCTGTAAATATGCTTATACTGAACATAACCCACATCATACCGCTTGCTTTAATCAATATCATAAGAATTATTCCATAAAGAAAATCACCCCATGCCGTTGCAGACATTCTGGCTGAAATAGAATTTATAAGCGGGTTCTTCGGCTGCAGCAGGTATGTATCAAGTTCTCCGGTCATTATCATTCCGGATATGCGGTTCATGTTTGCAAAGAATACATGGGATAACCCAAAACCAGTTGAGGCAACGGCCCACAGGAACATTACATCCTTGAATCCATATCCCCCGATCCCACCGCCGAGTTTATCAAAGAGCACCCACCAAAAGAATGCAAAGCTTGCATTGTTCAAGGCCATACCAAACACCTGTACAATGAAACTGGTCCTGTATTCAGCAAGAGCAGACAAATTGAAAGTGAAATACTTAAATATCAGTTTTATATGTTTTTTAACCTCCGTGAACATTTACTTTTTTCACCCCCCTCGAAAATACGAAATGTGCCAGCGAAATTGCTATTATGCACCAGATTATCTGCAATGGCAGAATCTGCATTGCATATTCAAATGAAAAATCCACAACCATCTTTGCCGGGCCCCATGTTATCAGTGAAAATGGCAGATACCGTAAAATCCCCTGTGCCCAGAGTGGAAGAAACTCTATTGGAATCAGCATTCCAAATACAAACAACAGTTTTTGATATATGAAATAAAAGGGTGAATTTTCTTCGAAATAGAAAGCAAGCAGACCAAGACTCATCAAGAAGAAAAAGTTCATTGATATGGATAGTACAAATGACAGAATTATGAACGGTATTGCTGCTGCATTGAAACCCGGCAACGGACCTACAAAAATAAGCCCCAGCACAATTGCCATCAGTGTGAACACCGAAGCACTGAATGTCATATTCCCCAGAGTGCTTGCAAATTGCTTATAAATATAATTCCATGGTCTTATAAGCTCATAGGCTATCGATCCTGATTTTACTTCCTGATTCATGACTCCGAAAATCCCTGCACCACTGCAAAATACAACAAGTTCAGTCATACAGACATACCATACCATTTGGGTAAGGTTGTAACCGGCTATCTCATTGCCTGTGTAAACCATTCTCCAAAGACTGAAGAAGACAAAGATGAACACAAAATAGAATATCATCCGCCCGGTAACATCAGCTCTGTAAACAAGGGCATTCTTTATACTTATTCCTGCCAATGACAGATACTTTTTCATTGTCCCTGTCCCCTTTCATATTTTTGTATATATTGCTGCTATTATCTCCTCCATTGGAGGTTCTTCAATGGTTATGTCTGCTATGGTTTCAGAATCAAGTCCTGCAATTACTTTGCCTATTGCAGCGATTCTGGTATCAACTGAAAATTTGGCTGCATACGGAGTGTTCTTGATTATGGTCACACCTTCGGTTTCATTCAGTGATGTTTCACAATTGAATTTGAGTGACACCACTTTCTTGTTCAGATAGTCATACTTCATCTTCTTGACTGACATATCAACGGCTACCGTACCATGATCAATGACTATGGCTCTTCTGCAGAGGTTCTCAACATCTCCTGCATCATGGCTTGTAAGAAATACAGTTACTCCTTCTTCCTTGTTAAGTCTTTTGATCAAGTCCCTTATTTTATGCTTTACTACGACATCAAGCCCTATGGTTGGCTCATCAAGGAACAGTATCTTAGGTCCGTGAAGCAGGGATGCAGCAAATTCACACCGCACCCTTTGGCCAAGGGAAAGTTTTCTGACGGGACTGTCAAGGAATTCCTCCAGCTCAAGGAGTTCGGTCAACCTGGCCAGTCTTCTTTCATAATCACTTTTCTCTATTTCATAAACACTTGAGAGCAACCGAAAGCTATCAAGGGGCGGCAGGTGGAAACTGAGCTGTGATTTCTGGCCAAACACTGCTCCAATTTGATACGACAGTTTTTTTCTGTCCCTAACCGGATTGAAACCAAGTACTTCGGCCTGTCCGCTTGTGGGATGCAGGATTCCCGTCAGCATTTTGATGGTTGTTGATTTTCCTGCTCCATTTGGACCGATGAATGCAAGCATTTCACCTTCCTCGACTGAAAAACTGACATTCTTCACGGCTTCAACTTCCTTGTATTCAGGTTTGATCAAGGATTTGAAAGTGCTTTTAAATCCTTCACCCTTAATCTTTACCTTATATGTCTTTGAAAGTCCATCAAGTTTTATTGCAGTCATTTTTCCCTCCCCCTTGCAAGTATATAAAAATACCCGGACCGGTTCCTGATATAATTATATCAAGGACTCCGAACCCGGGTTTTTATCCCAATGGTCGTGTAGCTTTCGCCTGCACCGCTCGGACCTGACCGTCAAATGACGCGGAACCCAAAGGCACACTCCTTTTATTCATTTACTGTATAAAGTATTGTTTCGGATTCTAACAGAAGCAGCCTTTGTTTGTCAACACCTTTCTGTTACCGACAGGTAAAAATATTATCCCCTGATACTATTCATCCAGTTTTGATTTATCGAAAATCCCTGTCTATGACTCTTGCTGCCTTCAGAAAATCATATTCAGGTTCAATGTTCCTAAGCCCATATTTTATATAAATATAGTCATGGGTCAACCTTCCGTAAAATTCATTTTCAATATTACGCGCTTTTTCAATTTCTTTTAATATTTCCATTGGTGTACAGCTTCTGTCAGCATTATCACAGACTCTGTACAGACGTTCCAGCATAAATCCATAAAGGTACTTAATTTTTTCTGATGTTGTCCGTTTTTCTGCAAGCCCCTTCTTTGTATATGTATAATCGGATTTTCTTATAACATGTAGTTTAGTTTTATCAAAGTAGGTTTCTTCTTCATATTCCTCGTTTTCAAATCTATGGCTTCTCAATCTATTGTTTCTTTCAAATTTTATTGTCAAAAGGTACTTGATCAGCATTATAATACCTAAGATACATGTACCGGCTAATATTACTCCTATAAAAATAAATATGATTATTGCAATAATAGAAATTTCTTCCTGTGGGATATTAGCAATTTCACTTTCTTCGGCAGTACCAATGAACTCCATACTGTACATCCACTCCGTAAACTTGCTTGCAATATAGTACAATGAAGAAAAGACAGATGCTGCCCATCTATACAAAAATGTGCAGTAACGGCTTATAACGATTATAAAGATACCAATGCCTGTCAACCCAATAACTGTTTTTGTATTAAGGCCAAAAATGCTTTTGGCATCCTTAACATTTATGTCTTTCTGACTAAAAATCCTTTTATATAAGTTTAATCTGCTCAAAGCAAGTATGCTTGTGAAAACAAATATGAACATCAGTCCCCAAATAACTCCCTTTGTTGTTTGGTCATTGGAAGTAGCCAGGAAGATAGTACCCATTGCCAAAGGAGCAAGACCGCTTAGGGATAGTTTTTTTGTGATTCCATAAGTATAGTCATATAAGCCCACAATCAAGCCAAGTAAATATAAACCACTGTTGTATGCGGAAATATACAGGCCAACAGTTTCGAATATCAAGATATTGAATTCATATGACACTGGGAAAATCAATAACACCGTAAAGACAAAATACTGTTCACCTAAACGAATATCACCGTTTTCATCATATTTAATCAACTTTATTTTTTTTCTGCAAAAATTGACAGCAATTCTTCCGGCCAATATCCCTGCAAGTAAAAACCCTAGAAAATTGACTGTAGGAAAGAATACACTTTTATTCGGGTTCATTGATAACAAGATGGCATAATATAAACCACCATAACTGCTTGTTACAAGAAGTGCATTTAAAAATCTATTAAAAGTATCGAATTTATCTCTCAAGTTCCCCCCTTATAGAATTAATCCATTTAATATCCTCTTTATCCCTGTTTTGAGAACATGCACAAATCAATAATATCACTGCTTTATGTTAGAATATTTACAGTACAATAATATTCACAAATTGTTTACATTTTAATGTTTTAAAATTTTTTGCCATTATATATTGTTCTTCTTCGGGATTTATGGAACTTTTCAATACAAATTTCGTTATATATACATAACAATAAAAGGAGAACACGAATGAAAACCAGCAAACTTATCATCACGACACTTATAGCAATTACATCATTATCTTTGCTTCTGGCAGGATGCGGACAGGATGATTCAGAAATTACAGCACCACCATCAAATATACCCGGTGCATCAACCGAAAGCACTTCACCTGCACCAAGCAACGGTATAACAGTCAACAAAATTGAATTTGAAGAGATTACTGAGGACGACCTTGATGTTGAAATGGCAAATCTGATTAATGACATGGCACTGGAAGGCGGTTTCTATTACTGGGTTGATTCCGAAGGAACATATACCGTTTTTATAGGGCTTGGAGAAAGACCTACTTCAGGATACGAAATCAAAGTTCTTTCAGTGGAAGACAATGAGGGAAAAACCAATATAACAGTTGAGGAAACCAAGCCTGCTGAAGATGATATGGTAGCACAGGTCATCACCTATCCATACACTGTCGTTCAAATGAAGGGTATCACCAACAACTTTAATATCACTGATACCAAGGGAACAGAATTCGCTGCAATAGAATTAGAAAATCTTGCAAGGCACATGGTTGTATGCATATATCAGGGTCTGATTGATAATACAAGCATTGAAACCACCCTCGATGGAGAACCTGTAGTCTTCAGGAATAACCAAATGGCATCAAAGGTGGATGGGATTGATGAAGGAACTTTGGTGACTATAATTTACACTACCAACGATGAAGGTCAGATGATACTTGAAAGTATAGTTGAGGTTGAAGTTGATTCCGAGACCATTGATGCAACAGGAATCTATCAGGGACTTATTGATGGAAACAGCATTGAGGTACTGGTTGATGGTGTCTATATGGCACTAAGGAATACCGAAGTTGAAACCATGACTGAAGGTCTGAAAAAGGATGATTCAGTTGAGATTAAGTATACTGTTTCATCAGAAGATCAGTTCCTGCTTATAAGTATCGGCCCTTCCAAATGACCACTAATGCATTTTGATCAATAATTGATTTTACCAACCCACCATGATGGTGGGTTTTTGTTTGTCATTGAATATATTCAATTATCCTATTTATTATTACCTGGCACCACCATTCAGTACCAATTTGTTAATTAAATAACACAAACCATTGAACCACTGTCTTTGCAGGTGTAGAATAAGAACGTCAAAAGATTAACGAAGGGCACTGAAGCTTTTGACCGACTCATCTCATTTAAAGCCAGGCTTTTGGGCATCCATTAACGAGGGGCTTTCATACGTGGCATAAAAGAACATACAGTGGAAAAATATTTAGCTAATTTGGCAAGGTAATTTTTGGCAACTGAATTTTCATTTATGGAGGTAGAAACATGCAAGTCAAAGACGCCCTGGATAAGTATGGCCGTTCTCCCGATAAACTGATCGGGGCCATGCTGGCATATCAGAACAGTACACCCTGCAACTATCTGACCGAAGATGACATCAGGGAATTTGCAAAGGAAACCGGACTGCCCGAGAGCAGAGTTCACAGTGTTGCTTCATTTTATTCATTGCTGTCAACCAAACCACGGGGAAAATACATCGTGCAGGTCTGCTATGATGTACCCTGCTATGTTAATGACTCTTTGAACCTGGTAAAGGAACTGGAACGTATGCTCAAGGCAAAAATGGGTGAAACAACGGAAGATGGATTATTCACCCTTGAGTATTCAAGCTGTCTTGGCTGCTGCGATAAAGCACCGGCTATGCAGATTGGTGAAAACCTGTACGGTAGTTTAACCAAGGAGAAACTCTCAGATATATTAACTGAGTACAGGAGGAAACGACATGAGTGAATTAATTTACAGACTTTTAACGAAAAATTTCAATCAAATCGACCCCGGTTCTATAGATGATTATGTTACAAGGGGTGGGTACTTGTCTTTGAAAAAAGCTTTGAAAATGAAAGACATGGAAATCATTGATGAAATCAAAGCATCCGGTCTTAAAGGAAGAGGCGGAGCTGCATTTCCCACGGGGTTGAAGATGGAAGCCGTGAAAATGGCAGAAGGCAGTCCCAAATATATAATATGCAATGCTGATGAAGGCGAACCGGGAAATTTCAAGGACCGTTATCTGATGGAAAATGATCCCCATCAGGTTATAGAAGGAATGGTTATATGTGCAATAGCCACAGGTATTCGCTTTGGTTATATATTCATCAGAGGTGAGTATGTCAAATCACAAAAAATAATGGAAACAGCGTTGGAACAAGCACGTGGAAAGGGGTTCCTTGGAGAAAACATACTCAATACCGGTTTTAATTTTGATATTGATATTTATACCGGAGCAGGCTCATATGTCTGTGGCGAGGAATTTGCCCTGCTTGTTACAATCGAAGGTAAATCAGGCAGAGCAACATATAAACCACCTTTTCCAACGACCATGGGATTGTATGATAAACCAACACAAATAAACAATGTGGAAACATTCTGCACAATTCCACACATAATTGAGCTTGGTGGCACTGGCTTTGGTAAAATCGGTACTGCTTCTTCAAAGGGTACCAAGCTGGTATGTCTCAGCGGGAATGTGAAGCGGCCGGGACTTTACGAAGTGCCTTTTGGAACAACGGTCCGTCAGGTGATTTATGACCTTGGCGGTGGTGTTCCAAACAACAGAACCATCAAAATGGTTCAGTTAGGTGGAGCATCGGGACCCATACTTCCAGATGAAATGCTGGATGTAGCCATTGATTTTGATGAAATGAGAAAAAATGACCTGACATTCGGTTCCGGCGCAATTATTGTCATGGATGAAAGAATCGATGTGCTTGACATTCTAAAAAGAATTGTACAGTTTTTCCATCATGAATCCTGCGGTAAATGCACCCCCTGCCGTGAAGGACTCACCCAGCTCCTGATATTAATTGATAGATTCATTGAAGGAACTGCCTCTATGCAGGATCTTTCACTAATGAATATACTGATGGATACAATGACCAACTCATCAATATGTGGTCTTGGTCAGGCAGCTCCAACTGCTGTACGCAAGGCACTTGAATATTTTCCAGAGGAATTCACATCCAGGATCAGCAACCATGTTGCTGCTGCAATGTGAGGAGGTTTGAAATGAATATGGTAAATTTAACAATAAACAATAGGGCTGTCAGTGTACCGGAAGGAACCTCAATATTGCATGCAGCCAAGGAAACAGGTATCACAATTCCCAACCTTTGCTACCATCCTGATCAGGAGGTCAAGGCAAACTGCAGGGTGTGTGTTGTAGAGGTTGAAGGAGCGAAGACACTCCAGGCGGCCTGTGCAACTTCTGTAAAAGAAGGAATGGTGGTTCGCACAAATACAAAGAAGGTAAGGGATTCAAGAAAAGTTGTCATTGAGCTTCTGCTTGCAAACCATGATATGAACTGCCCTTCATGCAGTAAAAACAACCACTGTGGTCTGCAGGAAATAGCAGCAAATCTCGGAGTCAGGGAAAGCAGATTCCAAAACGTTCTTGAGGAACAGGAAATTGATACATCAAGCCCTTCAATTGTCAGAAACCAGAACAAGTGTATCAAGTGCGGACGATGCATTCAGATGTGCAATCAGGTTCAGGGTCTGGCTATCCTTGATTATATTGGGAGAAGTGACAGTGCCCAGGTCAAACCGGCATTCGGCTGGTATCTTGCTGATGTTGCCTGTGTAGCATGCGGACAGTGCTCAGTGGTGTGCCCCGTTGCAGCCATTACAGAGAAAGAAGATATTGAACAGGTCTGGGAAGCTATCAACAATCCGAATAAAACCGTTGTGGTTCAGACTGCTCCGGCAGTCAGGGTTTCACTCGGTGAAGAGTTTGGAATGGAACCCGGTGAGATTGTAACAGGCAAGCTGGTAGCATCACTCAGAACACTTGGATTTGATAAAATATTTGATACAGATTTCACAGCCGACCTTACTATAATTGAGGAAGGGCATGAACTTCTTCAGAGAATACAAGAAGGTGGAACACTTCCCATGCTTACCTCATGCAGTCCGGGGTGGATTAACTTCATAGAACAGTACTATCCTGAATTACTCGCACATGTTTCATCATGTAAATCTCCACAGCAGATGTTCGGTGCACTGGCCAAAGGTTATTATGCCCAGAAAATTGGTGTTGATCCACAGGATATTTTCAGTGTTTCGATAATGCCGTGCACAGCCAAGAAATTTGAGGCAGACAGAGACGAAATGAGTGTGGATGGAGAAAATCCCGATGTAGATGTTGTTCTCACCACCCGTGAATTGGCTAAAATGCTTCGACAGGCCGGTGTTGATTTCAACAAGCTGGAGGAAGAGGAGTATGACGCTCCCTTTGGACTGTCAACAGGAGCAGCTGTTATCTTCGGTGCTACAGGTGGTGTCATGGAGGCTGCGCTTAGAACTGTTTACGAAGTTGTCACAGGCAAAACTTTGGAGTCACTTGATTTCAAGGCTGTCCGTGGACTCGAAGGTATTAAGGAAGCTGAAGTTGACCTGGATGGAACCATCGTAAAGGTTGCCGTGGCGCATTCCCTATCAAATGCCAGAAAAGTAATGGAGCTCATAAAAAGCGGAAAAGCAGAATATGCCTTCATTGAAATAATGTGCTGTCCAGGTGGCTGCATCGGTGGAGGCGGCCAGCCCTTTGGTGGGACAGATGAGCTCAGATTGAAAAGAATCGAAGCAACATACAGAGCTGACACTGAACTACCAATTAGAAAATCCCATGAAAATCCTGCGATAAAGAAACTGTATGAAGAATTTCTGGGAGAACCTCTTGGTGAAATATCGCACCACCTGCTCCACACCCACTACCACAGCAGAAAACACTAAAAAAAACCCATCATCCAACCAATCATCCTTGGGATGATTGGTTGGTGTTTTGGGATATTTGGTTGTTACCACTCAGCGGTCACGTTATCCGACGGATAACATGACCAGTTTTTGGTATAATGGAAGCAGGAATCGAGGTTATTTGAAATGGGTGAAAAGAAAAAAACCATAGGAATTTTGACGAGCGGCGGAGATTGCCCCGGACTGAATGCAGCTATTCGTGGTGTTGCAAAACCTGCCCTTGAAGTATTCGGCATGAAGGTTTACGGTTTTTCCAATGGATATCGTGGATTGATGGAAGGTGATGCCAAGGAGTTGTTTCAAAGTGACATGTCCGGAATCCTGACAATAGGTGGCACTATTTTGGGAACGAGCCGGGAATCATTTAAAAAACTTCGCAAGAGTCCAGAATTAATCCAGAAAATGATTGACAACTATAAAAAATATGAACTTGACTGTCTTGTTGTATTGGGTGGAAATGGTACTCATAAAACAGCCAATCTACTGAGTAAAAAAGGTTTGAATGTAATTGGATTGCCAAAGACAATAGACAATGACTTATACGGAACAGATTTTACTTTTGGGTTTCATAGTGCCGTTGACATCGCAACTGGGGTAATTGACCGAATTCACTCAACTGCACAATCCCATGGACGTGTAATGATCATTGAGCTCATGGGCCACGATGCGGGTTGGCTTACTCTTTATGCGGGTATTGCCGGCGGCGCCGATGTAATCCTGATTCCAGAGCTTCCTTATTCTATTGACAGAGTCATCGAAAAGCTTCACGAAAGAGAAACAGAAGGCAAAAAATTCTCAATAGTTGCTGTTGCTGAAGGTGCAATGACAATTGATGAAGCAAAAATGAGCCGCAAGGATTACAAGGAATATATGACTAATCTTCCTTACCCATCCATGGGATATAAAGTAGCTGCAGAAATTGCAGCCAAGTCCTCCTTTGAAATACGTGTTACGGTTCCCGGATACCAGCAACGAGGTGGTCAGCCAAGTCCATATGACAGGGTTCTCGCAACCAAATTCGGAACATATGGTGCAGAAATGATTGCCAATAATGATTATGGTAAAATGGTATCAATATCAGGAAATAAACTGACAGCAATACCCCTTTCAGAAGTTGCAGGTAAAGTGAAGCTTGTTCCAAGGAATCATAGTTTGATAAATTCGGGCAGACTCCTGAATACAAGCTTTGGTCAACCCAGATAATTTACACCAGTAAATATACTGCAGCAACAAGGAATGCGAAAAACCCGGTTATACTCAATGCAATCCCGTTTATTCCAAGCTCCATGGAAAACCCATTTTGTATGAACTTGGTTTTTTTAAGATACTTAAAATAAAGAAGTTCTCCAAAACCTAAGCTGACAAAGAATATAATCATATTCTTCAAGTACTCTACTATGCTGAAATCAATTCGATAATTAAAAATACTGCTTATAAACAAGGGCCCGGCAAATCCCATTGCAAGGCACATTACTCCCATAATGGTAACTGAAGCTTTTTTCCATATGTCAACACTGATTTTTGCCTCTCCCCTCCCACCTCTGAATATACTTGACAATTTGATGAATGAAATTATTGTACCGAAATTAATGAGTATTACTTCATACTCAAGAACCCTTCCATGAACACCACTTTCTATCATGAATTTGGAAACACTTCCATTGAATAGAGGTGCTCCGGTTATCCCAAACATGGCAGCCATCATCATTATGCTGACATATGGCATTCTTCTGAATACACCCCGAATTTTATCTATATTTCTTTCGCCGTATTTATCAGTAATTATTCCAGCTGTAAGAAAAAGCAGACTCTTAAAAATTGCATGATTGAATAAATGTAATATTCCGCCGAAATATGAGAACTGGCTCCCTGAGGTAATACCGACGAGAACCAACCCAAGCTGGCTAATTGTGTGATATGCAAGAATGAGTTTTATATCTTTCTGCGACATGGCAAGTATAAACCCTACAATTCCTGTAGCTACACCAATTATTAAAAATATTTCATCCAGGTTTATGGCGGGCAAAAACATCTCCCTTAATTTGATAAAATGAAATATGCCTGACTTCACATACAATGCAGAAAGTATTACAGAAACTATTGATGGCGCACTGGTCGTTGCATGTGCCTTTGGAAGCCAGCTGAATAGCGGCAGAAACGCACATTTAAGACCAACTCCCGTAATCAGAAAAGCAAATGGAAGAGCCAGCGATTTAACATCCTGAATCTTGTACATTTTAGAAGTTATTAAATCCATGTTCAAAGTTCCGAAAATCCTGTATATAAAAGCTATTCCGAAAAGGAAAAAAGTCATTGCAGCAATATTGGTAATAAGATATATCATGCCGTCATACAGGGAACTGCTGTCCTTTTTATACATGATGAGTACAGAAACAATTATTGTGGAGACCTCTGTCAGTATATATACATTGAATAAATCCCTCGAAAGAAAAATTGCAATTATAAGAGCCTGAAGTGTTAGGGAAAAGAATATAAATAGATTATTCATGAACTTTTCCAGTATACCAAACAGGAAGCATACAAAATAAATAAATACCGTCAGTAAAACCAATGCAGCTGAAAAAGTGTCGCACCTGAGTGTAATGCCGGAAACGGTTGCAAAATTACCAAGAACAATATCGTAAGGTCCATAGAGCTGAACTATTACAAAATTATAGACAGAAAGTCCCAGAAGAGCAGCCTGAAGGAAAAAGGCAAACCACAAAATCTTCCTGTTCTTTATCAGGTATATTAATATCCCTGCAAATATCGGCACCAATATGAGTGCATATAGAATCATCTTATATCAATTCCCCTTCTGTGCTTCATTGCCTTGGCCCAGTTGGTTGTTCCGAATTTATGGTACATTGCAATAAACATTATAAGAGCTACCGCTGTTACGGATATTCCCACAACAATTGCAGTTATGACCAATGCCTGTGGCAGAGGATCTGCTGCAACTGCAACTTCGCCTGTAAAAATTGGCGGCATACTTTCAGCAGTTCTGTTAACAGAAAGGAAAAACAGAATTACACCCCCACCCATTATTCCAAGTGAAATTATGGTCTTAATGATATTTCTCCTGGCACAAAGGCCGTAGACCCCTATAAAGAAAATTATTATCGCTGTGTTTTGTGCATTAATGAAACTAATCTTCTTTTCCTCCTTCTATGAATGCAAATGTATAGAAAATTACGGTAAGCCCGCTTGCAACCTTTATTCCTATAAGTATCCCTATAAGCATATTGTATATACCATTGAAGTAAGGTATAACTTCCCTGAATCCAAGAAGAATCAGCATGGAAGCCAGTGCTAGTATGAAAACCAATATCAACTTATCTATTTTTTGAATCAGATCCAGTCTTCCCATTTCCCTTGGGCTCACAAGATAACGGCACATAAATATTGCAACAAGTACTGCTCCGCCCTGGAAACCTCCCCCTGGTTGTGAAATCCCAGTCAAAATTATATACAATCCAAACAGAATTATAAGTGGGTAAATAAACTGGAGGACATCCTCTAGAATCTCTGAATGATGTCTTTCTTCATACATTCTCATCACCCCCCTTTTTCTCAATTTCCTTTTCCCAGGGAGCTGCGAAATAGAAAACAACACTTACTGCAGCACCAAGAAGCAACGCTTCAAACAAAGTATCAAATATCCTGTACCTTAAATATATTGCAGTAACTGCATTAGGCATCCCGGACTCCTCTGCTGCATTTTCCACATAATAATTGTAGGCAACCGGTTCCATTTTTTCATCAAATATGGTTGAAAAAATGACCACGAACAAGCAGATTACCATAATGGCTGAAAGAACAATTAATCTCCTTTTTGCATTTTTACTCATTTTCAGACCATCCTATATGCAATTCTATTTCATAACCCAGCTTTCTCAGGTCGTTGAAATTTTCATCAATATATTTTTTCATCTCCTCTATGTGGTAATTCTGCTCCATGCCATATATTGAAAACTTATTGTTTTTTCTCCTTACGATTATATCCCAGCCGTGATTTTTCATTACCTCCTGAAGACTTTCTGTCGTATACATGATGTGAGCTTCCAAATCCTTGCCTGAACAGAAATTTTCAATTCTTTCCAATACTGCATTTCGTCTCCTGAACAAATTTGACTGTCTGTATTCATGCCTCATTTCATTTGTGTAGTACACTGTAAAGGCTTTATATTTCTGCAAAGCGGAAAGGAAGATTATCGTAGCGATGGTACTTCCGATTACCGCTTCAGCAAGGGCAGCATCCGGAGCTCCCAGTAATACATATACAAATGCGCTTCCAGCTGAAAAAACTGCAAGATAAACAACCGCACGCCTGAGTTTCGGTGTTTGAACCGACATGAATGCAAAAATAATCAGAGCAATGTACATAATCTTTTCAACTACCGGCATCATTGTTGTCGTCCTCCTCGCTTACCCTGTAGCCTCCCCTGTAGGCAGAACTTGCAATGGCATGGGTGACTACCGGATTTATTAGCATAACAATGGCGACTAGTAAAAGTACTTTTAGTGAGAACCAGGTGAAACCCGATCTGATAATCGCACCTGTACATATGGTAATGAAGCCGACTGTATCAACCTTTGCGCCTATAAGAATCCTTGAATAAAAATCCTTGAATCTGTATATCCCCAGAACTCCCAGTAATACAAATACTATCCCGATACCTATTATTATATTACCTACTATTTCACGCATCATATTCTCCCCCTGTCTCTAACAAATCTGGCAATAAACAGAGTGCTTACAAATCCCAGCAGAGAATAGGTAAGAGCTATATCCAGAAGGAAATTTCGGTTAAAAAGAATGGCACACAAAACAAGTATCATTATCAATTTGGCCGAAAGTAAATTGAACCCCAAAAGTCTGTCCCATATGGTAGGACCAATCAGGATTCTCAACGATGTAATGAATGCGGCTGCAGTCATAATATGTATGAATATGTTAATCATGCTTCGCCGCCTTTATCAATATTTTTTCAAGGGAACCATTTATGATTTTAGCAGCTTCAACCGGATTATTTGTCTTGCTGTTAAGGCAGAGAACCTTGATCCTCTGACCGACCTTTTCAATTGTCACTGTTCCTGGGGTCAGGGTAATTGAGTTTGCCAGCGTTGTTGCAGCCAGACCTTCAGGCACCTTGGTTTCAATGTCTATTATTGAAGTTCTGCATCTTCCCTTTATAATATCTGGAATCGCATATAGACCTGATTTGAATATTCTAAAAAGAAGTACAATGGCAAAAACGGCAAGCATTGGAATATTGAATCGGTATGCACTTGTCAGTTTCTCAGTTGTCAGAAAAATGTTTGCAAACAAAGCTGCTCCTGCACCAAGCAAAAGTCCGGATATAACTGTATACAGGGAAAGATTTTCGTACAGTATAACCCAAACAATCATTCCGAGTATTCCGAATTCAATATAATACAACAGTTTTTTCATTCAATATAAGAATACCAAACTTAAAGGATTCTGAAAAGAAATGTATTTCTATGATTTGTTATCCTTTTTCAGGGTTTGGGCTATCAGCTGCATCCTGATATAAGCATATTCGAAAAAGCCCTGGAAAGCTTTGCAGTAAATGTTCAGGTTTGTTTCAGGATTACGATATCTTCTGCAGCCATCACGGCAGATAAAGAACCATCGGCAGTTCTTGCACTCTTCATTTATTTCGTCACCTTTTAAAAGGAATTCTGCCGTTTTAGAGCCATTTATTATATCTTCAAAACTGTTCTCCTGTACATTGCCGATGTATGTTTCATCGGTAACGTAAAAGTCGCACGGATAAACACCTCCATCAGCCTCTATAACAAACTGGCAGGCACATCTTCCGGACATTCCGCAGGATTCGGGCGGATATCCCATTATCATGGCAATCCAGTTGTCAAATGTACGCACAACAGTTATATTTCCTGCCATAACATCATGGTGCCACGCATCGAAGGTTTTCTTTAGAAACGTTTCATAATCATCGGATGTCAGCGAAAATTCATGCTGACCCGGTTTTTCATCAGCAGGATCAAGACATGGTATATATTGAACATATCCTATCCCCTTTTTCTTGAAGAATTCATATACTTGCTCAGGGTATTTTGCTGTTTCTGAGGTTATAACACTGAGAGCATTATATTCAACCTTGAACCGGTCAAAGAGCTTCTTTGCTTCCATAACCCTGGTAAGACTGGATTCTTCTGTCGCAAAAATTCTGTTTTTGTTATGGACTCTTGAGGGACCGTCAATGGAAAGCCCTACTAAAAATTTATTTTTGGAAAGGAATTCAGCCCATTCTTCATCAATAACAATTCCGTTTGTCTGAATTGAAAAATTGATTTTAAGATTTTTTGTATTCATTTCGTTTGTTTTGGTTGTGAAGAATCTGAAAAAATCAATGCCTGCAAGGGTTGGTTCACCGCCTTGAAATGCAAAGGACACGCCTTCTGTTGCATACTCAAAGGCCCTTTCAATCAATTTGACTGCAGTTTCCCTTTTCATGAAACCCTTTTCATGAGTCGGATCAGGAACATCAGGTGAATGATAAAAGCAATATCTGCAGCTTAGATTGCAGTGACCGGACGATGGCTTTATAAGTACATTTATGTTTCGCTTTAGGTTGTTATTCATTGTCCTGTGCCTCTTCCTTGAGTCCTGCCAGTTCTTTTTTCAATTTTTCTCTAATTTCAAAATATTCCGGCTCGTCATATACATTCATTAACTCAGCTGAATCCTTTCCAAGGTCAAAGAGTTCCCATTCCTCCGGAGTCGGATTGTCGATGGAACCGGATGTTCCAAGTGCTTCACCATAATAGTAAATCAGTTTATAATCCATGGTCCTGATTCCATAATGTGCAGCAACATTATGGTGTGCAAGATGCATCCAGTATCTGTAATACATGGACTGTCTCCAGTCATCAACTTTTTTCCCCTCCATAATCGGCATGAAACTTCTGCCCTGCATGAAATCCGGGCTTTTCATTCCCGCTGTATCCAGAATGGTCTGAGCAAAATCAAGGTTCAGCACCATAGCCTGAGATATTGTTCCGGGCTGGATTTTTGAGGGGTATTTGATAATCAGAGGCATCCGAAGGGATTCCTCATACATGAATCGTTTGTCATACCATCCATGGTCACCAAGATAAAAACCCTGGTCAGATGTATAAATAACCATTGTATCTTCAGTTAGTCCTTCGCTTTCGAGCCAGTCAAGAATTTCACCTACACTGTCATCAACTGCAGCAACGCATCTAAGATAATCCTTTATATATCTCTGGTATTTCCATTCCTTTAACGCCCTGTGGCTTTTAAATGTAACTTTTTCCCCTTCCCAGGTTGTATATTCCAATCCGGTAACATCATCGGGAATCGGAAGTGAATCCATTTTTTCATAGCCATCAGGTATTTGAATTTTTAAATCAAGGGCATTGAAATCCCTCTCCACCCTCATTTTTGCTCGTTTGGCAGCTTCCGAGCGATTGTCATATTCATCAAAGAATGTATCTGGTAGTGGTATATCTTCATCTTTGTATAAATCCTTGTGTTTATCATCAGAAAGCCATGGTCTGTGGGGTGCCTTGTGATGACACATAAGCATAAATGGTTTATCCTTATCCCTTCCCTTAAGCCATTCAATGGATTTTTTGGTTATTATGTCAGTTACATATCCGGTAAATACCTTTCTCTCGCCCATCTCAATCATAAGTGGATCAAAATAATCACCCTGATGTGGAAGAACGTTGTAATAGTCAAACCCGGTTGGATGATGCTTTTCTCCCTGGCCCAGATGCCATTTGCCTACTATTGCAGTCTGATAACCCCCGCGCTGCATTATCTTCGGAAAATTTTCAAGAGAATTGTCCAGTTTATCACCCAGGGTCTTTACTCCATTTATATGTGTATGGGTTCCCGTTAGAATAGTTGCTCTGCTGGGTGCACAAATTGAATTTGTACAAAAGCAGTTGTCAAACCTAATACCGCCTTCTGCGATCCTGTCCATGTTTGGGGTTCGATTGATTTTGCTTCCATAGCAGCTCATGGCATGGCTGGCATGGTCGTCTGTCATTATGAATATTATGTTGGGCTTATTCATCCTGCTGTCTCCTATACCTTAAAATGTGCATCAATCCCTGGGATTGTGAGCGCTTTGGGCTTATGAGCGCCTTGGATTATGCGAACAAAAACTATTTCACATTCACGAAGTGTATCCAATTATATCAGGAACTGAGCCTTCCGCATCCTGATATAAGAGGCCTTCATCTTCACTTTTATATTCGTCAGGTTTTCTTATTTTTTTGAAATGGTTTTTTTCTACAGCATCACTCTCCTTGCTGTGCTTTAAAACCTCAACTAATTTTTCGCGCATTTCCTTTGCTTTCTCTCCATATATGATATTCTCAGCCCTGTTATGACACTCCATTGGGTCAGCCTTTTTATCAATAAGCCACTCCTTGTTGTCGGGGGTTGAGTGAAAATACTTGTAGTTTTCTTCAACAATCATATACATTCCCTTGTCGCCGGTGTGATATTGGCTGACAATCGATCTGCTATACTCTTCATCATATAGATTAGACCCGTCATAACTTTCATCACCCTCTATTCCGGCATAATCAAGGATGGTCGGAACAATGTCAACCAATGAAACAGGTTCTTCACACTTTACCCCCTGCTTGATTCCGGGCCATCTGACAATCAATGGAACCCTGACCGCAGGGTCAAGAAATCCCCTTTTACCATAACAATTGAAGTCTCCGAGCATTTCGCCATGGTCGGAAGTATATATAATCAAGGTATCATCAAATATATTTTCTTCCTTGAGTTTATCAAATATTCTACCGACATTGAAGTCAATGAATGATATACATGCATAATAATATGCCTTGATCATTCGCTCAAGTTCCATATCGCGTCCCTTGCTTTTATACTTATAACGGTTTTGTATCCTATTCCAGTAAGTCTGCATGGATTCCGGATTTCCCGGCACAAACGGGTAATCCATATCAGGTGACCTATAGAGTTTATTCCATGGCACAGGAACTTCAAATGGAGGATGAGGTTTTATGATTCCACACATAAGAAACATAGGTTTTGTTTTATCTCTGTTTTCAATCATTTCTATGCTTCTGTCAGCAGCCCATGTAGTGTGATGGTGCTCTGCCGGAAGCTGTGACGGCTGTGGGATATAGTACATCTCACTTCTGACTCCATGAACATCCTTGACATAGCCAAACCCCTTATCCATGAGATAATCTTTGTAATCATCCCGTTTTGCTCCGTTTACCTCCTCGCTTGTATAGCGTTTATCAAACCCCCACAAAGCCATGGTTCCGCCATCTCTGAAATTGAAATGCATCTTGCCGACTCCAAAAGTCTGGTATCCTGCTTTTTTCAAAGTTTGCATTACACTTTCATTGCCATCGGGCATCATACCATTCTTACTGCATCCGGTGTTGTGGCAATACTTACCTGTGAGTGTCGAATACCTGGCCGGAACACATACAGGACTTGGAGTATAAGCTTCCTTGAAAGAAGTACCGTCCTTCACAAGAGAATCAAGTACCGGGGTTTTTATTTTTTTATTTCCGAGCGAGTGAATTGTGTCATATCTTTGCTGATCCGTCATTATCAGTAAAACATTTTTCATTTAGAAATCACCTTTCCTTCAAGGGAATGTCAGTCCTTAATAGGATCGGCATATTGAATATCCTCTGAATATCCAAAGGCTTCCTGCCACTCCCTCCATTCAACTATATTATATCGTGAACCACCTGAAAACCGGATACCTGATACCTCATTCCCTGATAATTCTAAGGAATATCCAGGAAATTCAATCTCTATGCCAATATCAATATTCTTCTTTGTGCCCTCGTTTTCCTCACTTACAGTCAGGTTGAATAAAACACCGGCCACTGCCTCATCTTCAATGATGTGTCTGAAAATATCGCTTAAATATTCAAGGCTTGCATCGGGTAACCTAGTTTCAATTAACGTTACAGCATGTAATATATACACCGCTTCCATTACTCTTTCAAGATATATTGATCTGGCTGCCTTTGGCAGTAATTCCGTCATATTGAGATATACAAGTTTTTGCAGATCATCTGGCAGAACTGTTCCTTCTATCTCCAGAAATTCCTTTTTCTGCATGTATTCAACAGCTTTGACCTCTGCGTCATAAAGTATACTGTCCAGTTGTGCAACACTCATCTCTGCCTGTGCTTCAAGCAAATAAAATTCCTTGGTCCAGGCCCCTGCCTTTTCAGTTAGCCTGACTGTTGCCAATGACGCAGTCAGGGCTGAAAGACCAAAAAGTGTCAATACAACCATCATCAGAATAACCAATACTGATGAAGCGCCCTTTTTATTCATAGGTTTCTTGAAGAATTCAATCATTATTGTCCCCCATGTTCCTGTAATAATGGGCAGACTCAACTGATGCAAGCACTTTTTTTCTCTCTATATCCCGCATGCTGACTTTTATATCAAATAAAGCAGATGAAACACCCCTTTGATCTTCAGCCACGCCGAAGGCTCCTTTTGTAAACAGTCCTTCTTCACTTGGCACTATTATCGTTACAAGGATATACCGTGGATTTTCCCATGACTGAACGCCTTTCCAGTTGCTGTCATAATATTGCGTCAAGGTGAAACTTCCATCAAAATCGGGTTCTGACAAAATATCCGCCGTCAGCGGTTCATCTTTGGATTTCAATTTCTCCATTTCATTTAGAACATAGACCTGTGCTTTTTCAATATCCAGGTTTTTTTCTCGTAAATCATCTGCTGAAACAAACAGGCGCAGCATGACTCCACATACCAGACACAGGACTGCCACGGAAATGATGACCTCAACCAGTGTAAACCCACCATTGCTGCTCTTTGGTTTAAATTTTTTCATTCCTGCCACGTCCTGATTCCTATTATCCTTTCCATCTTTTCAATATTGCCGCTGATATCGTAATATACAGTTGCTCTGAGTATGCCGTCGGACGGCTCCAGGGAAATTTCAAGATCATTGATTTCTACAATAAGTATCCCATCGTCCGGATCTGGATTCCTACCGTCAATAACATAAATCTCACGAAGTGCCTTTCCATCGTGAAATATATATGTAGACATACCTTCTTCCAGCCCACCATGCCTTATGAGCAGAGCATCTTTTCCGTCAAAGAAACCTTCTATATATTCAATGGAGTCTTCCATGTCATTCTGTTTTACCTTCATATTTATATATGATAGAGCCGTACGTGCATTTTGAATGCTGCTGGAATTGCTGATTATTCTGGAATATGCCACTCTTCCAGAGTTCATGAGAACCACCATGGATGCCAGTACAATAACCATAAGTATGATAACTATAAACGATTCGATTGTTTTGTTTGTCCTGGTTTTTTTCATTTTTGCTTTCTATCCCTTTTACTGTATACCTCTATATCCGGCATATAATTTGCGGCAAACGCATCAAAATAGTATACATAGTTTTCTTCATCAATTATCAAACCGTAATTTTGGGCAAGATATTCTATGGATGGAGGATAACTCCCCTCTGTGGCATAACACCTGACAGCATACTCTTTGATTGTTGTTTCAATTGATTCTTCCCTGATTTTGCCACTTGTTTTTTTAAGTGAAGGTATAAAAGCCAATATTGATACAGCAAATGCCATGATAACAATAAACGAAATCATCTGGATGGCTATGCCGGAATAACTTTTTTTGTTTTTTTCAAACATTTAATATCATCCGATGGAATTCAGGATTCCCGTTACGGGAAGTATGACTGAAATCAATATGAACCCTACCAGCAGTGAGAGCACTATTATCATCAAAGGCTCAAGTACTGATGTCATCCTTTCGAGTTTGTCGTCGGTTTCCTTTTCCATTATTTCTGCAGCTTTTTCAAGGGTTCTGTCAAGACCTCCGGTTTCCATGGCAACAGAGAAAAGCTTGATCAACAGTTCAGGGAACAGTTTCAATTTACCAAGGGCAGTTTCAATTCGCTCCCCATGGCTCAGGTCATCTTCCGTCTGTCTTAGCTTTTCAGATATAATGCTGTTGCCTATAATTCCCCGCAGCATACCAATTGCTATTGTAATGTTTATTCCGCTTTTTATAAGCATAGCGAGATTTCTTGCAAAAACCGCCGCAATGTCAGAGCGATTTATTTTTCTGAACCAAGGAAAATGAAGTTTCAGAAAGTCAACGTATTTTCTTCCCCGGTCTGTCACTCTCATGAGCATTATGGCGGCTGCTATAACCGCTATCACAATAATAATCCAAATGAAATTGTTGGAAACAAACAGGCCAAAGTTCATTAGCCCCCGTGTCATGGGATTCATATCTCCACCCAGGGAAGTCAAGATATCATTGAACATCGGCAGAACATAAAACAGCATCAGCACTATTACAGCCAGCATAAGTGTACCCAATATCAATGGGTAAGACACTGCCGAACGTATTTTCCGGCTGGTTTCCATTTGTTTTTCAATGGATGCAGCTGTTCTTTCAAGCATTATTGGCAGGTTGCCGCTTAGTTCACCAGCCTGTACCATTTCTACGAACAGCTTGCCAAGCACTGCTTCATGGAGTCTGATAGCTTCATGAAAAGAAACTCCCTGGTTAAGCCTATCCGTAACATCCTGGCATATAACATTGATTTTGGGATTACGATTACGCTCACTTATGATTGCAAGCCCCTGCTGCATGGGAACATCTGAGTCTGCAACAAGAGACAATTGCCTTGCGAACAGAGCAATTTCTTCCTTTTGCAGTGTTTTTTTTATAAATGCCATTTGTTACCCCCTGGATCAACCCATCGCAAGATATCTATCAAAGAGTTGGATATCCTGAGCCTTGATTCTGGCTGCTTCTTCAGTAATTACTCCATCCTTGCACAACTGTGCAAGATTTCGTTCCAATGATCTCATGCCATCCATCTCACCCGACTGAATAAGATTGTTTATCTGGTAATTTTTGTTTTCACGAATGAGGTTCCTAACCGCCGGTGTAGCAATCATAACCTCTGATGCCGCTACAAGACCTTTGCCGTCTTTCCTTGGAATCAGCTGCTGCGACACTACACCCTCAAGCACAGTAGCCAACTGGCTTCGCGCCTGATTCTGCTGATTGGTCGGAAAGGAGTCAAGTATCCTGTCTATTGATTTCACCGCCCCGATGGTATGGAGTGTAGATAAAACAAGATGGCCTGTTTCTGCTGCAGAAAGTGCGATTGAAATTGTCTCAAGATCTCTCATTTCGCCAACCATGATTACATCAGGATCTTCACGCAATGACGACCGTAGGGCCGTTGAAAAATCTGCAGCATCTTCTCCAATCTCCCTTTGGGTAATCATGCTCTTATTATGTGAATGCAGATACTCAAGGGGGTCCTCAATGGTTATGACGTGATAATAATATTTTCTGTTGATTATATCAATCATACTTGCAAGAGTGGTTGATTTTCCACTGCCGGTGGCACCTGCCACAAGCACCAGCCCCTTGGTCTTTTTTGTCAGTTCCTTTATTATATCGGGTAGTCCCAGGCTGCTGAATTCGGGGATATCGATTGGAAGAGCTCTTACAGCTATTGCATATGTTCCTCTTTGCTTATAAATATTGCATCTGAAACGACCGAGTTTCGGAATGGAATATGAAAAATCGATGACCTTGTTCGTGAAAAGCTTTATTCGGGCTTCTTCATCAAGGTATTCGCCTATCATCAGATTAATATCATCGGGTCTTAATTTTTCAGTATCCTCAACAGGGGTCAGTTTGGAATTGACCCTTATCAGAGGCTTGCTGCCCGCACAGAGATGCAGGTCAGTTGCACCAAGTTCCATAGTTGTCCTCAGAAGGGCATCAATTGTATTTCTACCTTCCATTTTTCACCCCCGGGATTTTATTGAAACAGGATTGTTCCACGAATCAATTTTAACACAACGGTATTTTAGTGTCTATTTGGCAGATACATGGTATTAAGTGTTACAATTACCATAAACAGGAAGAAGGTGGAAAAATGAACAAGAAATATATAAACTGCACACTTTTGTACGAAGACTCAGTAAACAATATGAACAGGGTTGTGAGGCTTGGAGACGGCAGTCTGTTTACTCTTGGGATTATTAAAAGGGATATCAACAATATGGGCAGTTATCCAAAGAGACAATTCATCTTTTCACGCCGCTCCAATGACGAAGGAATTACATGGAGTCAGCCTGAACCTCTTTTTGAAATTCCTGAAACAAGAAAATTTGTCGGTCTTGGGCAGTTTATGATAAGCAGGGAAGGTGTTCTTCATGTCTTTATGTATCGCATATCTGAAAGAAGTTTTGAAAAAAACAGGTTCAGGGGAGATATCCTCCACGCAAGAATGGATGACATCGCCGGAACCAACCTGAAGATACAGAAAATAGAGTGCCTTGACAGATATACGGGAGCCCTTAACAATCTTATCCAACTGGATTCGGGCCGTATTGTTGTACCTTTTTCTACATTGAATGATGAAAACGGAGTATTCCAGTCAAGTACAATATTTTCTGATGACGATGGTATTTCATGGAGTGTATCAAACCAGGTGGATGTTATAAGTGAGGAAACCGATGTTGAATCCGGTGCTGTTGAACCAGTTGTTGCTGAAGTAGAAGAAAATAAGCTTGTAATGATAATACGAACCGTACTCGGAAGTTTCTTTTATTCCATTTCAAAGGACGGTGGTGCAAGCTGGAGCGAATCAAAGAAAAGCAATATCAAGTCATCAAACGCGCCGGCAGTACTTCAGAAAATGAAAGACGGGAGTATTCTCATTGTCTGGAACAATTGCAATGGCATGCCCATGAGGGGAGTTCGTTACAGCATGGCCAGGCAGTGTCTCCATGCAGCCGTTTCAGATGACGGATTAAAGACTCTCAGGGGTGTCCGGATGATTGTTTCAAAGACCAAGGGCGATCCCGACGATGTACTCAACTGCTACCCCTTTTCATCTCCTGCATCCGACAGTGCAGTGTTTATAAGAATGATGACGGTGCAGTCAAAGGATGGTGAAACCTGGCAGGAACCCAATGCCAAGCTTATACTGCTGGAAACAGATTTTCTCAACGAGACCGGTTTAAACGAAGGCTTCGGAAGCACCTGCATTAAAGCAACAGATGAAAAACCAGGTTATGAATTTAGTAACTTTTCTTACAGGCAAAAGGGCAGTATAAAAATGTCATACGAAAGTACTGCCGGGGTATCCAAGATTCAATTAATCCTTTCAGATAACTATATTGATGTCTCCAGCTTTAATCTCAGTAAGGATGATGAACAATACCGGGAATATATAAACGAAAACTACATCAGTGTTCCGGTCGCAATCAAAAGCATGCGGGGAACAATAAAAATTGAATGGGACAATGAAATAACCATTGATTGTAATGGCGAAATTTTTAAAATGCCAAATGGGTTCTCCGGATTCAATCATCTTGGGATTCTTGTTTCAGAAGGCGAAATCACTGTAAATGAAATCAGTGAGCAGTCCGAAAAAGCATGGCTTGATACAGGAATAGAATACTAAATTGCAATTCAAACTGATATTATTTAAGGATTTTTCTCGAAACTAATCTCCGTAACTGAATCGGGAAGCACCCGGTATCTTTTCATTCTCATTGTTAAGATATTCCTCAACGCCAAGATTTTTCATTTTGGTAAAATAGTTATCAATGAATTCATCAATCATAATACTATTGTCATTTATAAAATCGTATAGCATATCTCCAAAGAGTTTCTCTGCTTCCTGCATTGGAAGATATGGGTTTGACGGGCTTGGTGTCCTATAATTGAAATCATTTTGAATATTCAGATTGATAATTTTCTCATTTCCCAGCGGCACAATACTAGCCTGTTCAAAAGCCTTGCGAAGATATTGTGAAAACTGTTCTCTTTGAATATTTATTTCTTCATTTTCTTCATCTGAATGATGGGGTGTATAGTACTTATAGTTACCATCAAACCATCTATCTACAAGACCGACACCATAGTATAACCTAATACCATTGTCATCAATCGGTTCGGAAGTCCATTTGACTTCCTCCTCTGGAAGCGTTCTGACATATTCATATGATTCATCAAATTCGACAAACCAATCGCTTATCCCATATTTCCCAATAATTCTTCCTTTGTTGGTTGCAAGAAAAGTATCGATGAACAAATCCAATGTGCTCTTTGGATCTGATACCCCCAGCGGTACATATAAGTGAGAATTATTATCATTAATGGTATGCTCAACACTGTCCTGTGATAAATGTCCCGATATAATGTTATCCTGCATCCGATTGTACATGCCCACATATGTAAATAGATTTCCTTCCTCCCACAATATGTTTCTTGATGTTTCAGGATATGAAAATTCTGTCCGAATGATTCCCGAGTCCGACAAATATCTGATTTGTAGTAGAAATTCTTCTAAATCAACATTGATAATCGTATCCTCGAACCGATTGGTTTTTTCATTCCAAACAATTATGCCGTATCCGCCAGTATATTGGTCATTTACTATCATTCCGTATGCTTCAATGATATCCCTCAAATTATTCAATACAAATCTTCTGTCAGTGTATATGACTGCAAAATCCTCATCGGTTTTATATTTCTCATTCACATCACCAAGAAGCTCGATTAATTCATCCACTGTTTCGGGAATTTTATAATTATTTTCAGACATAATCTGATCCGAACAATACCTTCTGTCAAGGGAATATGAAAAACCAAGCGGCAGGTACCATATTATTCCATTTTTATCCTTGAGGGCTTCTATAACTGCCGGCGGCAGGGAATTGAATGTCTCGTTCTCTTTCAGGTATTCATTCAAAGGATAAAAACTGTCCTCTCTATGTCCTATGCTGTCCAAGGGGTTCCTGTGGTATATCAGCAGACCATCAAGTCCGGCAGGTGAGATGCCTTCGGAAAAGGTATACCTGCCATTTACTATTTCAATATCTATTCCGAACTCCTCCATGACAACATCCGGAAATGTCTCAAGAACTATATCCTGCAGTTTCATTCCGTAAATCTTCAGGACAGGCTTCTCGTCTGTAATTTCAGTTATATAAGATTCAGAAGGATTCTCAATGTCTATGTTTGGTCTGTTTTCTCTATTACAGGACGATAATGGTAAAATGGCTGCAAGTAATAACAGCATGATTAATTTTTTCATGATTCCTCCAATAAAATTGATATTTGGGTTCATTGTCCGGTTGGCAGGTTTACTTTGAAAGTTGTTCCTGTTTCATCCTTTGTTGTCACTGTAATTGTTCCCTTATGTTTCAACACTATTTCCCTGGCTATTGATAAACCCAGACCAACACCGACGCTTCGGTCTCTGGAAACATCACCCCTGTAAAATCGATTGAATATTTTCCCCAGATCTTCTTTTTTGATTCCCGGCCCATAATCCGAAACAGATATAGCTACACAGTCGTTTTCATCATATGCAGAAATTATGATTTCAGACTGTTCAGGCGTGTATTTCATGGCGTTGTCAATGAGTATTCTTATGCACTGCTTGATTCGGTTGCAATCCCCATTTAAAACAAGACCTTCAACAATTTCTTCTTTCAATGTGTGACGGTTTTTATCCAGAATAAGAGTTTCCCTTATGATGTCTGAAAGCACATCAGACAAATTGAAGTAAGTCATTTCGTATATGATTGTATTGGCATCACTTGAACTTAGAAAGAGAAGACCATTTGTAATTTGTTTCATATTTATTGTTTCTGCTGCTATTGCCTCTATTGATTCATCAAGGATTTTTTCATCTGCCTTTCCCCATCTTTTAAGCATATTGGCATAACCGTCAATTATTGAAATTGGAGTCCTCAACTCATGTGATGCATCTGATAAGAATAAACGCTGTCTGTCATATGCTTGCTGAATCCGATCCAACATATTATTAAAGGTAATACACAAATCCTTAAGCTCATCTTCTACATCATTGACATCAAGTCGTAGACTCATACTATTTTCATTGATATTCTCCGCAAGAACCGTAAGGTCTTTAATCGGTTTCAATGCTTTTTTGGTCTGCCTGCTTCCATATATCAGCAATCCGGCCATAGCAGCTGAGTATATGCCTAACAGATATATTATTGTTAAAAAGAAAATGGTTCCAATTGATGTTTCTTTTAAATAATTGCCCATATTGAAATTAACAAAAAATATTCCGTTGCCTTCTTCCGGTGGTAAGTCTACTGTTATAAGCATTGTACCGTTCTGAATAAATGACCGGATTCTTGAAGGCAGATTGTTGGAAGTTATCTCGTTTCCGGAAGGTATCATCAAGCCAGAGGTTTCTGCATACTTATAAACAGTTTTGTTATAGTACAGGATTCCCTTTGACATTATGTGTTCTTCGTAAACCTTTAGAATATATTCTTTGTCAAATTCCTGTGATCTTCTCATCATCGGATAGTAGATACCGGAAAAATCATTCTTTATATCCCTGAATATATAATGGTTGTATATCATAAGGAAACCAATGAACAATACAAGGAATATGACTGTGATTATTGCTGCATATCTATTGATCAGATTCCTGCTAAGTGACTTTTTTCTGTTTCTATTCATCAATCTCATCCCTTCTGATCAAATAGCCAAACCCTCTGGAAGTTTTGATTATTTCAGTACCAAACCGTTGATCAATCTTGCTTCTCAGATATGAAATATATACATCAACAATATTTGTTTCACCAAAAAAATCATATCCCCATACGTTTTCAATGATTTCATCCCTGCTTAAAATAGTTCCTGAATTTTCCAGCAGGAATACAAGTAATTTATACTCTGTTCCGGTTAATTCAATTTGGAAATCTTTGTACATTACACTATGACAGCTTCTGTCGACAGTGAGAGGGCCGTTTTTCAGAACTACACCAATTTCCTTGTTTCTATTGCGTCTCCCAATTGATCTTATTCGTGCAAATATCTCCTCTATAGCAAAAGGTTTTGTAATATAGTCATCAGCACCGGCATCAAGACCAGTTACCTTATCAGAAATGTCATCCTTTGCCGTGAGTATTATTATCGGAATTTCTGATGTTTTCCTTATTCTTCTGCAAAGCTCAATACCGTTAATTCCGGGAAGCATAATATCCATTATTATTAGATCAAATGATTCCTTCTCTGCTTTTTCAAATCCATTGCCACCATCGTATGCAATTGAAATATCATAACCCCCGTGTTCAAGCTCCAGTTGAAGGAATCTAACAAGCTTTCTATCATCTTCAACAAGCAATATCTTGTTCATCTCAATCCCTCACTATAATCCTAAGAACACCATCAGTTTCTTCTACTTCGTATTCCTTGTCTTGAGTCATTGTATCTTCTCTGGGTTTCCTTACCAAACTAACCGTCCCTTCTTTTTCTCGGTTCGTAATGAGTACTTCCAGATGAAGAATTATAATTACAATGAGAGCTGTCAACACCGCAATTAATAAGTATCTAAGGATATAGTAATATGAGCTATCTTTAAGTAATAGATAAGCCAGAATTGCCAGAAACCATAAAGGAATACGCAGAAATGTCATTTTCTTTCCCCTGACAATAAGCTTGTATTGCACTATTCCATAGAACCATTTCAATACTTTCAAAAACGCCGAGTTGCTTCGCTTAAAGTATGCCTGTATTGCTATATTAGGATCATCGTTCGATTTTTGAAATAGTTTCTCAGCTTTTTCAAAGTTAATTCCTGTTTTCTTCATTATTAGCTTGATTTGAGAAATTCTATTGGAATCTTCCATTAGTCTCCTCCAAATTTTAGTACAGTTATATTCTATACCAAAAAAATTGACCATACATTAGAATAGCATTAGAAATGCAATATTACTTACCATATACATCATCTGTCACGATTTACTTAAATATGCCCTATTGTCATTATAGGATATTTAAATTTTCCGGACTAATTACAACTTAACTAGATTGAGTTTTCCCTGGTTGTTGTAAATTGCCTTTATCCTATATCCGTTCACATGGAATGTACACTCAAAATCCCCAAGCTTTTCTATGTACTGTCTGTCGGATTTGAATCCATTCCATCCGGGTTTTGAAGGTTCAATCCCAAGAAAATCCTCTATGAGCAAAGGTATCGGCGCACTTGCCCACGGGTGACAGAGGCTGGTATTCCATTTATATTCCTTGTCCCAGACTTCAAAGCAAGTGGTTGCTCCCTGTTTCAGCATGGTCCCCCAGGAGAATCTTTCATCGGATGTAATAAGTTCAAAAGCAAGATTGTGACGATTGTTTTTACATAGTGCTTTTAGCAGGAAATAAGCAATATATACCCCGCAGTTCAATTTCTTTTTCTCAATCAACTTTATGATTTCAGGAACACTTTCTTCAGGAGCAACACCAAAATACAAGGGTAGAATATTTGAGTGGAGGGCTGTATGATTGCTTTCCACTGTATCGGTGAAAAGTTTCTTCTCCTTATCATAAAAAGCATCAATATATGCGTTGACGGTTCTTTTAGTATCATATTTACTTTTCATTCCAAGGATGTCATATATTTCATCCATAGATTTTAATCCGCAAATATAGAATATGTTGGCAACATTATGCGTTCCGGTGGTTTTACCCCTTTCAAGGTTGTACTCATATCCGTCTGAGAAATCATATGGATTCCTGGGCCAGTCGACCAGATGAAGTTCGTTTGTTATATCGTACAGCAAACCATCCCTGTCATATTGACTGTAATAGTCCATCATGGTTTCGCTGTATGGTAGCATCTCCCTGAGAAATTCAATGTCTCCGCTATGCTTGTAATAGAATAGAAGATTCAGCGGGAATTGAAAAGAGTAGTCGACCAGGCTGTTTATGTAGTGATTTAAGGTTGTTGTCTGTATTGCCTTGGTATAGTAAGTTGATTCAGCAAATCCCATCAGCGCCCTTTTCATAATTGTCAATTCACCTGTCAGATAAAAATGACTCTGCCCGGTGACTGTCATATCTCCGAGGTAAAGGCCTTTTTCTCTGGTAGGGCAGTCTAGGCTGCCTTCCTGGGTCCCTGTCCTGACTCCGTTTTTACATATATTCCATATCCCGTTATATCTTTCATTTTCTGATGAAAATTCCGTGCTTTTATAATTAAACGGATAGTTCCGTGCAGACATGCGGAGATTTCTCACAGATACACCGTCTGGAACTTTGAGTTCGATATACCGGAAAGCCATGTAGTCAAAGTAGTCCGGAGATTCCCATCCCCTGCCCGACAAAGTAAAAGTCTGGCGGTAATAGCAATTGCATCTCATGTCAAATCTAGCGTGTCCGTTTTCATCCAATTCCTCGGCGCAGAGAACCTCAATGATATCCCCTTCATTTCCCATGGCTTCAAATACCACATTGCCTGTATATTCGCAGCCAAGGTCGTAGAGAACCGAATTATCTTCCATAATCTTTGATTCAAAAGGTTCAACTGTATAGAACTGCAGTCTCTTTGAAACCTGTTTTCTGAATATATGGTCATTGTTTTCTTTTATGGAAGAATTTTCCCATGCTGAATCATCA
>JAFGIJ010000194.1 GCA_016929655.1 Clostridia bacterium
ACTCCTGCCTCACCGGCAACAGCTTTTGCAAGAAGTGTTTTGCCTGTTCCAGGAGGGCCTATCAAAAGTACTCCCTTGGGGATTCTTGCGCCAAGTTTAATATATTTTTCAGGTTGCTTCAAAAAGTCAACGACTTCTTCCAGCTCTTCCTTTTCCTCATCTGCACCGGCTACATCAAGGAATGTCTTTTTCTTGTCCTTGTCAGAAATCAGCCTGGCTTTGCTTTTTCCAAAACTCATCGCCTTGTTCTGTCCGCCCTGAGCCTGTCTCATAATAAAGAACCAGAACACAATGAACAACCCTATCAATATCAGGGATGGAATCATTGATGCAAACCAGTTGGGCCTGTCTGCTTCAAAAGTGAAATCAAGGTCAGGCTGTGAAAGCTGCCTTTCTTCAAGGGTATCCTGAATCTTTTCAATGCTTCCTATATCCACAATAAAAGAATACTGGTCCCCCAGAATCGGTTCCTTCAATTCAACCTGGGCTGAATAAACATCAACTGTAACGCTCTGTACATTTCCTTTTTCAAGCTGGTCAAGGAACTGTGAATACAGCAATGGTTCCACCGTACTGGTCGTTGAAACCACTGCCACAACCACCAGAATTATTACCAGCAATATTATGTAAAAGCTTAAATTCTTAAAATACTTCAATTTCTCCTCCTGCTCCATAGCTTGGTTAATGTTACCACAACGGTTATAAACTTACAATCGAAGCCCTTATATTATACATTTTACCCATTGAAATAGACATTATCATACGGAAATAAAATTGAATCATTCAATTGATTTCAATCAATGATTCCGCTGTAAATTTCTTCCTTCAGAACACATATTTCAGGCAGGTTCCTGTATTTTTCATCAAAGTCAAGGCCATATCCCACTATGAACTCATCGGGGATATCCATGCCTTTGTAAGCAACATCCAATGGGTGTTTCCTTCTTGAAGGTTTGTCAAAGGCAACACAGATGTGAACACTCTTTGGCCTTCTTAACTTCAGAAAATCCCTCAGGTAATTCAAGGTGAGTCCTGTATCAACCAAATCTTCGATGATTATTACATCCTTGCCCTCAATTCCAATGTCTATGTCATTTATTATTTTTATCTGTCCGCTTGATACAGTCCCTGATCCGTAGCTTGATGCGGTTATTGTTCCAAACTCGACTGGGATTGAAATATTTCTAAGCAGGTCTGCAAGGAAAATCAGACAGCCCTTCATGACACCGATTAGTACCAGTTGTCTTCCCGCATAATCATGGGAAATCTGATCAGCGAGTCGTTTTACCATAGCCTCTATCTCATTTTTCGTAACCAGTACTGTCTTTATGTCATCAAACATCTTTTTTTCCCCTTTCAATGCCTATCCTGACAAATCCACATCCTTCTGAGGGAACAAAGCCTTTGGCATGTTCCATTCCCTCAATATATGCTATTTTACCACTAAAAATCAAAAGGAAAACCTTGTTTCTTTCCATTCTGTCAATTTTATGGTCAATGAAATACTTTTTCAGCTTCTTTGTTCCATTTCCCCTCGCCGGTGTGAATCTGTCACCGTCCCTTCTGTTTCTAACAGTCAGTGGAATGGCATTTGCTGATTCAATACATATGAATCCCTTTTCACAGCTGCCATTGAATGCATGGCCGAATGTTGAATTTATGGTAATGTCCCTTTCACTTATATATATGCTTCCAGGCACTTCGAGGATATACTCATAATCCTCAGTTTCCTCCCTGCCTCTTATTATAGTGGTTCCGAATTGAACTATGGCATATGTACTTGATGACAGATCAATTGAGTCTCCTGTCTTCCCCTTTCGTATCATGTCCATAAGGGCATCGGTATTTTTCTTTTCAAAATCCTTCAGGGTACCTTCAACTGAAGCATACACTTTTCTTAAAAGCCTGGAGGCAATCGCTTCATGGAGCATATTGAATATTGCATTGTTTATGGTTGCGTATGAATCATCGGTTTTTACACAGTCTTTGAAAGCTTTTTCACATTCAATGTTTATAAAATCTTCGTCCGATGCTATCATTCCGGCGGTTCTGTTGATAATCGGAACAGTATCCCTTCCGGTTATCTCATCTATCATGGGAATTAGCCTATGCCTGACGAAATTTCTAAAGTATACCGTATCATCATTGGATGAATCCGTTCTAAAGGCAATACCTTCATCCTTGCAGTAATTCAGAATTTCATTTTTTCTGAATATCATCAGTGGTCTTATATATTTCCCCACATTGTCTGAAATTCCGGACAAGCCGGCAGCCCCTGCCCCCCGGACGAGATTGATTATAAATGTCTCGGCATTATCGTCCATGTTGTGGGCAATGGCCACTTTATCTACGTTTGCTTCATTGAACAGTTCATACCGCACGGTTCTCCCTGCTTCTTCAAGTGTCATTCTATGTTCCAAAGCATAAGCACTTACATCACGCCTGTAAGTCCTAAGAGGTACTTCCATTGCTTCACACAAACTTATGCAGAACTCTTCATCCGCATCACTGTCAGTTCCTCTTAACATATGGTTTACATGAACGGCACTTATTCCAAGACCTATTTCATCGCTTAGTTTTTTCATCAGTGACAACAGGCATACGGAATCAGCACCGCCTGACAATGCAACCATGATTGCATCCCCCGGAGCTGCCATTCGTTTGTTAAGAATATTCTCCTTGAATTTTTTATACATTGTTCCCAACCATCTATGATAGGGCAAGATTGCTGAACTTGGTGAATTCTGCATGCCACCGCAGCTTTACATCTCCCGTTGAACCGTTTCTGTTCTTGGCTACTATCAATTCCGTTACATTGGGATTCTCGGTCTGTTTGTCATAATAATCATCCCTGTAAATGAACATAACCATATCTGCATCCTGCTCTATAGCGCCGGATTCCCTGAGGTCACTGAGCATCGGTCTGTGGTTCTGTCTTTGTTCAGGGGCCCTGGAAAGCTGTGACAATGCAATTACCGGTATATGAAGGTCTTTGGCCAGAATTTTCAGGTTCCTGGATATTTCCGTAATCTCCTGCTGTCTGCTTTCATTTCTTTTTCCGCCGGCTATGAGCTGGATATAGTCAATGATAACCATGTCCAGTTTCTTTTTAAGCTTAAGTCTTCGGCATTTGGCCCTCATTTCTGCAGCTGATATATCCGAAGTATCGTCAACATAAATGGATGCCTCTGAAATCTGTGCAGATGCTACGGCGATTTTCTGCCATTCATCCGAATTTATATCACCGGTCTTGAGCTTCATATTTTCAATTTGCATTTCACTCGAAAGAATCCTATTGACTACCTGTTCCTTTGACATTTCAAGGCTGAATATGGCAACGGACATTCCTTCCTGCAGAGCGACATGTTGTGCAATGTTAAGTGCAAGTGAGGATTTTCCCATGGATGGTCTTGCTGCAATCAATATAAGGTCAGAAGGCTGAAAGCCTGCCGTCAGCTTATCCAAATCTGCATAGCCTGATGGTATTCCCGGAACTCTGTTTCCTTCTTTATATAGCTTTGTAAGTGTCTTGAGATTTTCTTCAAGGATGTCACTGATATGTGTAACGCCCTTGTTTTCCTTATCCATTGCTATATCGAAGATATTGCTCTGTGCAAAGTCCATGACCTTACGGGCATCTTCCTGGTTTTCATAACCCATTTCAAGTATTTCACCGGAACTTTTAATGAGTGCCCTTATTATGGCCTTGTCTTCAACAATCTCTGCATAGTGATGAGCACTTGCCGCTGAGGGAACCTGTTCGGCAATAGCTGCAAGATACTCAAGCCCTCCGCATTTTTCAAGCTTGCCGTTCTTTCTCAGTGCTTCACCCAGGGTTATGATATCAACTGACTTACCCGCTGAATATAGTGCATCTATGCTGTTGAAAATATCCCTGTGTTCAGTTCTGTAGAAATCATCCGATTTCAACATACCGAATACCTCGGCAATTGCATCTTCATCAAGAAGCATACTTCCAAGTGTACATTGTTCGGCTTCTATGCTATGGGGCGGAATCCTTCCGCCTGACCTTACTGTCTCCATGGGGAACCTCCGTTATTCCTCCACTAATACAGTCACCTGGGCTGTAATGCCTGCATGTATCTTCACTGTCAGTTTGTGGGAAGACAGTGTCTTTATATGATGATCCGGAATTATTATTTTCTTCTTATCTATTTCCACGTTAAGCTGGTTCCTGATTTCATCAGCGACATCTTTGCTTGTAATGGAACCGTACAATTTGCCGTTTTCACCGGCAGTTGTCTTGATGACAATGGTTTTGCCATCTATACGGTCCTTGACTTCCTGAGCTTCGGCATTTTCGTTCAGCATTCTGTTTCTAACAGAGCTTTCCCTGCTTTTCATGACACTGAGATTATGTGCCGTGGCTTCTATTGCGAGATTCCTTTTAAAAAGAAAATTCTTCGCATAACCATCCTTCGCATTTACAAGGTCGTTCCTTTTGCCAAGTCCCTTGACATCCTCCAATAAAATAACTTTCATCTGAACACTCCGATTTTTTCTAGTACCAAGAATTATATCATATTTCCCGGTGGCCTGTAACCCATCCAATCAGCCAATCATCCAACCAATCATCCAACCAATCATCCTTGGGATGATTGGTTGATATATTGGTTGTTATATGGTCTGACGGTAAAAAAGGACCGGTAATTCCGGTCCTCATTGATTATTCACTTGTGTATGGCAGAAGGGCTATCTGACGTGCTCTTTTAATTGCAGTGGTCAGCTTGCGCTGGTGCTTTGCACAGGTTCCGGTCACTCTTCTTGGAAGGATTTTGCCCTTTTCAGATATGAGTCTCCTGAGCCTTGGAATATCTTTATAATCAATTTTGTCTATTTTATCAACACAGTACTGGCATGGTTTTCTTTTGGGTTTCCTGTATTTAAAATCTCTTTTTTCTGAACGTTCATCCATTTTCAATTCCTCCTTTCATTTTCTTACTAGAAAGGCAGCTCATCATCGTCATCATCGACTTTGGCGAATCCATCGTCTGCCTGCTGTACTTGGTCTGATTGTCTTCCTGCGAATGAGTTGCTTCCGCTGTCCTTCTTTGAATCTGCAAAGTAGGCTTCTTCGACAACAACATCCGTAGAATATCGTTTTTTACCGGGTTCTTCTTCCCATGAACTGACCTGAAGTCTTCCGGTTATGGCAACCCGCATACCTTTGGTAAAGTAGTTGTTGATAAATTCAGCTGTTTTGCCAAAGGCCGTACAGTTTATGAAGTCAGCCTCTGGCTGTCCTTCACGCTTTAACCTTCTGTCAACCGCCAAAGAAAACTTGGCTACTGCAAGATTGCTCGTATTTGAGTATCTAAGCTCAGGTTCACGGACAAGTCTGCCCATTAAAATAACCTTGTTCATTAAATCACCTCACTAATCTTCTTTCTTAACTATAAGGCCCTTGAGAATGCCTTCAGTTATTCTGTAGATTCTTTCAAGTTCAATAGGGAATTCAGGTTCAGCTTCGAATTCAACAAATACATAGTACCCGTCTTTTTTGTAATCGATTGGATAGGCAAGTCTTTTTGTTCCCCATTCATCAAGGGTCTCAATCTTACCGTTGTGCTCTTCAATCAAAGACTTGACCTTTGTTACAAGACCATTCCTGGCTTCTTCTTCAATTCCGCAATCGAGTATAAAGATAGTTTCATACTTTCGCATAGTAAATCACCTCCTTCCGGACTACACGGCCCCTTGTGAGGGCAAGGTCGATGCTTTAAGAATTATACACGAAGATTTCAATTATTACAAGAAGCTGTTCATTTTTATGCTAAACTTGTCTTGAATAATATTACAGGAGACCAATGATGAATTATCCATTGCTTTTTAAGCCATTGTACAAAGACTATATATGGGGTGGAAGACGCCTTGAATCCTTCGGCAAGGAACTTCCTGCAGGAATCACTGCAGAAAGTTGGGAAATTGCCTGTCATCCTGCAGGGACAGGAGTAGTTTCAGTCGGTCCGCTTAAAGGTAAATCGCTGCAGGAATTAATTGATGAATACAAAGAGCTTCTGCTTGGAACAGAATTGTATAAAGACAGCAACAATAAATTCCCGTTGTTGATAAAACTGATAGATGCAAGCAAGGATTTGTCAGTCCAGGTTCATCCTGATGATGAATATGCATTCATTAATGAAAACGGCGAGCTTGGCAAAAATGAAATGTGGTATGTAGTTGATGCTTTACCGGGAACGAAGTTAGTTTCAGGGATCAAAGCACAAATTACAAAGGAAGTCTTTGAAGAAGCTGTAAAAGAAGGAACGGTTGAGGAATGTCTTAATTTTGTGGAAGTACAGCCGGGAGATTGCTTCAATATACCTGCCGGGCTGATTCATGCAATCGGTGCAGGTAACCTGATATGTGAAATCCAGCAAAACTCCAATACCACCTACAGAGTTTATGACTACAACAGAACTGATGACCAAGGGAACAAGCGACCGCTGCATGTTGAAAAAGCTCTTGAAGTAATTGATTTTTCCAAGAGAAAAAAAATACATTATACCGGAATAACAATTGAAAATGATTCTCTAAAAAGGACATTTCTTGTTGCCAATGAATATTTTGCCGTTGAAAAAATAACATTTGACGGCAGTTTTGAAGAAAACACCGAGGGTGAGAGATTTCACTGTTTTACAGTACTTGATGGATCCTTGGAATTCAATGGAGTCAAGGTGACAAAAGCCCATTCATGTCTGATACCTGCAGCGGCCGGAAAATATACAGTATCAGGTAAAGGTACCGCCATTAAGTCGTATGTACCGGATCTGCAGAAAAATGTTATGTTTCCGCTCATGGATGCAGGTTATTCAATTCAAGAAATAGAGGAATCAATAAGGTAAATATTTGTTTATTCGCTTCTTATATCAAAAAGGACTGTTGAACTTCTTTTGCTGTCATCCGGACGCGATATTAGGTGCCATAACGGTCAGTTTTCTCGTTTCGTTCCTCAAACAGAATCCATTGACTGCG
>JAFGIJ010000195.1 GCA_016929655.1 Clostridia bacterium
AACAGACAGACTTCATCTTTGAGAGAGTTGAAAAATTCAACAACAAGCTGTATCTGGAGTTTGGAGGAAAGCTTTTTTACGACTATCATGCTTCACGTGTACTTCCGGGGTTTGATCCAAATGCGAAGGTCAAGCTGCTGCGGAAGATGAAGGACAATGCTGAGATAATAATATGTGTTTATGCAGGCGCAATAGAAAGCAATAAAATCAGAGCGGATTTTGGAATCACTTATGATATGGATGTCATGAGGTTGATTGACGACCTGCGAAGCTGGAACCTTGATATCAACAGTGTGGTCATTACAAGATATTCCGGGCAACCGACTGCGAATGTATTCAGACAGAAGCTTGAAAGAAGAGGAATCAAAACATACACACATACTCACACACCAGGGTATCCAACGGATGTTGACCTTATTGTAAGTGATGATGGCTACGGACTGAATCCATACATAGAAACCACAAAACCTCTTGTAGTAGTTGCCGCCCCGGGGCCGGGCAGCGGAAAACTGGCTACATGCCTGTCACAACTGTATCATGAATATAAAAGAGGTATAAAAGCCGGGTATTCAAAGTTCGAGACATTCCCCATATGGAATCTTCCTATCAAGCATCCAGTAAACATTGCTTATGAAGCAGCTACAACCGATCTCAATGACAAGAACATGATAGACCATTTCCATCTTGATTTTTACGGGGAATCCACCGTCAACTATAACAGGGACATTGAGATTTTCCCGGTTGTTAAAAAGATAATTGAAAAAATCACCGGCGAGGAATCCATTTATCAATCACCTACCGACATGGGTGTGAACAGGGCAGGTCTATGTATAACCGATGATGAAGCTTGCAGGGAGGCTGCAAAACAGGAAATAATAAGAAGATATTTTATAAGTTCATGTGAATTTAAAAGAGGTTTCGCGGATGAGGAAACCCCAAGACGCAACCTTCTCATCATGAATGAGCTCGGGCTTGTTTCCGAGGACAGGAAGGTGGTTGAACCCGCAAGGAATATGCCAGGGCCCGCGACTGCAATAATGCTGGAAAACAAAGACATAATTACCGGAAAGAAATCAGGACTGATGAATGCGTCTGCGGGATTGATTCTAAACGCAATCAAGCATCTAGCTGGGATTCCTGAGGGAGAACACATAATGGAACCGGGAATCCTTGAACCTATAATCAATTTGAAACGAGATTTGCTTCATAGCAAAAAGCCTATTCTGGATATGGAAGAGGTGCTTATAGCACTAAGTATCAGTGCAGTTGAAGGAAGCAATGCAGAGCTTGCACTTGCCAAACTTGGTGAACTCTGTGGGTGCGAAGCCCACTCCAGTCATTTCATCAAGCACGCTGATGAAAAAATATTCAGAAGACTGGGTATTAAGCTTACCTGTGACCCCGAATTTGAATCTGATGAGCTGTTTTATCTGTAGGAGAACGAAATGGATGTAAAATCACAGAAGTTCATGTTTTTTGATGACTGGCCTTATGAATACTCAAGAGGATTCCAGAGAAAACAAGGCAAGCCGGTCAGATTTGATGGCAATCCTGTACTGGTACCGGACAAACCCCATGAATATTCCAGGGTTTCACTCTATGGAACTGTATCAAGGGAGAAAGACCATTATAGAATGTGGTATCCTGCATTCGGGATGGAAGGTAGAACCATCGCAAATCTTTGCTATGCTGAATCAAAGGATGGATTCAAATGGGAGAAACCGGAGCTGGACATTGTTCCCGGAACAAATATCATTTTGGATGAAACCCATCAGGTAAGAGGACAAAGTATCATTCTTGACATGGATGATAGAAATCCTGACAGAAGGTATAAATTCCTCGTTCGTCCCGGTCACACCCCGTCCATATTTTCATACATTTCTCCTGATGGAATCCATTGGAAAATTCTTGATAAAAGTGCCATCAACGCAGACAGCGACAGTCATATAGGTTTAATCAGACACCCGGAAACAGGTATCTATATGGCTACCATGCGAAAACTCAAGGGTGACAGGCGGGTCTGGATGTCAACAAGTGCAGATTTTGAGAAATGGACAGAGCCTGTGCTGGTAAAGGAGCTTGATATAAATCAGAGTATGCAAACCCAGATTTATGGTATGCAGCTGACATACTACGGCGCATATATTCTGGGCTTGGTTTCATATTACAACACAATTGAAGATGATCTGGATGGTTGGGGTAAGATGGATGGAACGATGGACATCGGATTTGCATATAGCAGGTCGGGGTACTGCTGGCATGAAGGTTTTTTGAATGAAAGGTTCCTGGGATTTTCTGGCCCGGGAAATTGGGATGGGCAGATGATAATGCCAGCTTCCCATTTGATTTTAAACGAAGATGAAGTCAGAATATATTATGCTGGATGTGACCACTCGCACAAGCCTCCTTATGATCCTGGTAAAAAGCTTAGCATTGGATTGGCATCAATCAGACCTGATGGATTTGTGTATTTGGAAGCAGGAGATGAAGAAGCGGAAATATTCACAAGGATTTTTGCAATATCAGAGCCTGGTTTTTCAATGAACGCAGATGCCTCAAAAGGTGAAATAAGGGTTCAGGTGTGTGATGGTTTGGGTAAGCCAATCAAAGGATTTGACTTTGATGATTTCATTCCGGTAATCGAGGATGGAATATATATTCAACTAAGATGGAAAAATAATCCGGATCAGTCAGTACTATTGAATAAGCAGCTCAGGCTCAGAATCAAAGCGCGCAATTCCAATCTCTATTCTGTAACGATGATAAATGGGGAAGAAGATCCACAGTACTGGAAGTTCAGAGAAATTGACTACAGAGATATTCTTTATTTGCGCAATATAATTGCATGATTTTATTTTTCGAGTAAACACCCCTCGGGTATTCACCTGATTTTCGAGTAAACACCCCTCGGGTATTCACCTGATTTTCGAGTAAATACCCGAGGGGTGTTTACTCGATTGAGGATAAAGCAAAGCCCCGCGGGGCGGGGCTTGTTCATGCTTTTTTTACTTTGTAGATTATTTTTCTGATACTTTCATAAGATAGATTGAACAGGTTTGTCAGGTCTTCTATGCTGTGACCGTCAAGGTAACTACAGTAGATTTCCCTGTTTCTTTCCTCTATCATCTGCCTTGTTCCATTCTTACAACCCCAGCCCAGATGATGTTCATCGGGTATTGGTATATATATAATTTCTCCCTGTACATATTTCTGAAGCTGTTGCAGTAAATTCCGGGGCAGAACTTCTGATCCGTTCTTATACTCCAAAATAAACCTCCTTGCATTGTCCGATGCTAAAGAACATGCAAAAAACAGTTAACAATATTCAGTTTTTGTGTTTCTTCGGCAATCGGGTTGTCAGGACATCCAATATGAACAGGAATGTCCTCTTAGTAACTAACCACCTTTAATATTCTGATCATTTTTCTACTCCCCCTTTCGCCATATTTTGAGGTGTACCGGTATTATATATAACTTAAACGGGGTTTGCAATGGTAAAGTTCCATATAATCTACTGTGCCACCTTGTATTCATTGACAAAGACTGGGCGGTTTGTTAGTATTTGCATGTGAAAATTGAATATTGCTCATATAATTTTGCGGATATGGCGCAGCAGTTTCTACCGGGTGACCGTCAATCACCTGACTATGAGCGGGATAACCGGATTTTACCGGACGTTTCGCTTGCAACGCCCGGTTTTTTGTTTTTTAGTGAAGGTTGGATCACGAAATAAGGATTTGACCATGGAGGTTATGATGGCTGGCAGACCAAAGGTACTTGTGGTAATGGGGAGTGATTCAGATTTTCCTGTTGTGAAGGATTGTCTGAAGATATTGAAAGAGTTTGGTGTTTTATTTGATGCCCTGGTCTGTTCAGCTCATCGTACACCTGAAAAGGCGGCTGAAACTGCAAAAAATGCAAAGGGAAATGGCTTTGATGTAATAATCGCCGCAGCAGGCAAGGCTGCGCACCTTCCCGGTGTACTGGCAGCTTTTACTACATTGCCGGTAATCGGTCTTCCAATCAAATCATCATTTCAGGATGGCCTTGATTCACTTCTGTCAATAGTCCAGATGCCTCCGGGAATTCCGGTGGCAACAGTCGGAGTTAACGGAGCAGCAAATGCAGCACTCCTGGCAGTTCAGATTCTGGCAACAGGATATCCGGAACTTTCCCAGAAACTGGATTCCTACAAATCAACCATGGCACAAAAAGTTGAAGAGAAAAATAAAAATCTTCAGGATATAATCAGCAAGGAAATATAGACATAATGAATGAATTCATAATGGAAAAGATGAAGGAAGCCTGTGGTGTCTTTGGCATCATTGACAATGACGGACTGGACGTTGCACTTATGACCTATTATGGTCTGTATTCCCTTCAGCACAGAGGGCAGGAAAGTGCAGGAATTGCTGTAAAGAACGGTGAAACAATTTTATGCCACAAGGATATGGGCCTCGCCCACGAAGTATTCAACAAGGTTATTCTAAATCAACTCCAGGGTGAAATTGCCATTGGTCATGTGAGATACTCAACAACCGGTGCCAGTGAAATACAGAATGCCCAGCCTATGGTTCTGAGATACAGGAATGGAAACATGAGCCTGGCCCATAACGGCAATCTGGTCAATGCCTCTGAACTAAGGGATGAGCTTGAATCACAGGGAGCCATCTTTCAGTCGACCAATGACACCGAAGTAATAGCAAACCTGATTTCCAGATACAGGGTATTCAATGACAGCATAGTTGAAACACTGAAAAAGGTCATGGGCGATATAAGAGGCTCTTATGCCATAACAATGATTACTCCCAAAAGGCTTGTAGGAATGAGGGATCCCCTTGGAATCCGCCCGCTCTGCCTTGGAAAACTGGGAAATTCATATGTGCTGGCATCAGAAAGTTGTGCCCTTGATGCGGTCGGAGCAAAATTTCAAAGGGATATAGCACCAGGAGAAATAGTCCTGATCGACCATGATGGAAACATAGAATCACATCATACGGTAGGTGAAGGTTGCCATAAATTATGTATATTCGAGCATGTATATTTTGCACGGCCCGACAGCATAGTAGACGGTGTCTGTGCACACAATGCCCGTGTTCAAGCCGGAAGAATACTGGCCAGGGAATATCCGGTAGAAGCAGATATAGTTGCCGGAACCCCCGACGGTGGAGTTGATGCCGCCCTTGGCTTTTCAAGGGAGAGCGGGATTCCATATGGCCATGCACTTATAAAGAACAGGTATGTCGGCAGGACATTCATCCAACCTGAACAAAATCAAAGGGACAAGGGAGTATCCATAAAGTTCAATCCTATCAGGAGTGAAATAGAAGGCAAAAGAGTAGTGCTGGTGGACGATTCAATCGTAAGGGGCACTACTACCAGACAGATTGTCCAGATGCTCATGGATGGTGGCGCTAGGGAAGTCCACATGAGGATCAGCTCCCCGCCATATAAGTATCCGTGTTTCTTTGGGATAGATACATCAACAAGGAAACAGCTTGTAGCATCCAAGAAAAGCATTGAGGATATAAGGGAGCTCATAGGTGCCGATAGCCTGGGCTATCTTTCACTTGAGGGATTGCTTCAATCTGTGCATGGATCCAAATGTGGATTCTGTACGGCATGCTTCGACGGAGACTATCCGATGGATGTCCCTGAGGAAGTTGAAAAAAATTCATGCGGTTGAACCGGAGGTAAGATGAACGAGTATAAAAAAGCAGGGGTGGATGTTGAAGCCGGTTATGAATCGGTGGAGCGGATAAAGAAACATGTTGCATCAACGGCGCGCCAGGGAGTCCTGAGTGCAATCGGAGGTTTCGGAGGGCTTTTTCAACCTGACCTGACAAAATATAAAGAACCGGTGCTGGTATCGGGAACCGACGGTGTAGGCACCAAGCTGAAGATAGCCTTTTCTCTTGATAGGCATGATACTGTCGGAATCGACTGCGTTGCCATGTGTGCAAATGACATTGCCTGCAGCGGTGGCGAACCTCTTTTTTTTCTGGACTATATTGCCTGCGGGAAGAATTATCCTGAAAAAATAGAACAGATTGTAAAAGGAGTTTCTGATGGCTGTATTCAGGCCGGATGTGCAATTATCGGTGGAGAAACAGCCGAAATGCCTGGGTTTTATCCTGTAGATGAATATGACCTGGCAGGTTTTTGTGTGGGAATTGTAGAAAAAAACAAAATAATTGATGGAAGTACCATTGCTCCGGGAGATGCACTCATCGGTGTTCCGTCATCCGGTGTACACAGCAATGGATTTTCACTAATTCGTAAAATTTTCGGTGATTCACCGGAAGCCCTTGCCATGGAATATGAGGGACTGGAAGGAACAATCGGCAACGAACTTATAAAACCTACTAGAATATATGTAAAAATGATCATGGCATTATCGGAATCATGCAATATAAAAGGGATATCTCACATAACTGGAGGCGGATTCATTGAAAACATCCCAAGGATGCTTCCGGAAGGTACGAAGGCCATTGTCAAAAAAGGTTCATGGCCTGTTCTGCCGGTTTTTGATATTATGAAAAGAAAAGGTAACATCGACGACGACAGCATGTACGGGACATTCAACATGGGAATAGGCCTGGTAGTATGCGTTGCGGAGGATGAAGCTGAAAAAGCAGTGGAGCTGACCGGCGGTTACAGAATCGGAAAGGTCGAAACCGGAAAGGGCATAGAGCTTTTACAGGAGGAACGATGAATTATCTTAAATTGAAATATGGATGCAATCCCCATCAGGGGGAAGCGGGACTTCGCCGGGAGGAAGGTCTCCCAATCAAGGTTCTGAATGGCAATCCCGGATATATAAATTTCATGGATGCCATTAATTCCTGGCAGCTTGTCAAGGAGCTGAGGCTTGCAACAGGTATGCCATCAGCAGCTTCATTCAAGCATGTAAGCCCGGCCGGGGCAGCAATAGGGAAGCCACTGGACAAGACTCTGAAGCAGATATATTTTACAGGGAGCATTAAACTTTCACCTCTTGCATCGGCATATGCCAGGGCAAGGGGTGCGGACAGGATGTCATCCTTTGGTGACTGGGCGGCGCTAAGTGATGAAGTAGATGAAGCGACTGCCCTGCTTATTAAAAACGAGGTTTCCGATGGAGTCATAGCACCTTCGTATTCACCCGGAGCACTGAAGATTTTAAAGGCCAAAAAGGGAGGCGGCTATAATGTTGTCCAGATAGACCCGGATTATGAGCCGTCTGAACTCGAGATTAAGAAAATTTATGGCATTGCCTTTGAACAAACCCGAAACGGATATATTCCGAACCCGGATTCGCTGGGAGAAGTGGTAACTGTAAACAAAGATATACCTGAAGAAGTAAAACTGGACATGATTGTGGCTTCCATAACACTGAAGTATGCCCAGTCAAACTCAGTGTGCTTTGTGTATGATGGACAGGTAATAGGCTGCGGTGCCGGCCAGCAATCAAGGATTCACTGTACGCGTCTGGCGGCTGAGAAAGTGGATATCTGGTATCTCAGGCAGCACCCGGCGGTCCTTGGCCTGAAATTCAAAAAAGGAATAAAAAGACCGGACAGAGACAATGCAATAGACATGTTCCTGCAGGAAACACTTTCGCCGGAAGAAAGAAAGTACTGGGAGGGATTCTTTGAAGAAGTTCCAAGACAACTGACAAAACAGCAGAAAATCGAGTGGCTGAAGGGATTGTCGGGAGTTACCTTTGGCTCAGATGCCTTTTTCCCATTCAGAGACAACATAGACAGAGCGGTGAGAAGCGGCACT
>JAFGIJ010000036.1 GCA_016929655.1 Clostridia bacterium
TCTGCTCCATAGGATACGGCCACTTTTCTGTCGCACCCGATAAGAATCAATTTAGCCCGTTCTCCTCTGCCTTCTATGCAGGCATTTGTTGCCAGGGTAGTTGAAAGAGAAACTGCTTTGACCTCTGCCAGTAAATCAACCGGAAGTCCATCAAGTGTCCTGCCGATGCAACCCTCCAGATCCTGCTTTGCAGTAAGAGTCTTGGATACAGCCTTTATTTGATTGTTTTTGAAATCATATATAACCGCATCCGTATAAGTTCCACCTGTATCTATTCCAAGCCCCAGTGACATAACTTCAACCTCACAAAAAATAACTATGAGAATTATACCTCATATACAGTTTTTATCAACAACTCATTTATCATTCTGGTAGTCAGCGGACAGAGTTGTCCACTTTGACGGCGGCCAGACAATAAATGATGCCTTACCTTCAATGCTTTTGATTGAAACAGGACCAAAGCGTCGGCTGTCAGAACTCCATATACGATTGTCTCCCATCATGAAATACTGATCTTCAGGTATCAGATATTCCCCATCAAGCATGTCAGGAAAAGTAGTATTCCTCACATAGGGTTCATTCAATTCGCTGCCGTTTATATAAACTTTTCCATCCTTTATTTCTATCGTTTCACCGGGCAGGCCTATCACCCTTTTTACCAACCGGTTATCCCGTTGATTATTCCCAATCGCCCCGGCCATATCCTCCAATGAGATCAGGCACCTTTCGAAAAAACCATTGACTTCCCTTCCTTTAAGAAAAACCACAACGTCGCCTCTTTCGGGTTGATTGGCCCTATATGCAACTTTATTTATAAACAGCCTTTCTCCCTCGAACATGGTGTCTTCCATAGATATTTCCCTTACACCTGCAATGGCAAAGACCTGGCTGCTTAAAATCATACCAAGCATCAAAGCCAGAAGAATTATCCCAATCAATGATAATACTTCCCCTGCCATAAGCTTTGTAGTAAAAGTTAAATTCCTGTTTTTCATAAAACCTCACAGTCCCTGTAATTCTACCACATCCTCCGTAAATCATCCCTTGGTTATTTCAGGTTTTAATAATTGTGAGAGCTAAAAGGTGTCTGCCAATATGTTCGGCGAGATATTTATAATATAGAGACTCGTTGTTGTACATTGTGGTGAAAAACTTTTCCCTGAATGATGCTTTGTCGTTCAACAAAAAACCATAGGTAACATGTAAAATCTGACGGGATTCATTAATATCCAGAAGTGCTGAAAGATTTTTACTGCCTAAGGTTTCAATGTCAGGGGCCATATGTTTTTCTGTATATATGTGATAATAGGCTTTGGCTTCATCCAAAATTTTCACTGCATATTTGTACATCTTTCTAAACAGATCAGGCTGTGAATAAGCTATGCACCTCATTGCTTCCAACCAGTTTGTACCTGCAGTCTTCACATGGCAGTTCAAGCCTGTAATCATGCCAATTATGGGAAAAACAGAAAATTTGTCACTACCTGAATGGATACTGAGCCTATGTCCGAAGTGTTCTGCTATGGCTTGATGAACTATAAATTCTTTTTCAAACAACCCAAGGTCTCCCTTATAATCTATGCCCTTTTGAAATTCGCCGCAGAACCTCGGTGCAATGTTAAGTACTTGTACATTATTATCCTTCAGCCAGGCTGCAATCAGAAAATGGGCTTCTGGTTTCGTGGGTGTCATGGTTTCGTCAATGGACAATTCAAAATCTATATCCAACCTATCCTTTAAAAGGTCGAGGAATATCTCCTCAGCAAATTTCAGAGCATTGCCGTAGATCCCCATGGTCTCATCAAAAATGTCTTCAGTGATTTTTATATCTACCCCATTTGATAATTTGAAGTTTTTTCCTCTGTATTTATTTAAGAATGTTCCAGGAATGCTGTCATGTCCTGATTTTCCAATATGTTCAGAACAATCCAAGGTAATCATTGAAAATCCTGCACCAAGGGCTGTTTCTATTTCGTTTCTTGATTTCAGATGGTCTCCGTCAGCCCCATATCCATCTTCATATCCTTCCTGCAGCACAGCCCATGTAGCATCAGACAGAACTTCGTCATAGGTTCTTCCGGTAAGACTCAATTCCCTGATCGATTGCTGAGCGAGAATAGGAAAGGCTCCGGTTCCCCTGATGGCTTTTATATGTCCCGGAGAGGCAATTCCCAGCCTGTCCCCAAGACCTATTGAAAACTTCCTGCCCCGTGCTGTTATCGGCGCTGTAAAAGGAAATATTACTCTGATAAGTCTGCTGTTGAAAACATTTAACGGGCATTTCTTAACTTTTTTCCCATCAAGGAGCAAAGATTCACCCTCGAAATCGCCTGCCTTGGCACCACCGGTTACTACAAGGAATTTTTCCCTTTCATTCCTTGCCATGAAGCAGGCGCAGCTACTATTTTCATATCTTGAATCTTCATATATTTTCATTATGTTCTCCCCGGTTCCAAAAAACTTCATTCATTCGAAACATTTCTTTGAAAAGTTTTACAGCATCACCCTTTGGCAAATGCACAAGCGGATCATTGAGAAATACCCCAAGCACTCCATCTTCGTTTCTATCCAGGCATGCCCTGACCAATTGATTCTGATTATATACATGCCGCAGTACCAGCGACTCCACATCATATGGCAGCCTACCGGCATTTGCAGGCCTGATTCCTTCATCTGAAAACCACGCATTTGTTTCAACAACGGCACCGGTAGGAAGACCCTTGTGCTGTCCTTTGTTGATAGTATTCACATTGGATTTTACATTACCCAGACCGCAGAGTGCCTTGATCAGCCTGACTCCCTCTTCCCCGGTTTCAGAAATAACAGGTGCTTCCAAACCCGAATACAATCTGTTTGTTTTTTCCATTCTCTCCATTCGATCAGCCTTTCTCCAGCTAACCGGTGTAAGGCTGAACTGCCAGTATGCAGCTGTTTCAGGGTTCTTCAAGTACCAACCTGGACAAAATTCAGCCAGATGCCTGTCACCTGCTGCAGCAACAATTCCATATTGAAGGAATAAATCGAACATAACCCTGTGGCCTGAAGAAAAATATGTATCATTCCAGTTTCCATTTTCACAAAAGCCGGATTCATGGTAATCCCGGGCGAATTTCATAAATTCACTGAATACATCTATACCTTTGTAGTCAATTTTATCAACCCATGTAAAATGATTTATACCAAGAACATTTGTGCCTATGTCCCTCCTGCTGACTTTTTCTGCAACACCCAAGTTTTCCAGCATACAGGCAATCAGCCTTTGTGTACCAAAAACTTCATGACAACATCCAAAAGCCCTGGCTTCAGGGAAAACTTCATAAATTGTCTTTATTAGAACTGTCATTGGATTTGTATAAGAAATTATATAGGCTTCCGGGCAGATTTCCTTAATTTTCCGGGCAATGATTTCATACATCGGAATAGCCCTGACTGACCTCATTATGCCACCGGGTCCCGTGGTATCCCCTACAGATTGGTAAATGCCATACCTTTGAGGATAATGAACGTCTTGTTCCATGTCATCAAATGTTCCAGGAAGTATGGATATAATCACAAAATCCGCACCCTCCAGGGCTTCTTCAATTGTATTTGCTGCCATATAATTCCATGTTGTAACGGCACCTTTGGAATTATTGTACAAATTACCGATTTTTTCGTTTTTTAAAGCAGCCTTGTAATCAATGTCATACAACCTGACTGTTCCAAAAAGTTCCTCTTCAATGACCAGATCATTCATCAGGTTTCTCGCCCAGGCCATTGAGCCGCCGCCTATATATGCTATGTTCAGTTCCTTCATTGTCCGGTCCCCCGGATGATTATATCACAGCAGTTACCATGGATTACTCTATTTCAGCCTCATTGGATTCTTTGGCATTGCTTTTTCTGGCCTTTATCAATCCCCTGGCTTCACTTACAAGGTCCCAACCGATAAAAACAAGCATCAAACCAATCATAAGCCTCATCAGGTTATATGTTGAACCAGGAGGTACACCTTCCTTCAAGGATAGTGGAAAAACAAAAAACAGGAATATGACCAGAAGGACCGACTGTAATCCCGAAGCAGCAGTTCCAAGCCAGTCAATGTCCCTGTAAATACGAACTCCGTAGGCAATGCCGTCTATACCGGCTAAAATGAAAGCAAGCCCCAGTATATATTTGGGTAAAACTCCTACATATATGCATAAAACAGGTCCTTTGACAAGCCGTGCAAGCTGGGGTGCAAACAATGCCGCCAGCCCAAGAACAACTATTATAGCAATATATACTGATAAACCTATCCAGGTAGGCTTTTTTATTTTCTTTGTTTCTTTTGTTTCTTCCATGTTGTTTCCTCATCTTTCAACTGCCATAAAACCGGGTCATGGAGCTATGACTGATACAATTTTACCCATTGAAAGGAGTTTTTCAACAATAATGAGAACAATTGCTTCCCTTAGTAGGAAAGCCTGTCTGCAGAAAAACAATCAAAAAACGCCCTTCATTTATAGAATCCACGACATAAGTTTTAATATCGCCATCAAACGGTCTGTTCATCTGCCGCAACAATCAATATTATCAGATGATTTTACTGATTCTAAGCAGAGAGTCCTGCATTCTGATTATATTGGCATTTGAACAACCGCATTCACCTTTCTGCCACTCTGAAGTTCTGCCTATCAGCAGATTGCGGAGGGATTCAAGGGAATCAATAAGAGAAGACAGGTCTAGGAATACCCCGGCTTCAAGTTCACCACTGACTGAAAGCATTACAAAATCGAGAAGATAGTGGTTGAAATCTCGCATTTCCTCAAGTACCGCTGTATAATCCTCCACCCTGATGCTTCCTTCTTTTTCCCTGCGCATATCCAACAACCTGCTTTTGATTACATCTATATCCCTGAAGTTGAGGATTATCTTTTTCTTGAGTTCAGTGTGATTGCACTTATCCTTAGTCTCACAATTACTTACAAACTCCCTTAGATAGCCTATGGTCTGCTCCACTATGAAGATTGTTCTTTTCCTGAATACCTGTTTATAGAAAAACAATGAAAACATGAAGTTAATTATTACTGCTATCAGTACCCCTGAACCCAGGGCCAGCATCCGAAGGCCGAAGGTTGAAACAACATCGGGTTGTCCTGCTTCAGTGTATATAATAGCCTGTGTCAGATAAAATGAAGTAAACACAGCCATTATTGACATCCTGCGCCAGTCAATGAGCAGAGTCACATACAATGTTATGGTTACTGCCAGGGGAACTGTAATGATGTTGACCCCTCCGATAAGGACTACAATAACGGTTATTACCCCGCCTATTAGTGATGCTGTTATCTGGTCCAATCCGTTTCGAAGGCCTGATATGTTCACAGGTTCCAATGTCAGCACAATTCCAAGCATAAGAGATATCATGCCCTTACTGATGAATCCATGGTTTTTAAAAATGGCATATCCGCACAGCAGTGCAATGAAGGTTTTCAACACAAAGAGAGGCGCATCGAATAATACAGCCTCTCTTGAAAATATCAGTTTTTTGAAAAACCTTCGTCTCTCAGCCATTGCTCTTTTTTCTGTAGTGCCTCTTTACCAATACTATTCCAAGCACCATTGCTGCTGCATACAGTGTCAGGGCGATGAATGTCCAGAGATAATAAATTCCATTCCCCGTAACCTCAGCCATGGATGCCAGGTTCAGGATCATCATCAATCCTATTGCCGCAGCAGCTGCAATACCGCTGCCCACTACAATGTTTTCAGGTGCATGGGATTTTCCTTCCGGATCAATTTCTTTCAGAAGAGCCATTCCTGTTGTAAGGGTCCCTGTCCATGTACCATATATTACAACGGTATGCTCTATTGTTTCAGTCTTGTATATCCATTTGCTCATATAATATGAATAGAAGATCATGAATATTCCGCCGACTGTTGTAATTGCAAGGACCGGCACCAGATATTGTCTAAGAACTGTCAGTGAAACCGCTGCTATCGAGGCTGTGATCATCAGGTCAAATACCGTTGATGAAATCCTCTGAAGCATGAAATTATCAGTATATGTTTGCCTTATGACTTTCTTTTTCCCAAGACTTCCCAGGATACTCCGCACACCCATGGCTATGATTGCACCCCAGAGGAAATTGAATCCCCACAGAAGCCCGGAAAGGGTATTTCCGAAGGTTCCTAGAGGTTTGAGCAGATTGCCCAGGAAATACATGAATGCATAAGTAATGGAATAAACTACACCTATCAGAACCAGCTGTATGGCAAGTTCATCAATATTGACGGATTTTTTGATTTTAATCGTATGTTCATCACTTTCGCCTGAAGGATCTGAAACAACTTCAAGGTCTGGACGGATTTCCCTCATCCTTACCTTCTTTTCCTTTCTTACAAGAAAATTCATGAATGGTACTCCGCCTATCAATGCCCAAAGGAATCCTATGGTAGCAATTGAGAGACCAACATTTGCACCGTTCTCAAAGGCTCGTTCAACAGGTTCGATGTTTTCCCAGGTCATACCTATTGATACCGCCTGTCCCGGACCCTGTCCAAAACCAAGGGGAAGCAACATTCCCATGCTCTTGAACAAATCAGGGAAGAAGAATGTAGCAAGCAGTATGGAGACTCCAAGACCGATTATTCCCTGGACTGCATAAGTCGCCACTGTAAGGAATCCGGTATTAAGGATGCCTTCACTGGTCTTGCCTTTTTTCTCTTTGAGTCCCAATGCGATAAATCCTATTGCCAATAGATGATACACCGCCTTGGTCAGCACATCTGTATTAAAGGGAATTATCTTCAGAATCTCAGGACCCAGCAAAAGGCCCATAAGCCCGGCAAGTATTGACAGCGGTATCAGGTGCTTCTTGAAAAGTTTGAAGCTGTTCTTGATAAGCAAAGCTCCGCCGAGCAATACAAATAGAAATATAAATTGCAGAATTCCATCCCATCCATTTTCCATATTGTCCCCCTGTTTATGCGTTGAATGCATAATATATTATTTCCTGCTAATAATATCACGTTGCAACCGAAATTTAAACTGTTTTTATAAGCAGGTAATAATATCTAACACTAATTTAACTTCCTGTGGATTTATAGTGCCTGACTCCCACCTGCCACAGCAGCAGACATGGAATGATGAACAGTATTCCAAGAAGAGGTGAAAGAGCATAAATAGCTGGATTTTCCATGGTTTTTCCCGTGATGTACATAAGCGGCAGGAAATTTGCTGAAGCAACAGGGATGATAAAAATAAATATTAAGATGATTTTGCTCCTGTAGACATCCAGGGGAAATCTAGCCATCTCCCTTGTACCATCAGTCAAAATATTTAATAACTCATTGCCGCTGATTGTCCAGAAAGACCATACCGCAGCAAGGATGAATACTCCTGAAAAAACAAATATGCCAGCAACAATCATAAAAACCGCAACAATGACCTTATCCGCAGTCCATGCAATACCCAGATTGAAGACAGCCCAGATATACATTATCAACGAGCTTACCAGCTTTCCTACCCTGTTGATTTCGAATCTTGACCCAAGAACCTGCAATATGGTTCCCCGAGGCCTGACCAGTACCCTGTCAAATCCGCCGTCTCTGACCATTGAAGGGAACAGGTCAAAACCTCTTGCAAAGGCCTCTGCTATTGAATAAGAAATCAAAAGTGCTCCGAAGCTGAAAGTCAGTTCAGGAACAGACCATCCTCCTATTTCACCAAATCTAGAAACCAGGAGATAAACCCCTGCAAATAGTGTTACAGGATATATGAGCTGACCAATGAGCACCATGAAGAA
>JAFGIJ010000196.1 GCA_016929655.1 Clostridia bacterium
CGGATTATCCAGGAAGCATACTTGAGTACAGGGGCGGTAATCTTGTCAAAGAATTACATGGAGAGATGACGGAAATGTTTATAAGCAGTGGTTTCTACGACGAACACAGGGATTTCTATGAAAACATCAGGAAGGGCCTTGGTTCCCCGGCAGATATGCCTCAGCATATGAGGGCTGTTGAACTGATGGAGGTGATACGAAGCAGAGAAACTGAGTATCAGGAGAGGCGATGATGTAATTGAAATCTGTTTTCAGAATAAAATTACATATCCAATTTGATTTTTAACGGCTTAGAGAATAAAGAGTGTGAATGCAGGAGGCTAAATGATATTTTTAACATCAGCGGGTTTTACAAACCCAAATGTTTTTAAACTTTTAAAAGAAAGTTCCTTGAAGCCGGTTCAGAGAGCATGTATCATTGCAAACGGAATGCAACCACTTAAAGAGAAGCATCCAATAGCTTTAATTACTCGTAATTATTTAGTTCAAAAAGGTTTAAAGGAGGTGGATTTTTATAATCTTGAGTTTGATGATCCAAATACTATATTAAAATACGACATAGTTACTATTTTAGGTGGAAATTCTTGTGTTTTATTTAATTTAGTTAAAAAAACTGGTATTGATGTTCAGTTAAGAAAAATGGGTGACAGAGGTAGTCACATTATAGGAGCTAGTGCAGGAGCAATGTTGCTTTCCAGTGGAAACAAGTACACTAAATATTTTGGATCAATAATAGGAATTACAGAAGACATTTCTGAGGATACTCATGGACTTGGATTTACAGATGACGTTCTATTTCCGCATTATGATATGTTACTTAGTAAAGTTAAAGATTTGGAACAGCAATTATGTAGAATTGAATTAGAACATAATATTAAAATTGTTAGGCTAAAAAATATGGATTTTATTTATGTTGATTCAGATGGCAATAAAATATATATAGAAGGTTAGAAATGTTTTTTGCTTGGATAAAAGCAAATTAGGCCAAAATCTGATAACAATATGTTCCCATTAACTAACGGGTTAGTATCATTATTGTATAGGAATGAAAAACATCTCTTCGTCGGGTGCAGGCACATAATACTGTGGCTGACTCAGAGACTCAGGAACGCGGAACTTCAGACGAAACATGGTCTACTTGGGAGGTCGAAAGTTGAATCAGTATAAAAAAGTATTATCCATTTTTGCACATGAAAAAGGTTTTCCTTACATTTTAAATATACCAAAAATAAAAAAATATGAAAATAGTATATGTTTTCTTCTTATAGGGTCAGTGGCCAAAGGAATATGTGGTCCAAATTCTGATGTCGATATTGCATTGCTTTGTGAGGATAATGTTTTTTCTATAATATCTGAAGGCGAGAGATGGAAATCAGGTAGGCCTAGTGAAGTTAAGATAGATGGCATTCAGTTGCATTTTTATGCTGAAAAGGTAGGTGATGTAGTAAATAACTTAAGAAATTTAAATGATATTGCGCTATATAATTATACTAATGTAGAAGTATTAAGGGATGATTACGATTTATATGCTAGGTTTATAAAAGACATTAATGCGAATAACGCTGATGTTATGAAAGAAAGGCTTGAGGGGAAATTAGATTTTTTAATAAGAAGAATCTATGTTTTGAAAAGTATTCTAAAGACTAATGCAGATCCGTATTCGATAATAAAAATATATGTTGAAGTGGTGTCATTATTTTTAAAAGTTATTGCTCTATTAGATAATATTAATTTTGACCCTAGAAAAAATTTATATAAAACTTCATTAAGTGTTTATTTCGGCAGTAGCGTTAAGAGTGAGATTGATAAAATAATAAATGGTATTGGCCAGGCACCTTATAGAGACAAGGAATCGGCTATATTAAGGTTAGATAATTTGCTAAATATTGTTAGCAAAAATGCATTAGATAAAGGATATAAAGTGGGTTTAGAAAAAGTAGATTATAGAGCAGAAGAGAAGTAGCACATAATCGTTAACAATGTATCTACATTATTCTATCTGGCAGTAGCTGCCATTAAAAACAACAAATCTGGCTTGTTGCAACATCGACTCAACAGATATATATTTGAAATAAACAGATACCGGTGTTGTAGATGTCGAGTGTTATGCTCAATGTGAATAGGTGTTGATATATTGATAAAATTAAGATAATATAAGTAGAAAGTGTGATATAAATGATAATAATCAGGCCGGTTTCAGATTTGAGAAATAAGTTTCCAGAGATCGAAGATATGGTTGTAAGAGAAGGACAACCTGTATACTTAACTAAAAATGGTTATGGTTCTATGGTGGTGCTTAGTCTTGAAAAGTATGCTGAATTAACGGATGATATAGAATTAAAACTAGATGAAGCTGATAAAGAAGCAGAGTCAACCGACGTAAGATATAGTCACGATCAGGTCCATAAAAGGGTTAGGAATAGAATTAATTCTAAGTGATAAATATAACCTGAGGTATATTCCCAAATATGAAGAGGATTTGAATAAAATTCTGGACTATATAGCTTTTAAGTTACAGAATCCTCAAAGTGCTCTAAATCTAATCGACAAAATAGAGAGTGCAATTTATAGTAGATTAAGTTGTCCACTATCATTTGAATAATTTCAGTCTGGAAGAAGATGAAAATATCCCTACTATCGCATTTATGTAGATAATTATACCGTTTATTATGTAGTCATTGATAATGTAATGGAAGTTAGAAGAGTATTATACAACGGTAGGAATTCAAATAACATAATAAAATAATCCATCATGGAAATTCACACAGCGAATAAAAATGTATCTATATTATTATACCTGGCAGTATCGGTCACTAAAAAACACGTTTTATACCTGCAGTTAAACCGGCTGAACAGATATATTTCGAAGACAAAAAATGGATGCTATTAGACCTTTTTAGAAGATAGAATTCAATCAAATGACCCTGACTTCATATATCCTTGCAGGATTCCCTTCTGTTACAGTTGAATTTACAGTAATTCGAATCGAATCCGTTTCAACAGGTTCGGCCAGTATGATTTTATTGAATCGATGCCTGTTGTCTTTTGTTTCATATATGGTTTTGGAAGAGCCGGATGATATGGTATCCACTGAATATGATTTTACAAGTCTGGGTGAAGCAAGTTCTCCTTTGCAGTAAAACATGTCGGCTTCGGTTTTTTCAGTAGAGTCAAAGATTATATCAATATGCTTGATGGCCACTTTCTGGCCGAAATCAATGGTCAGTGCCTGGGGAAGAGGTTTGTTAGGAGAGCTGATCCACTGGTGTAATAAACCGATGCCTTCTCTGTGAATCACTCCGTCCTTGATATTATGTGCAGAGCCATAAACATATGCAGGTTCTATACAAAACAACGGGATATTGTCACCTTCAATGAAATCAGGAGGATTCCCATTCAGAGCTAAGTCAACATTTCCAGTGGCTTTTATTTTCAGACATTTTCGAACTGTTTTTCTATCTGCAGCTTCAAGTTTTGAAATCCCGCAGTCATATGAAACCCATCCATGATAGTGAGCAGGTATTTTCATTTGTTTTGAATAGATTACATCGAAGGCGCTGACGTCATTCTCTCTTTCAGGATAGTGAAAACTGTATTCTGCCGGACTTTTATTCAATTCCGGTTCATTATAAATGAATTCAGATGTTTTTCCATATGATATTACCAGCTCAAGGCTGCCGAGTGTCTTTTTCTTATTCCATACATAGAGCATTACTTTATCAAGCTTATCCGGAATTGAATATATACGTGCAGTTGCTGGACTTTTAGTGTATTGCGGTGAAATCGGGTCTGAAGGAATACTGAGGGAAGCTTCACTTGTAGCAGATATCACAGCTGAATTCACAAGATTGGATGAGTCCTGTGAAATTATGCCTGGTATGAAAACATCGTTTATCTTCAGCAGCGTATGGAATTCATCGATATATGAATTTACTATATCAGCAGGATTAACTTGTTTTTTCAGACACAAATATGCTGCAACAGCAGCCGATTGTCCAAGAAGACCACCGGTTCTCATTACCCTTGTACTCGTAAATGCAAGATGCGTTGCTGAAATTGCCCTGCCTCCTGATAAAAGGTTCTTTATATTATGCGAATAAAGGCATCTCAGGGGAATCTGGTAGGGCTGAGGATTATAGTAGAAAACCGTTTCATATCCCCCGTCATGAGAAGGCGGATGGTAATCCAGATAAAAGCCTCCGAAACCAGCTGCATCAGGGAAATCCCTGTTTTCTTCGATGTCGGTCTGTGTCAGCATATAGTCACCGACAATTCTTCTGGATTCCCTGCGACCCAGAATTGGACTGATCCATATGAGCTCATGTGTTTCGGCAAGGCCTTTGTACTTTGTGTTCTTGAAATAATCCCAGATGGAATAAATATGTTCCACCAGACTTTCATAAAGAGCCTGAGGGGAAGTCATGGAATTTAGTCCGTTTTCCAATCCACCTTCATCAACCTGGAATATATAGTTGTATTTTTTGTTCGGGTCAAAGGTATTGGCCGGCTTTGAAGGATTCCAGGTGGGAGTACCAGGGGGAGGGACAAAGGTCTTTCTAATTCCAGTATCTACTGTAATTGCCATAAGACTTGCGGCCGAAATTGTTTTATCACTTTTTTCCGGTGCACTTCTCTCGCCTGTTTCGCTTTTTGATTCCCGGCCTATGACCGTTTCAGCTCCGGACAGATATGCAAGATGGGCATCGCCTGTGGCATCCATGGTAAAACCGTTTATCATGAAATCAAGCTGATCCAGATTTTCAATATTTGTAACTGATACACTACGGATTTTCGAATGTGACGCTTTTGCATCGGTTACCAGATGTTTCCTGAATATTCTTACACCTGCTTCCCTGAGCATATCAGAAATAACACGGTCCCAAAGAGCAGAGGTGTTCAGTGCCATGTAATTTTGTGCAGGACGGGCACCTTCCTTGCTCAGGCGTTCCTCAATCTCCAGTACAATACCTGTTTCTGTATAAAACTCATTGTTGACATGGGCACCTGAAGGGCCGACACCGAAAAGAGGTCCGGCATTACCTCCCAGAGTCATTTCCTTCTCTATGATAACGGTGTCAATTCCAAGTCTGCCTGCCTGTATTGCGGCACATATTCCTGCAATACCGGCACCTGCTACAAGGAATTCACATTCATATGTCTGTTTCATGACTGTATTATACATCACATATAAAGTTCATAGAATATTCATATTTTTATAACAGTATATTCACATTTCAAAATTATAATGAAATTACAATTTATTAACCTAACCCCAAATTCCCCTTATAAGACTGCGCCCCCCGCAGTCTTATTTCTTGCATATCGATACAAAATAATTACACCTGACGTAAATATTTACGACAGGTGTAATTATTTTTTCTTGTTGGAATTATTGGGGGTGTTTGTTGTTGCATGGGCAATATATATGTGTTATATTCCAACTGCCGGTATCCGAATGGAACCGGACATCAAAATTAATCGGATTTTTATTCGATCGGCATCCTGAAAGGGAGCTGAAGCGGAGGTAATCGTGAATTCATCAGGCAAGACATACAAACTGGTTCTATCAGCAATTCTGGGAGCAATAGTCCTTGTGATGTATTTTATCCCACAGGTGGGATTCATCAGATTCGGACCAATCCTGGCAACTACTTTGCATATTCCTGTAATACTCGGTGCAATATACGGAGGTCCGTATGTTGGTATGGCTGTAGGGCTTTTCTTCGGTATTCTGAGTGTCACACAGGCACCGGCAGACCCAACATTTGGATTTGCATGGGCAACGGGAGAATTCAGAAACTATGCCCTTGTTGTTGTAAATGCTATTGTGCCACGAGTTTTAATAGGATTAACAAGTGCTCTGGTCTATAAATGGGCAAAAAAAATACCTGAAAAAATATCAAAGGCAGTATTGGCGATTATTGGTGTAGGTATGCTCGGATACTCAATTTACAAGCTCATTGATCTTATAAATGCAGGCGGTGGTCTGGGTACATACTACATGTTCATTATTCTAATAGCAGCAATCATCGGAGTTGGCATCTGGCTTGCTTTCGGTATCAAAGGGAAAAGCTTAAGTACAGTACTAGCTGCCGGTACAGGCTCTTTGACAAATACAATCCTATTCCTCGGTCTTGCATACATTTTCTTCAAGGATGTCTTTGCCAATGCACTTGATATAACGAGACTGGAAGTTGCCAACATACTGGTATCTGTTGGAACCGTTAACGGAACACTGGAACTGGTCGTTTCCATTATTTTAGTAACCGCTATTGCTGCTGCATTGAAACCAAGGGAACTGAATACCTGAAATACCCAACCCCTGAAAAAAGGCCTCTTCATACGAATATATAATCAAAAGTATGAAAGGAAGAGTGTGATGAAAAAAATTATTGCAATAATAATTATTGTAGGGGTATTGGTAATTGGAGCAGGAACAGCCCTGGCAGGCGGCGATCAGGTCCAGATGAGAAATCCTGATTTTCTTCCCGGAAGTGACCACAATACAATAAGTCACTGTTTCCAGGGAATAAGTTCAAACCAATAATTTAGAAAACCAACAAAAGAAGATATCAGCCAACCAATCATCCCAAGGATGATTGGTTGGCTTTGTGTTGTTATTTCAAAGCATTCAGCCAGACGGACATGTCTCCGGGAGTTCTGTTGGTCCACATGGCATAGGGTATCGCCTTGATGGGTACAGGTATATATTCCGGCGCATAAGGAGCATACAGGGTTCTTTCAAAACCTTCGTCTGATATTTTGAAGGCCTGCCCTGTAAGATAGGCACATCCACCAAGGAAATCTGCATCATAAGTGACATTGAAATGGTCTGTTGGCTTGATGAAAAGGGTATTGAGATGCTTTCCATTGTCCTCTTCTTCAAGGCAGTATACAATCGGGCCTCGTTTCAAAGCCAATTTACCTGTGTTATGCCTTGCATATGGATGGGCCTGCATTTTTTCAACGGGCATTTCAAGGATCAGTTCAATGATATCACCGTCGTTCCATATGCTGTTGATATATGCATAGCCTTTTTTGAATTCAGGGGAAACCGTCATCCCATTGACTTTGACTCCAAGTTTCCTGCACCATCCGGGGATGCGTAGTGCAATGCTTTTATCAAATGAAGTCTCACAGCCTACGGTTATTTCGATTTTTTCGCTCCATGGATAATTTGTTTTTTGAGAAAGGGTTATACCGTCAAGGCTGAACTCGGAATCGCCGTACAGATTGACGTATATAGCATTGCAGTCATGGGAATAGAAGTACATTTCAAGGCTGCTTAGAAGTCTGGCCAGATTCGGAGGACAGCAGGCACAGCCGAACCATTCATGCCTTTTGTAACCCATATGTCGGATATTTATTCCAATGGTTTCCTCATCTACGGCTTTGGCATCTACAGCCAATGGATTTGCATAAAAGAATTTTGTGCCATCCAGGCTTATTCCGGACATGATTCCATTATGCAAGGTCAGCTCCATGGTGTCACCGTACTTGCCATCCCGTGTAATATTCAGCATCCTGTGGCAGAAGAAGACTGAAGCAATGGCTGCACATGTTTCTGCATATGCTGTTTCATTCGGAAGATTATAGTCATATGTAAATCTTTCAATGTCAGCTGTGTCACCTATTCCTCCTGTTATATACATTCTTCTTTGTGTCATATTGTCATATAGTCTTTCACAGGCTGCTATAAGGTCAGCTCTGCCTGTGAGTTCAGCCACATCAGCAACTCCGGAAAGGAAGTACAGTGCTCTGACTGAGTGCCCTTCGATTGTATCCTGTTCGGTGACCGGCAGGTGAGCCTGCACATCTGCATATTTCAATTTGCTGCCTTTTTGCCTGTCATATCTCTTTATTCCAGGGTTTCGCTCCAACTCAGCATCATAATAATGAGGTTGACGGCCCCTTTCTGTTACAAAGAATTCCGAAAGCCGCAGGTATTTTTCATTCCCGGTGACTTTATATAGCTTGACAAGAGCAAGCTCTATCTCCTGGTGTCCAGGATAACCCCTCAGCTTGCCAGCTTCAGGTCCGAAAACCGAATTGATATGATCTGCATACCTGCATAGAATATTGAGCATTTTATCCTTGCCGGTTGCCTGGAAATATGCAATTGCGGCTTCCATGAGGTGCCCCGCGCAATACAGTTCATGATCAATGAGGAGATTGGTCCATCTTGCCGACTTGTCTTTGACAGAGTAATAGCTATTGAGGTAACCATCATCCCACTGAGCCGTTTCCATTTCGTCAACTATTTCATCAACTTTGGATTCAAGGTCTTTGTCAGGATTATGAATGATGCTGTAGGAGACTGCTTCAATCCATTTGGCAATATCGGAATCCCAGAACTGATGAGGTTCAAATGGGTCTCCTTCTTTCCAAGTCTGTCTGAAGGTGTGAAGCCTTCCGGTATCCCTGAGCTGGATATACTCTGTGTTGAGGGTTATATCACGGTTTACATCACATCTTTGTTTCCAATACCCACCGGTAATCCTGACCTGTCCGAGTTCTGCTGATTTCATAAAAATATTGTCTCCCTGGTTTGAAGTATTTGTTCCATTAAAGTATAATACATTTGCTCCCGGTTGTTGACCTTTAATGTATTAAAGATTGATATTTTGTTTCCCGGGACTTAAGGCTGGAAGGATACAGATGGGATTGGAGTTTAAAAGTGATTACTAAAGAAAAACTCGTCATAAACGGCGGTAGGAAGTTAAAGGGAGAAGTAAGCATACATGGATCAAAGAATGCGGCTGTTGCATTGGTTGCGGCAGCTATTCTTGTGGAAGGGAAGGTAATCATTGAAAATCTTCCCAAAATTACCGATGTATGTATACTGCTTGATACTCTGGAAGATCTTGGAGGAGTAGTTGAGCATCTTGGACATGACACCGTATCAATAGATTGCACAGAAATAAACAAATCAAAGGCAGATAAAAATGACCTCAATAAAATGAGGGCTTCATACTATCTGGTAGGTGCCCTTCTCGGAAGGACGCACAGTGCCGAGGTTATTTTCCCAGGAGGCTGTAATTTTGGGGCACGGCCGATAGACCAGCATAAAAAAGGATTTGAAGCACTGGGCGCAACTTTCGCAGCGGTTGGCGGTTATATTACAGCCAAGGCAAGGCGACTGATTGGTACACAGATATATTTTGACAAGATTTCGGTCGGTGCAACAATCAATGTAATGCTTGCAGCAACACTCGCAGATGGAATGACTGTTCTTGAAAATGCAGCCCGCGAACCACATATTGTTGATCTTGCAAACTTCCTCAATATGATGGGAGCAGATATAAAAGGTGCAGGAACAAGTGTGATAAGAATACGCGGAGTTGAAAAGCTAAGTGGTGGAAAAACTTACTCGGTTGTTCCTGATATGATAGAAGCCGGCACATTCATGATAGCCGCAGCCCTGACCAGAGGAACAATAACTGTCAGGAATATAATTCCGGAGCACATGGAATCATTGACTGTCAAATTGAATGAAACCGGTGCCGTAAGCATTGAAGAAGGTGATGACTATATTACTGTAAAAGGTAACAGAAGACCAAAGGCAGTATTGGTGCAAACCCTTGAATATCCTGGATTCCCTACTGACCTGCAGCCACAGATGGTAAGTCTGCTGGCGATTGCAGAAGGACAGGGAACTGTGATTGAGGGCATCTTTGACAACAGATTCCAGTATGTTGACCAACTCCTTCAAATGGGTGCACAGATAAGGGTTGAAGGAAGAACCGCTCTTATTACCGGTGTCAGCAAACTGATTGGTTCACCGATACGTGCCATGGACCTCCGGGCTGCCGCATCGCTGATACTTTCAGGCTTGGCCGCAGAAGGAACAACAATGGTATATAACCTGGAATATCTAGACAGGGGATATGAAGGCTTTGTTCAAAAACTTGCAGAACTTGGTGCAGATATCAAGAGAATTGAGGAGTAAACATGACAGACAGACTTGCATTGATAAGAGACCTTACAAATGCCAATGGAATTTCAGGCTTCGAAGATGAAGTTGTTGATGTAGTAAAGAAATATGCATCAAGGGACCTGGACCTCAGGGTTGACCCCATGAGAAACGTATATCTTTCGCTGAAGGGAAATACAGGCAGACGCCCCATGGTCATGATAGATTCACACTCCGATGAAATAGGATTCATGGTTCAGACCATAACCGGGAACGGTCTTATTAAATTCATAGCAATTGGCGGATGGCAGGGAAGCAATGTTCCCGCACACAAAGTAAGGATAAGAAATTCAAGGGGAGAATATGTTTACGGAATTACAACATCCAAACCTCCTCATTTTATGTCTGCAGCTGAAAAAAATGCAGCCCCCGACATTGATAATCTTTATATAGACATCGGTGCAACCAGCAGGGAAGAAGTTGTTGATGTATTTGGAATCGAAGTTGCAAACCCTGTTATACCTGATGTTGAATTTTCCATAAATGAAAAAAACGGAATAATGTGTGCAAAAGCATTTGACAATAGAATAGGCTGTGCATGCGAAGTCGCCTTGATGAACCAGCTTGCCAGTGAAAACCTTAAGGTTGATGTTGTCGGTGCAGTATCAACTCAGGAAGAAGTCGGTCTAAGAGGAGCAGGTGTTACATCCAATGTAATAAAACCTGATCTGGCCATAGTATTTGAAGGCACTCCCGCTGATGATGTTTATACAGATAAATATTCCTGTCAGGCAGGACTTAAAAAAGGCCCTCAGGTCAGGCACAGGGACGGGAGTATGATAACCCATCCTGGTTTTCTGGCTTATGCAAGGTTCGTCGCTAAAAAAGCCGGCATTGCTTTCCAGGATGCTGTAAGAACGGGCGGAGGAACAAATGCAGGAGCAATACATCTTGCCCATCATGGAGTTCCCACGGTTGTCATTGGGGTTCCTGCAAGATATATCCACAGTCATTATGGATACTGCGCATTTGAAGATTATGAAAACGCAATCAAATGGGCATATGAAATAGTAAAGAGTCTTGATGTAAGTACAATAAAATCACTATAGCACCGGGGGTAAACAATGAATAATTTCAAGTGGTATGAGAAGCCCATGGTTTTATCGGCTGTCCAATGCAATTACGGTGAGGACAGCTTTGATATTATGAAGAATCATGTGCTGAAGAATGGTTTCAATGGTGAGCAGCTTTTGCATATAAATGCAACCGGGCATGTTTCTTCTTACAATGAGGAGCGGGACGGCGAGAAGCTGGATGAATATCTGGCTGAAGCAAGAAAAAATAATCTCAGGGAAATCCTTTACTGGAACGTCCACTGTGTTTATGAAGACACAATCCTTGAACATCCGGAATGGAAACAAAAGGACAGGGAGGGAAAACATATCCCCGCCTATGGAAACCAGTATCTCATATGCATTAATTCGCCCTGGATGGATGAATATCTAAAAAATCTTGAAAAACTATGTGAACATGAACTGGACGGTTTATTCCTTGACGGACCTTTATTCATGAGAAATGGATGTTATTGCGATTACTGCCAGGAAAAGTTTCAAAAAGAGTATGGGAAAAGCATCTTTGATGCAAAATACAGCGAGTTCCTTGAATTCAGGACCAACTCAGTTACTGAAATGATTAAAAATACCTTCGGGATGAAGGAAAGGCTTAATCCGGAAATAAAGCTATATATAAATAATTCTGCCCTGAGGGCAGATGTTACGGGCAGCAATACCTCAAAGGTATATCCATATGTTGATTTTCTTGGTACCGAAGGTGGTTTTTGCTGGATAAACAAATCCTTTGACTATACCCATACCACCAGTCATGCCAAATACATCGAAACCAAGGCAAATGGAAAACCCTACGTGGTATTCATAGCCGGGGATGCCAAACCATATTCATACTGCATGTACACAGGCACTGAAACAGAACGTCTTTATTCCCTTTCCCTGGCACAGGGTGCAAATATCTGGTATGGAATCCATGGGCCCACAAAAATGTTCAAAAGTGAAGCGGGGCGGGTTTCAGCTAAATTCAACCAGTATATTATGAACAATGAAAAACATCTGATAAATACGAAATCCTGTGCAAAGGTTGCACTCATGTGGTCAGATGCCACTTCGAATTACTATGCATCAAGTGTCATGAAGACAGATTTCACTGACAGCCAGCAGATCGGCGGGGAAGGAAAGAACGGAAACCACCACGATGCTCTTACGGGATTCGCGGATATACTGACAAGGAGTCATGTCCAGTTTGACATTGCCGACCAGGACTGCATATTCGATGGAAGAATATTCAATTATGATCTTCTGATTTTACCCACATATGCATGTATCTCAGAAAAAGAAGCTGATATCCTCAGGAAGTATGTAAGGGAAGGTGGAAATCTTCTTGCTACCTTTGATACAGGTATGTATGACGAAACAGGAACAAAAAGAGATATAGGTATACTTGACGATATGTTTGGAGTTAAGCGTGGAAACCTGGTTGAGTATAAAGATGTAGGCATAGGCTATACAGAGCTTTTGGAAGACATTGAAGAGAATATCATACCAATGAGCGGATTTGCCTGGGAAATAGAAGCAGCTGAGGGAGCAGAACTTTTAGCCAGAAGTTTTTATCCCATGGCAGGAAGGTATGTTGCCTTTCCTACAGATAGTTATGGATATATTTCAAGAAATAAATATGGAAAGGGAAGCTGCATTTATATATCCGGGACCGTCGGTGAAGTATATAACGTGTGGTGCAACCCGGACAACAGAAAAATGATTGCAAGAAGGCTTGAAGAGACTGCCGATCCACTGACTGTGACAAATGCACCGCAGAGTGTTGAAATAAGCCTCAGGAAGCAGCTGCACACCGGTAATCTTCAAGTTCATATGGTTAATATGACAAGGGGACCGGGAAGGCCCATGGAAGAGACCATAAGGGTTTCTGATATAACAGTTGAACTGA
>JAFGIJ010000197.1 GCA_016929655.1 Clostridia bacterium
ACCTGTTGTTCATATTTTCACCATCTTTCTTAAACATTATATATTAAATCTATTAATCATTCATTTTTATATAGATATTTCCCTCACCTGTTATTTCTGTAACCTCAGAAATAATATCACTTTTTTCCGGAATATAGAATGACTTGTCCAGAATCTTTTCAAGTTTCCTGCCGTTTGATTTTCTTCGAAGGATAACAGGAATATTCCCGGGGCCAAAATATGCAAGGGTGTTCATAATTCTATCAATGTCAACATTGTCTGCGTTGATATAAATACATGAAATACCTCCTGATGGTTTGGCAGAATTCTGTTTTTTCTTTTGTTCATTGGTTTTTTCATTACTTATTGCCACACCTTTGTTCAATGGAAGAATTTCATCACAAATGACTTTAATTTCTTCATCTTCCCTGATACTGAGCTTCCCTCTAACAAGAACCTTGGAATCTTCTGTTATTAAACCCGAAAATTTGTCATATATATTTGGAAAAATTATAAGCTCAATGCTGCCGAATAAATCTTCCAATTCAACGAATGCCATCATGTTGTTGTTTTTTGTAACCTTTTTTGTTATTTGTCTCAGCATTCCGGCACATGTAACTCCCTTTCCATCAAAAAAGGATGTGTCGGGTGATTCAGCATCTATGATTTTATTTGTGCTGTCGAATGTTGAATTTTTTCTGATAAGATCTTCAAATTCATCAAGTGGATTTCCTGATGTATAGATACCCAGCAACTCTTTTTCCATTGCAAGAAGCCTGTCTTTGTCAAATTCATTTATATCAGGAAAAGAATAACTCTCAATTCCTGAAACAGCCTCAGTAGATTCAAATAGATTCAGCTGTCCTTCAATATTATTTCTTCTCTCCTTGTTGATTGAATCCAGTATTCCTTCAAATGAAGAAATGAGCTGCCTTCTGTTAATTCCCAGTGAATCAAATGCACCGCACTTCATAAGACTTTCAATGCATTTCTTATTTACACCAAGACCTGAAACCCTTTTGGCAAAATCAATGAAAGAAGTGAACAGGCCTCCCTTTTCTCTTTCAATTACAATCTCTTCAGCTGCTTTGCTGCCCACATTTTTTATTGCAGCAAAACCAAATCTTATATCGCTGCCATCAACACCGAATTTGACCATACTGGAATTTATATCAGGAGCCAGGACTGCAATCCCAAGTCTCCTGCATTCAAGGATATATAGAGAAATACGGTCAGTTGACCCCATGAAACTGTTCAGAGTTGCTGCCATGAACTCCATGGGATAGTATGTTTTAAAAAATGCGGTTTGATATGCTATTACTGCATAAGCCGCAGCATGTGATTTATTGAATGCATATGAAGCAAAATCCATCATTTCATCAAAGATGGTGGAAGCAATGGCGGGCGAAACATCCCGTTCTATTGCTCCTGCAATGAATTTACCCCTTTCTTCCTCCATTTGCTTGACTTTTTTCTTGGACATTATCCTTCTTACCTGATCTGCACCGGCAAGAGTATAGCCTCCTATATCCTGGACAATTCTCATTACCTGTTCCTGGTAAACCATGCATCCGTAGGTAACATCAAGTATAGGCCTAAGTAATTCGTGATGATAAACAGCTTTTAAGGGGTTGTTCTTATATTCGAGGTACCTGGGTATCTGTTCCATCGGACCAGGCCTGAACAATGATATTCCTGCAATGATATCCTCCAGGCTTCCTGGTTTCAATTCTTTCATGAAAGATGTCATGCCGGCACTTTCCAACTGGAATATTCCTGCAGTATATCCTTCCGAAATAGTCTTGAATACCCTGGGATCATCGTATTTCATATTGTCAATATCTATTGCAATTCCATGTCTGCTGCTTATCATATTGACAGCATCCTGTAAAACAGTAAGCGTTCTAAGACCAAGAAAATCCATCTTCAACAAACCAAGTTGTTCAAGTTTTTCCATGGTGAACTGGGTAACAACAGCATCTTCATTCTTTTGCAGCGGAATATACTCATCGACACTTTTTTCAGTAATGACAACCCCTGCAGCATGTGTTGATGAATGTCTTGCCATTCCTTCAAGAAGCATGGCAGTGTCTATCAATTTTTGTACTGTATCATTGTCATCATATAAATTCGCAAGTTCCTTGTTTGTCTTCATCGCCCTGGAAATTGTCATCTCAGGACTATGCGGTATCATTTTTGCTACAATATCCGTCTGTGCATATGAAACATTAAGAGCTCGTCCTACATCCCTGATGGCTGCTCTGGCAGCCATTGTTCCAAATGTTATAATCTGGCACACTTTGTCCTTTCCATATTTTTCAGTAACATATTCTATTACCCTGTGTCTGTTTTCATAACAGAAATCAATATCGATGTCAGGCATGGATATTCTTTCAGGATTAAGGAATCTCTCAAAGAGAAGGTCATACTTTATAGGGTCAATATTAGTAATACCAAGACAATATGAAACTATGCTTCCGGCAGCTGAGCCCCTCCCCGGTCCTACCATTATTTTATTAATCTTTGCATAATTGATAAAGTCTGAAACAATCAGGAAGTAGTCCGTATATGCCATTTGTCTGATAACATCCAGTTCAAATTCAGCTCTGTCTCTGATATATCCTGCTATATTAGAGCCATAACGCCTTAAAAGTCCCTCATTTACCTTTGTGCAAAGATAATCATAATGGTCAACTTCCTCCCCGAGATTGAAAGTCGGCAGATGCGTGCTGCCAAGGTCAAGTTCAACATTGCATCTTTCGGCAATGGATAAAGTATTGGAAATTGCTTCGGGTACATCATGGAATAGTTCAATCATTTCAGAGTTGCTTTTGAAATAGAATTCGTCATTTGGAAACCTCATCCTGTCAGGTTCATCAACTGTTTTGCCAGTTTGGATACATAGTAAAACGTCATGTGCCTCAGCATCCCTTTTATTCAGATAATGCACATCATTGGTGGCCACCAATGGGATTCCTGTCTCCTTTGAAATATCAATAAGTGCCTGGTTTACGATATTCTGACTTTCAATACCGTTGTTCTGCAGTTCCAGATAAAAATTCCCTTCACCAAAAATTCTGTTATATCGCAAAGCAATTTCAATGGCTCCTTTTCTGTCCCCTTCAAGTATTGCCCTGGGAATAGCACCTGCAAGACATGCGCTTAGAGCAATCAGGCCTTCAGAAAATGCCTCCAGCAACTCATAATCTGCTCTAGGTTTGTAATAAAAACCCTCAAGGTGTGCCCGGCTTACGATTTTGATTAAATTTTGATAACCAGAATTATTCTTAGCAAGCAAAACAAGGTGGCTTGGTTCGGTGTCATATACATGTTCCTTGTCGAATCTTGAACGCTTGGCCATATATATTTCACATCCAAGGATGGGTTTGACCCCCTTCTCAATTGCTTCCTTATAAAAATCCACTGCTCCATACATTACCCCATGGTCAGTCATGGCTACTGCAGGCATTTTGAACTCTGCTGCCCTGGCTGCAAGATCATGGATTCTAACAGCTCCGTCAAGAAGGCTGTACTCAGTATGAAGATGAAGATGAACGAATTTATCCATAGAAAAATTATAACATATGATCATAAATATTAAACTGTACACAGGTAAAATCTATTTACGAACCCAAAGGCTTATGGTAGTATTGTCAGAGATGTTTAAGGAGTATCAATGAGTTTTGATTTTTCTTTCCACAGACGAAGACGCAACTTTCCATTTCCAATGTTCGGATTTGCAGCCACCATTGGGCTGACTGTCTTTTTGCTTATTTTTTTAATTGAAGGCAATAATTTCTTTGATTTATTTACTCTATCAGTCAATGATGAAATTACTGACTCCGTTGGTTATGTTCTTATGATTACAGGATTTTTATCATATATGCTCGGTCTTGGTTTGATAGCAGACATCAAAGCTGATTTTAAGTTAATACTTCATTTTACTCACCTTGCCGTTTTTGCCTTTATATTTTCTACCGGATATTTTATAGCTTCTGAACAACTTTATATATTTATTTACGGCCTTTTTATTTCATTGCTTGCCAACAATACATTCCTTTTGATTTTCTTCTTCTATCAGAAACGAACCGCATCAAGTTATTCTTCAAGGTCAATGATGGCTGTTACCACTATATCTATTTTCCCTGCAATTTACATAACTTATCGAGTTTTTACAGCAGGCCCCCTTGAATTCCTTGGTAGCAGTTTGTTGGCAGATATGATAGCGAAAATTCTATTGGTCATACTGGCATATATTTCTGTATTTGCCAACTCGGTTTATATTTTATATATAAATAGAAAGGTTAGATGATGAAAGCAACCCCAGACTGCATTTACTGTTATCTTAAGCAGGCTATCAACTGCATGCACTTTGCACATAAACCAGAAGCAGAGCAACCCGCTGTATTATATGAAATCATGGATCTTGTCCGTAATTTCAGCATGGATGAAACTCCCTGTTACAATTCTACATTTTCTATTCTCAAGACTTATGAATTGTGCGGTAATACTGACCCTTTCGTTGATGAAAAAAGAAATTCGAACATTCAAGCCCGTGAAATACTTGATAGATTCATGGAACATCATGCCGGTGAACATCCGGGTCTTTATTGGAATATAAAACTCTGTGCTGCAGGAAATATAATTGATACCGGTATTGTGGTTGAATATGATATTGAAAAAACCATTGAAGATACAATGAAAAAAGGATTTTCAATCGATCATTATCAGGATTTTAAAGAAGATATTGAAAAAGCTGAAACAATTCTTTATCTGGCTGATAACTGCGGTGAAATTGTATTTGATACTCCGGTTGTTAAGTTTCTTGCCGAGAAAGGCAAAAAAGTCTATTTATCTGTTAAATCTGCCCCTATTCTGAATGATGCCATGTATGATGATGCCGTTTTTGCCGGGATGGATAAATATGCTGAAATAGTTGAAACAGGCTCAGGTTTCCTCGGTGTAAGTCCTAAGGATTCTTCTGAAGAATTCATTAATCTCCTTAACACATGTGATGTTATAATTTCAAAGGGTCAGGCTAATTTTGAGTCATTGAGCGATTATAATCAAGCCAATGGGAACATTTACTTTATTCTTAAAATAAAGTGTGACAGAGTTGCAGATGAAATCAAAGGTTCAAAATTCGGTGATTCTGTATTTGTTAAATCTGGCAAAGGAAAAGCTTTATGAATCTTTTGTTATACATTCTACTTTTTGCATTTGGTCTGGTCCTTATTATAAAAGGCAGTGATTGGTTTGTAGATGCTACTATATGGATTGCCACTGCCCTCCATATTCCCAAGTTTATAATTGGAGCAACCCTTGTTAGTATCTGCACCACATTACCTGAACTTTTGGTTTCCACAGGAGCTGCTATAAACAATGATACATCCATGGCCCTTGGCAACGCCATTGGGTCCGTTGGCTGCAATACAGGACTAATCCTCGGTATAGTAGTCGTTTTTTCCACTCCATTGCTACATTACAAAAGCGCCTTGAAGATAAAATCTGCCTTTATTTCACTCGCACTGGTTTTGTACTTTCTTATAGGATACTTTACCGGAATATTTAATTATATTACAGGAATTATTTTCCTTCTGTTTGCAGCCGGCTTTATCTACTATAATTATACAGAAGCAAAGAAATACAAGCTGGACATAGAAAATCAAGAAACAGTTGCCACTGACAAAAAAACTATAATAAAGAATACAGTTTTGTTTTTGATTGGACTTGCCTTAACCATATTCGGTGCAAATCTTATGATAATATATGGAGAGAAGATCGCAGTTTCTCTCAATGTTCCATCCATTGTAATCGGTGTAACAATGACAGCTCTTGGAACAAGCCTTCCTGAATTAGTTACAGCAATTACATCGCTCAGGAAAAAAGCAGCTTCTTTGTCCATCGGAAATATCTTTGGTGCAAATATACTGAATCTCACCTTTGTTCTTGGTACCACCTCCATAATAAAACCTGTTGTTTTGGATAACCTAAAGCTTTATTTTCATATACCTGCGATTGCAGTAATAACCTTGATTGCCTCAATTTCCACCTTTGTATTCAAAAAGAAGTATCCACGGTTTATGGGAATACTTCTTCTGTTATCATATTTTATTTATATCGGACTGGCTGCAATAATAAGATAGTTTCACTCATCAAACATTCCGGTGGAAAGATAGCGTTCGGATGTATCGGGAACAATGAAAACAATGTCCTTGTCTTTCATCTCTATTGCTACCTTGATTGCTGCACAAAGGGCTGCACCGGCAGAAATTCCTCCTGTAACTTTTTCAACTGAGTTCAGTACCTTTGAATATTCCCTGGCCTCTTCTGTACTTATCCGCATAATTCGATCAATAACACTGACATCCAGTATATCAGGGATAAATCCAGCTCCTATACCCTGTATCCCATGTTTACCCGGTGTTTCGCCTGAAATTACTGACGACTCAAAAGGTTCAACTGCAATTATTTCTGTATTATAATTGCCATTTGAATAAAATTGTCCGCAACCTGTTATTGTTCCACCGGTACCTACACCTGCGATGAAAACATCAGGTGCTCTGCCAAGATCATTAAAAATTTCAACAGCCGTATTATTATAGTGTGCTTCAGGATTCGCTTTATTAGCAAACTGCATCGTCATAAAAGAGTCAGGGGTATTTTTCAATATCTCCTCCGCTTTTTCAATTGCACCTTTAATACCATATTCTTTTGGAGTCAGAACCGGTGTTGCTCCCAGTGCTTTAATCAAACCAATTCTCTCTTTTGAAACTGATTCAGGCATAGTAAGAATGACTTTTAGCTTGTATTTACATGCTACAGTGGCAAGCCCTATCCCAGTGTTGCCGCTTGTCGGTTCAACAAGAGTCCAACCCTCTTTTATATATCCATTCTCATATGCACTGTCAATCATGCTCAGGGCTGTTCTGTCCTTGATGCTTCCCCCTGGATTAAAATATTCCAACTTGGCAAATAATCTGGATTTTAATTCATACTTTTCCTCTATCCTTTTTAGTCTAACCAAAGGTGTGTTGCCGATAGTTTCTTCAATTGAACTATAAAGCATTGTTTACCTCGTAAATTTTATTTTCAGTCATTATATAATCCATATGTATGTCGTAAATATCTGCTTTTATTCCGCCACTTATCAACTGGAACTCATAGCATACACCTACTTTTATAGCTTTGGTATCCTTTAGAAATGAATCATAACATCCTTTTCCATATCCAATTCTATTGCCTTTTAAATCAAAGGCAACTCCCGGAACAAGTATCAAATCGATTTCAACGGAATCATAAAAAGCCCTTTCCGATGGCTCCGGCACATTATATTTACCCATTACCAGTCTTTTAGTATCGCAAAACTTCATTGGATGGATCTTATCCTCTAAATCAAGACCAGGCACAAATACTTCAACATTTTTTCTTATGCAATTTTCTATGATATATGATGGATCAGCTTCATTTTCAATGGAAATATATGCCATAAGTTTTGCTATCGAACAAAATTCATAAGAAAAGAAATTTTGTGACAACGCCATTGCTGACTCCTGTACAAAATTCCGATCAAGTTTTTTCCTTTTATTTCTAATATTTTTTCTAATTGAATTCTTCATCAAAATATCATATTGTCGATATATTCATTGGTAAAGCCCGGGTCTGTTGTTAATTCAATATATTCAACCCTCTTCTTTATTTTCTCTGCCAACTCAATGTAAGTATATGAAAGAAGACACATCGATGCGCCGGCCCCTGCTGTGTTTCCTGAAGCAATTATTTTTGCCTCCGGAACCCGTGGCAGCAAGCCTATTTTTATAGCACTGGATATATTTATATAATTGCCGAATCCTCCTGCAAGATATATATTTGAAATATCATTGACATTTATTCCATATTTTTTTATAAGTGTAGTTATACCTGCAGCAAGTGCTGCTTTGGCATTTTGAATTTCCCTGATGTCCTTCTGGGTTACTGAAATCCCTTTAGTAATTCTAAAAGCTTTCATATTGTCAAGTTCATGAATTCTCTCCATGAGTTTTTCAGAAACTTCCAGCTCATCTTCATCATAGAATCTACCTGTTTCATCTATGATGTCATTTTCAAGCATCATCGCTACAGCATCTACGATTCCAGAACCGCATATTCCAACAGGATCCATGTCATCAATGGTTGTAAATACAACATCCCCATCAACTATCTTCATGGTATCAATTGCGCCACTGATTCCACCTGTTCCAAATCTTATATTGGCTCCCTCAAAAGCAGGACCGGCAGCAGTGGAACACGAAATAAGCCTGTCTTCATTACCAAGTACCATTTCCCCATTGGTTCCGATATCAACAAGCAGTCGGATGTCCTTTCCTTTATAAATACCTGAAGCAAGCAAACCCGCAACAATATCTGCTCCGACATAAGCGGAAACCGAAGGAAGACAGAGGGCATGGCCGAACTTATTGATATCCAGACCAAGTTGATATGCCGGGAAATCATGCATGTCGGTGCTTACAGGGGTAAATGGCATTTTCCCTATATTTATTGGATCAAGGCCCATTAGGAAGTGCATCATGGTTGTATTGCCGGCAAGGGATACCATATATACATCATCTTTTCTTATATTGAATTTTTCTCCTGCCTCACTTATCATTTCATTGAGTTGGTCTATAAGAACCTTATTTAAGATTGAAATACCATTTTTTTCAGTAGTTGCATAATTAATCCTGGAAATAACATCAGCCCCGAATTGTTTCTGGTCATTCATTTGTGAAATTACTCCGGTAAAATTGCCATTCTTTAAATCATAGATATATACTGCAATTGTAGTAGTGCCTATATCTACTGCAACACCATGGAAATGGCCGTTTTTCTTGTGTTCAACTCCTGTGATTTTATTAAAGAAGGAAATCAAGGTGGGTTCATGGCTGCTGTCTTCCAATGCAAATGTTATTTCCTTCAGCAATGGTAGATTGTTTTTATCAATTTTTAAATGTGTATTATTTTCAATGTTAGTAAGGTCTGCTACCTGATTTTCAAGATGGGGCTTGATTGCTCTTATCTTTGTGATTCCTATGGCAGGATTGAATTTATCCATTGCAATGTTTGATTTTGTAATTATTTTATTTTTTGCATTGGAATCAGGTATTTCTGCAACCATGCCCTCCTCCGGTTTTATAAAACAGGCAAGCCTTAATCCATTTTGAAGGTTTTCAATTCCAAGAAGTCTTTTTTCATCTTCAGTAACTGCCTGTGTACAACCTTCAACATAAATAAGACACTTGCCGCACTTCTTCATTCCACCGCATGGTGCAATAATTTCTGCCTTACTCCTTTGTATAACATGGAGCATTTTATCGTCAGAAAATCCCTCTTCAATGTACTCTTTGCCTTTTTGTATTATCTTTACTATCATATTGCACCTCTGAAATTCTCTATTTTTTATTATATAAGATATAGGATTGTTTGACTATTGTTTTTTAAGATAATATAATTTCCTATAACACATATAGGGAGAATATAATGCTAAAAGAAGTTAGAACCAGATATGCTCCAAGTCCAACCGGATATATGCATATAGGAAATCTTAGGTCTGCAATTTTCGAATATCTTGCAGCCAGGGCAAAAGGCGGTAAATTCATACTCCGTATTGAAGATACTGATCAGGCCAGGCTGGTTGAGGGTGCTGTTGATGTAATTTACAATACTCTTGCAGCCATTGGCATAACCCATGATGAGGGGCCGGATGTCGGCGGTGATTATGGGCCATATGTACAGTCCGAAAGAAAACATCTTTATCTTCCCTATGCACTTGAACTTGTTGAAAAAGGACATGCTTATCATTGTTTCTGCAAAAAAGACAGACTTGACGCACTACGGGAAGAAGCACAGAGTGCAGGAAAGCAATTTAAATATGACCGTCACTGTCTGAATCTTTCCAGTGAAGAGGTTCAGGAAAAACTAGCTTCCGGTAATGAGTTCGTAATCAGACAGCTGATGCCGGACACAGGAACCACCACTTATTATGACGAAGTATTTGGCAATCTAACTTTTGACAATTCTACTTTGGAGGACCAGATTCTTATCAAATCAGACGGATTTCCAACATACAATTTTGCCAATGTAATTGATGATCATACTATGAATATAACACATATCCTCAGGGGCAGCGAATACCTCAGCTCAACTCCAAAGTTTGTACATCTATATAATGCATTTGGTTGGGATATTCCTACATTTGTACATCTTCCACTCGTTGTAAAATCCGATGGTTCAAAGATATCAAAAAGAAACGGGGATGCTATGTTCCAGGATATGATTGATGCAGGATATCTGCCTGAAGCTATTCTGAATTATACAGTCCTTTTGGGCTGGAGCCCCGGAGATGAGCGTGAATTTTTTACTCTTCAGGAATTGGAACAGGTTTTTGATATAAAGGGAATAAGCAAATCCCCTTCAACACTTGATTATAATAAATTGAAATGGATGAACGGTGAATATATAAGAAAACTCGACCTGGAAGGATTTACAAGGATTGCAGCTCCCTGGATCAAAGATGGAATCGGTAATTTGGAACTTGACTATGGCAAGATAGCTGCCATGATTCAAAAACGGACAAATCTTTTGGGTGATATACCTGACAGTGTCAGTTTCTTGAAGGAAATTAATTCCATAGATCCTGAATTATATAATCACAAAAAGATGCAATGTGACCCTCTGGCTGCACTTGATTTGCTCCCTGAAGCCTACAAAACTCTTGAAGCTATTACTGAATGGGAACATAATGCTATATATGACACACTTTCTGCAAAGGCCCTGGAGCTTGGGATTAAGAACGGTAAAATTATGTGGCCTGTGAGAGTTGCACTCACATCAAGACCTGTTACTCCCGGTGGAGCAATTGAAATTGCAGAAATACTTGGTAAAAAAGAAACTCTTGATAGAATAAACATAGCAATCAAACAATTGGAGGAATTAAATGGATAAACAATTTGAATCATCAAATTTTATACATGAAGAAATTGACAGAGACCTTGTTAAATATCCCGGTCTAAAAATACACACCAGATTTCCTCCGGAACCAAGCGGATTTTTTCACATTGGTCATGTAAAAGCCATTTCTTTGAATTTTGCAACCGCAGAGAAATATGGCGGACTATGCAATCTCAGAATGGACGACACAAACCCGATCCTTGAAAAAAAAGAGTATGTTGATGCTATTCAAAGAGATATTAAGTGGCTTGGATTTACATGGCATGAGAGGGTTTTCTATGCTTCGGAATATTTTGACCAATGTTTTGAATATGCGCTGAAACTTATTGATGAAGGAAATGCCTTTGTATGTGATCTCAATGCAGATGAACTGCGCGAATACAGAGGTACACTCACTGAACCCGGAAAGAACTCGCCTTACAGGGAACGCACACCAGAGGAGAACCGTAGATTGTTCCTTGGTATGAAGGATGGATTATATGAAGATGGAACCAGAACTCTCAGAGCACGGATAGACATGAAATCCGGAAATATCAACATGAGAGATCCTGTCATATACAGAATAATGCATAAAGAACATTCTCATACAGGTAATAAATGGGTCATCTATCCCATGTATGATTATGCACATCCCATCCAGGATGCTATCGAGGGTATTACCCATTCATTGTGCGATGTCGGATTTGAGGACCATCGTCCTCTCTATGAATGGGTTCTTGAAAAAACAGGTTATGGTGAGTTTCCGAAACAAAGGGAATTTGCAAGATTGAACATAACTCACACAATTACAAGCAAAAGAAAACTAAGGGATATTGTTGAAGCAGGCAAGGTCGCAGGTTGGGATGACCCAAGAATCCCAACAATTGCCGGACTAAGAAGACGTGGATATACTCCTTCTTCCCTACTTGCTTTCATTGATAAAGTGGGCGTTGCCAAAACGTACAGCGTTGTTGACATGGCTCTTCTTGAATTTTGTATCAGGGATGAACTGAACAAATCTGCCTGCAGGGTTATGGCAGTGCTTGATCCAGTTAAAGTAGTTATAACCAACTATGACGCAGGTATGACTGAAGAGCTTTTAGCAGAAAACAATCCCGAAGATCCTGAGGCAGGTTCTAGGATTGTACCTTTTTCCAGAGAACTTTACATTGAGCGGGACGATTTCATGATTGATCCGCCCAGAAAATTTTTCAGATTGTCACCCGGAAACGAAGTTCGCCTTAAAAATGCATATTTCATAACTTGTACAGATTTTAACATAGATGATTCGGGCAGTGTTACTGAAATCAGATGTACCTATGATCCACTTTCCAAGGGTGGTAATTCTCCTGATGGACGAAAAGTAAAAGGGACACTTCACTGGGTATCGGCCAAGCATGCATTAGATGCGGAAATCAGATTATATGACCGGCTTACTCAATATGCAACACCATCAGAATATCCTGAAAATTCAAATGCCACAGACCTTGTTAACCCTGATTCACTGCTCATCATAAATGACGCCAAACTTGAGCCATCTCTTTTATCTGCAAAAGCCGGAGATAGATTCCAGTTTATGAGAAATGGATATTTTTGCTGTGATCCGGACACAAAAGGGGATAAAATTGTTTTCAACAGAATAGTTCCCCTGAGAGATACATGGGCAAAAATCAGTGATAATGGTGTTAAAAATGATTGACCAAAATGAACTTCCTGTCTATGCGCAGGATTTTCTTGCCTACATGGGTACAATCAAGAATTGTTCTGAAAATACTATAAAAGAGTATTTCTATGATTTAAGAATGTTTCTTAGATTTCTTGACGTACATAAAAACACAAACCCCCTTCCTTTTGATGAAATAGCCGTAGGGCAACTTTCAATCAATGCTGTAAAAGATACCACCCTCAGTGATCTTTACGCTTATATGACCTATCTGAGCCGTAATAGAGGCATGTCCTCCCGATCAAGGGGAAGGAAGGCAGCTGTTGTGAAATCATTCTATAAATTTATGCTTACAAAGTCCAAAGTCATTGATATCAACCCCGCTCAGGAACTCGAAGCGCCTCGTCTATCTAAGGAACTCCCCCGCTATCTGAGCCTTGAAGAAGCAAAAAAACTTCTTTCTTCAATCGATGGTAGATATAATACCAGGGATTTTGCAATTGTTGTTATTTTCCTAAACTGCGGCCTCAGGGTTTCTGAACTCGTGGGAATAAATATAAAGCACATAAGAGACAATGACACCTTGGTTGTAAGAGGCAAAGGTAACAAAGACCGTACCATTTATCTTAACGATGCATGCTTATTCGCAATCAACAACTATATGAGCGTCCGCCCTAAGCCAACAACCAAAGATTCCGATGCACTTTTCCTTAGTATGCGTGGAACCAGAATTTCCAGAAAAACAGTTCATTACATGTTAAAGAAGTATTTTCTGAAAGCCGGTCTTGATGCAGAAAAATATTCCGCACATAAACTTCGCCATACCGCTGCTACACTTATGTATAGACACGGTGGAGTAGACATCCGCGCACTGCAGAGCATCCTTGGACATAAAAGCATTTCCACCACTGAAATTTATACTCATGTAAACAATGAAAAAATACGGGAAGCCATTGAATCCAATCCCCTTTCAAACATCAAACAGGAAACAAAATAACAATCCCTTTCTACGAACCTTACAACCAATCATCCTTGGGATGTTTGGTTGTTTTTGACTAATCATCCTTGGGATGTTTGGTTGTTTTTGACTAATCATCCTTGGGATGATTGGTTGTTTTTGACTAATCATCCTTGGGATGGTTGGTTGTTGGGATGTTTGGTTGGTTTGTTTGGTTTATAAACGCAGAAAAGGCACCTCATAAAGGAGATGCCTTGAAAGATTATTTTTAGGATTTAGTTTGCCGGGGCCTTGAAATATTCAGTTATCATTTCATCAAGCTCATCCTCAACAGCCAATAGGTGTATATGGTCAGTGGTGTCAGTTACAGGCAGGCTGAGCATGCTGATTGCTGAAAGATCCGCTTTCAGAACCTCAGGCAGAAAATCAATAATATCATTGATACTTGCATTAGTATTGAGGTTGTCAAATATCAGGTTTATGATATCCCTGAGTTTAGCAATAAAAAACAGATTTGATTTTTGTTCAATGACAGCCTTCATGAAGTCCTGCTGCATCTTTATCCTCTGAAGGTCAGAACCATTGACATAATCAGATTCTACTCCAGGATCATTTTTTCTGAATCTTAGAAGTTTTTCAGCATCTTCCCCATTGAATTGATAAACACCAGGCTGGAAATTTATGTGAAGATCCTGATATGGGTCATTGTAGAGCATACGATAAGGGACCTCAAATGTAACCCTTCCCAGCTCATCTATGAGTTCCCTGAAAACTTTTAGTGTCATTACTGCTCCATACTTGATGTTACATCCTATTTCATCTTCAAAAACCTTAATGGTTTTATCAATATCAAGACCTGAATTGGCATACACCATATTAATTATATCATTGTCAAAGTCCCCGTCTTTATTTATGTCCCTTGTCAGCATAAGATCCCTGGGTATCCACATCATACTTATTTTATTGTCATATGTATTAAAATTTACCAGAAGGATCGCATCGGTGTTTGCTCCGACTTCATCCTTTACAAGAACCAATACATTCATAGGCTTTGTAACATATGTTTCAAAGATATTTCCAGGACCATCAATTGCTGTGTCAGGTAAATCAAAGCCCCCTTCCGCAGCCTCCTGTGCCTTGGCTATTGCTTTTGCTTCAGCATTGTTTATAACCTGTATCAAAGCTATGCCGGCTCCCATCAGGAAAACCAGCATTACTACTGTAAATGTAAGAAAGAACTTCTTAATTGCCATCAAAACCTCCATGCCTTACAACTTAAACGCTTGTTTCAAGTCAAAAGTTCCTTGTATATATTACCTAAATGCAGCATTTTTGTAAAGCACAGGAATCTTTCGATAAATGAAAGGGCCGGTTAACCGACCCATTATTCATACCGTCTGATAAAATGCCTTGAATGCTTTATAACACATGTAAATATCTATTTTGCTCGCTATCTCATATGGTGAATGCATTCCCAGAAGAGGGACACCTATATCAATGACATCGATACCTATCATGGATGCAAATTTTGCTATTGTGCCCCCACCGCCGGCATCTACTTTACCAAGCTCACCAATCTGCCAGGTTATTTCTTTTTCATCCAGCATGGAAGTTATGCTGCTGAGTAATTCAGCACTGGCATCATTTGCTCCGGACTTACCACGGGAACCAGTATATTTTGCAATACCCACTCCTTTTCCCAAAAATACTGAATTACTTTTATCGTAAACATTCTTGAAGGCAGGATCAAAGGCGGCATTTACATCACCTGAAAGCATAACTGAATTGAAGAGACACTCCTTGACATTCAGGTCGCTGCTTTTTTCATTGGTAAGATTCATCAATATCGAAACAACAAATTCAAGTAAATCTGACTGTGCACCGGTTTTTCCTACGCTTCCGATTTCTTCCTTGTCAGAAAGAAAACAAAGTGTTGTTTTTTCGGTAATTCCCGACTCAACCATTGCCTTCAGTGCTGCATATGAACATACCCTGTCATCATGTCCGTATGCTCCAAGCAATCCCCTGTCAAGACCGACATCCCTTGCTTTCAGTGCAGGGACTATTTCCAATTCTGCATTAATAAGATCTTTCTCCGTTACTTTATATTTATTATTTAAGAGATTCAGAACGCGCAGTTTTACCTTTTGCTTGATATCATCATTTTCCATCGGAACCGATCCAATGAGAACATTCATATCTTCGCCTTCGAATGCTTCACCAAGCTTCTTATCATTTTGCTTTTGAGCAAGATGAGGAAGTAAATCTGTAATTACAAAAACAGGATCATCTGCATCCTCGCCGATGTTGACATTAATCTTGACTCCGTCTGCCCTGATGATGACACCATGAAGAGCAAGTGGAATGGAAGGCCACTGATACTTCCTTATTCCACCATAATAGTGTGTTTTAAGAAATGCAAGTTCATTGTCTTCATATAAAGGCAAGGGTTTTAGGTCAAGCCGCGGTGAATCGATATGTGATCCCACCATGTTCATTCCCTTCCTCATTTCTGCTTTTCCAATTACAGCTGCAGCCAATGCCTTGTTTCCGGCATTGTAGTAAACCTTGTCACCCTGATGAAGCTTTTGACCTGCCTCAAAAGCGTTGCCCAGTGAAATGAAACCATTTTCCTCAAGATATGCAATCGCATTTGCGGTAAACTCTCTTTCGGTTTTTGAATTATCAAGAAATTCAGCATAAGAACTACAATACAAATTTATATCATTGCTTTCCGTTTCATCTACGGATTCCCATGCGTTTTTCTTTTGATAAAATAGGTCATTGAAATTACTGTTTTCAGTCATCATATCCTCCGGTTTATTTTATTGTTCCGCCACCGATAACCCTGCTTCCACAATATATGACTGCAGATTGTCCCGGTGTAACTGCCCTGGCAGGCTCTTGAAGCTTTATCATAATACTATCAGTTCCCATTAATTTGAGCTCTGCTGCTTCATAGTTCATGGAACCGTATCTAATTTTAACATAAAATCTTTCATTGTTGGGCAAAGTACCATTTATAAGATTAACATTTTTCACTATAATTTCTTTAGTAAACAGATCCTCTTCATCACCAAGGATAATATCCCCTGTATTTTCATCAATGTGTGTAATGAACACGGGTTTCCCTACAGTAATACCAAGGCCTTTGCGCTGACCCAGGGTATACCTGTGTATTCCCTCATGGGTACCGATGATTTTCCCGGTTTTTGTAATAAAATTCCCATTCTTGACTTTTATATTTAAATCACTCTCAAGATAATTCCTGTAATCGTCCGGAACAAAGCATATCTCCCTGCTCTCACCTGAATTCCTGGGCATCAGACCTTCAGTGTTGCAAATTTCCCTTGCTTTTTCCTTTGGTATGCCGTTGAGCGGGAATAGTATCTTATCAAGCTGGCTTTCCATCAATACATATAGGAAGTATGTCTGGTCCCTGGTTTCATCTGAAGCTTTTTCAAGATAATATCTGTCAGAAACTTGATTGATTGTTGCATAGTGGCCGGTTGCAAGATAATCAAATCCATTTTCCATTGCAAGTCCATAAAGATAACCGAATTTTATGTTTTTATTGCACATGATACATGGATTGGGTGTTCTTCCATAAGA
>JAFGIJ010000198.1 GCA_016929655.1 Clostridia bacterium
AATTTATTCTGATTACCCGGAAGCTCTATGTCGACTCGATCACCGCCTCCGAATTCTGGATATCTGGGATCTGCCTCCTCACCCTCTATCTGCGAGTTTAATCCTGTGACAATTACTATAATGTCTGCTGACATCGCACATGATATAGCCTCGGATATCAGGCTGGTTTCATCCTCCCTCAATATGGTGTTGGCAATTTGGCAGCCCTTTGAATAGAATATCCTTGCATCGGGCAAAGCCTGTCTGATTCCATCGAGTATTGTTATTGATTCAGACGGTATACCTTTATAGTTTGCAAGCAGAACTTCTCTGTCATCGGCATTTGGTCCCACTACGGCAATTTTTCTGATGTTTTTTGAAAGTGGGAGGATGCCATTGTTTTTCAGAAGTGTCATAGTTCTTCGGGCGGCTTCGATGGCGAGTTCATGGTGTTCTTTGCAGTCATTGATTTCATAGGGTATTTTTGAATAGGGCACCCTTGAAGGGGGATCAAACATTCCAAGCCTCATACGGGCTTCGAAAAGACGAATTACTGCTATATTTATTTCTTCTTCCGTTATCAGATTTTCTGCAAAGGCGGCATTCAATCTGGCATAGGTTTTTCCACAATTTAGGTCACAGCCGTTTTTAACTGCCATGGCGGCTGACTCCTGCGGGCTGTCTGTAAGGCCGTGATGAAGGTGCAGGTCGCAGATAGCATGGCAGTCTGAGACTACATATCCTGAAAACCTCCATTCCTCACGCAGAATTTTCTGAAGCAGTGTCGGGCTTGCACAACAGGCTTCGGAATTCGTTCTGTTGTAGGCTCCCATGACAGAGTAAGCACCTGCATCCTTGATGCAATCACGAAATGCAGGAAGATAAGTTTCATATAAATCCCTGTCAGATACCACGGCATTGAAGGAATGCCTTGATTCCTCCGGTCCACTGTGGACAGCATAATGCTTGGCGGTAGCTACGGTCTTCAGATATGTTTCATCATCTCCCTGCATACCTTTTATAAAAGCCGAACCGAGCAGTCCCGTAAGAAATGGATCTTCGCCATATGTTTCATGCCCGCGGCCCCAACGAGGGTCTCTGAAAATATTTATATTGGGACTCCATATAGTAAGTCCTTTATAAATCCCTGTATCACCACGTTTTAAATATTCATGGTGCTTGGCCCGGACTTCATCTGATATCACACAGGCAGTGTCATAAACAAGATCTTCATCAAAAGAAGCAGCCATGCCTATTGATTGCGGAAAAACTGTAGCAGTTCCTGCCCGGGCAACACCATGCAATGCTTCATTCCACCAGGTATAGGCCGGTATTCCAAGCCTGGCAATTGCAGGAGAAAAGTGCTGCATCTGCGAAATTTTTTCGTCAATGGTCAGTAAATCAACCAAGGCCAGGGCCCTTTCCCTGAAACCAAGGGATAAATCTTCAAATCTGTATTTCATAAAAACCCCCACTTATATATACTTTACTATAATACTCCAGGCAGGTTATCAGTCAATCATGAGAAATCAATTTATTAACAAATTGTAAACATTGCTGTTATCACCGCATAATAAAATAAAATGATGCTATAATCTTGCTTAGGATTAGCAAAGGGTAGAGGTTTTATGAAATTCAGAGTCATTCTGGCAACATTGCTTATACTGCTGGTTGGGGTTTCTTCTGGATGTGGGCTGCTCCCTGAAGAGGATGAGAAGCTTACACCACCGATAAAGGAAGCCCGTTCCATTGAATACAGGACTGATACAGTTGTTGTCGGCGATATCAATAAGGTTATCAATCTTTTTGCGCAATGGAAGGCTGCCAATAGAATAACTTATTCATTCACAGAATATAACGCACCATTCCTGGAGTTTTATGTTCAGTCCGGTGATGAAGTCAAATCCGGAGACCTTCTCGCGGCCCTTGACATAGGGGATGTTGACAAAGACATAAGGGATCAGGACCTTACATATAAAAGTGCAAAATTGTCATATGACAGAACAAAGGAAAGATATGATGCGGGAATTGTGAGTCAATATGACCTCAGGCTTGCTGAACTGACCCTTCAGGATGCCGAAAACAAACTTAATGACCTGTTGAAATATAAAAGTGCATCCATCCTTGTTGCAGACACTGAAGGAACTATACTTACAACACTTGATTATCAAAAAGGGGATATGGTCAATACAGGAAATATTATAGTGACATTAGTTCAAAATGATGATCTGATCCTCCAGGGATCCAATTCACTTATAAAAAGTTCAGGCATTCAGGTAGGCAAAGAAGTAACCATAAAGAGCAGTAACCAGGAAATCCCCGGATATGTATCTGAAATTAGCGGCAACCTGGTGACCATAGAACCAACTGATCTGCTGGGTGGCTGGGAACTGGGCACAACCGTAATAGTAGTCATACCCATAGATTCCGCGGCAAATGTTCTGCTTGTACATAGAAATGCTATAAAAACGGTTGGCTCCAGAAATTATGTCAGAGTTCTGACGGATGGTGTGGCTTTGGAAAGAACAGTTGAACTTGGAATCAGCAGCGGAAGTTATTTTGAAGTTATCAGCGGCCTTTCAGAAGGCGAAGTTGTTATATTGAATTAAGGCGGGAGCAGCGTGTTAAAACTTATCCTACG
>JAFGIJ010000199.1 GCA_016929655.1 Clostridia bacterium
GAAGCAATGAAAACCCTTGTAAACAGCAGCACAAAAATTATAAAGAGAAATGAAACCAATCTCGAAATAACCGCCGGGATAGGGAGAGAGGGTTTGCTGTTTACAACCATTCCGTATGACAAGGGGTGGAGAATTGAGGTAAATGGAAAAAGGACAGAAGGCCTAAAAGTGCTTGATTCACTGCTGGGGATTCCAATTGAAACCGGAGATAATAAAATTTCTCTGAGGTTCATTCCATATGGGAGCATTCCTGCTTTCGGAATATCACTTGTGACACTGGGTGTGTTCATCTTCTTTGTCATAAAAAAGCGAAGAAGGGTACAGCTGGATGAGTGAAAGAGGAGCAATAGCTAAATTGACAGCATTTATATCGGGCGAAAAGACCATTGACCAGTTCATAAAATACGTGGCTGTTGGATTGTCGTCATTTGTACTTGAATATGCATTTTTTTATTTTTTGTTCATTATACTTTCAATCAATGAATTGATATCAAATACAACTGCAATAACTATTGTTTTCTTCTACAATTTTCTGATGAACCGTCTCTGGTCCTTCAAATCAAAAGAAAAGTTCGGTAAGCAGGTCATTATGTACGGAGGACTGTTTTTTTTCAATATGCTGATGTCGAATCTGTTTATATATTCAACAACTGAATATTTGAAGATATCACCTTTGATTTCCAAAGTTTTGATCATGGGGTTGATAGTGCTTTGGAACTTTGTAATTTACAAGAAAATCATTTACAAGAGGTAAAGTAAAGCTTATGGAAAAGAACTTAATTTCATTGGTTATACCCGTTTTTGAGGAAGAAACAATCATTTATGAGAATATTATAACAGTTAAGAACATACTTGAAGCCAACGAAATAAATTATGAATTCATAATTGTTGATGACGGTTCAAAGGATTATACATGGGTTGAAATCGGCAGACTAAAAACGCATATAATCAATTTGAAGGCATATAGACTGAGCAGGAATTTTGGTAAGGAAGCAGCCTTATGCGCCGGACTTGAAATGGCCTCCGGAGATGCTGTAATTGTTATGGACGCAGATCTTCAGCATCCACCTGAAGTCATACCCCAAATGATCAAACTATGGGAAGAGCAATCTTTTGAAGTTGTTGACGGAGTTAAAAAAAGCAGAGGCAGGGAAAAAACGCTAAACTTTCTTTCGGCAGGGTTGTTTTATAAACTTCTTGATAAGTTCTCTGGAATAAATTTAAAGAATGCTTCGGATTTCAAGCTGATGGATGCAAAGGTTGTTGATGCATGGAGGATGCTTCCTGAAAAGGATACATTTTTCCGGGCAATGTCATTCTGGGTAGGTTTTAGAAGAACTTCGCTGGAATTTGAAGTTGCAGAAAGAACAGCCGGTAAATCCAAGTGGTCGGTTATTTCTCTGTTGAAACTTGCAATAACAGCGATAACATCATTTTCATCAATACCTCTTCATCTTGTCAGTTTTCTAGGTTCTTTGTTTCTGATTGGATCGTTTGCTCTGGGGATTCATACTCTGTATATGAAATTCAGCGGAGCTGCAGTAAGCGGCTTTACAACAGTTATTTTACTTCTTCTTATCATCGGCAGTACATTGATGATAAGCCTCGGAATAATAGGTGAATATATTTCTAGAATATACAATGAAGTAAAAAGAAGGCCCAGATATATCATTTCAGAAGAAATTTCCAACAAAAAGGATAATTAATTAATCATTAATATATTAATGGAACCCCAGGGTTTGTTATTCTTTGGGTATAAATTATAATATGAAAAAATTAATTGCCTTTTTGTCGATTTTTGCAATAATTCTGTCAGGATGCACAGCCGACAATGGAATAAATACTTATGAAGAGCCTGTTTCAACATCTGATAATTCAAGGGTGCCCTATAATTCATTTGCGCCTGATGAGAGAGAACGGGCTTTTGTTATGATGGATTCAGGTGCTGACCAAAGTTTTTCTGCTTACAAAGGCATTGACCGTGCAGCTGGAGAACTTGGATATGACCTGATAGTAGAGTTTCACTATGATCTGAATGACGGAACAGTTCTGGAAAATATACAGAAGCATGGGTCAGATGGAAGGGAATATATACTTTTACCAGGTGAAGAGTTTGGGAGTTCTGTATTGCAGACATACTCAATATTTCCAGATGTAAATTTTGTTCTGCTTGACTCTGAGCTTTTGATTGGCGAGAACGTTACTTCATTTTCCTTCAACGGTTATGATATAGGGGTTCTTGCAGGTTTTACTGCAGCCATGGAGTTAAAGTTTGCTGAATTTGGTTTTATCGGGGGAGCTGATACTGGGGAGAATTCCTTATATCTTGAAGGTTTTCGAGATGGACTTAAGATGGCTGAAGATATAGCCGGAATATCTGTGAATCTTAGTGAAGAGAACATACTTTACAATGAATCATTTTTCAACATGGACAGTGCAGCAGTCCTTGCAAAACAGTTATATGAACTTGGAGTGGATGCTATTTTCATAGCTGCAGGAGAAGCAGGTCGTGGAGTTATAGCTGAAGCCGGACTGAGAGCATTTTCCGGAGAAGATGTATGGGTAATCGGAGCTGATGATGATTGGTATGAAAGAGGTATTTATAACGGCAGTGATTCAGTGGTTCTGACGTCAGCTGTAAAGAGATTTGATACAGCAGCATATATTGCTTCAGTTATGTTCGCAAATGACGAACTTGGGAATCTTGATAACATTCAGGGCACCCTTAAAAATGGGGCTATAGGTCTGCCTGATGAAAATCCGAATCTGTCGCAGGATACACTTGAACTTATAAATGAACTTTTTCATTAATCAATCAAAAAAGTTTTAGAGAGTTTATTGTATTTCCGCACCATCTGGCAGGTCATTAGTGCTTTATCATAAATTCGAATCATTGAAACACAGTCATCAACAATAATATTAGTCATGCCATTCAGATCAATCATCTGAGAGGCAAACCTGCACCAACCAAAGGGTTTTTCATTGCCACCGTCACAGAATATTCCGTTTAAGATGAAATATATCACTTTGGGGCCACTGTCGATGACTATACCAATATGGTTTTTAGAATATTCATTCAAGCGATAGGGGGAACTGGTCCATGAGTTTTTTGTTCTGCCGTCACAAATTGAAATTGAAACTATACCATCAATAGCCTTAATGAGAATTCCTTTTCCCGTTTCATCCAGATTATCAAAAAGCACACCATTACCTGAGCATAATATTTCAAATGTCATTCCTGCTCTTAAGTCAATCTTTGCAAAATGTGTGCTCTTGCTGTCTTTCATTGAAAAGTGGGGAAGTTGGGGTAAAAATGCTGTGCCTGGAACAGCTTCGAAGATAAGGTTACTCAATGTATTATCCGTGTCACTTTCCAACCCCATAAGGTTATCAAGGAAAAACTCCGGAATTTCATGAACCCTCGCCACATCTTTTTGAGTCTCAGTGATGAACATGCGGCCATCATCTTCAATCATGTCAGGATAGCTGATCAGAGTCAATTCACAGTCATCATATAGAAGAATCTCAGGTTCACTCCATTTTAAGACCAATCCATTATTTCCATTGATTTCATCTCCAACTGATATCCAGACGGGATTTCGGTCGGTATAATCTTTCAGACCATTATTATGAAACCAATATAGATACCTGCCGTTTTTACACTTCCATATAAAATTTGCAGCCCTTGGATTTTTAAAAGGCAGATAACGTGGTTCATCCCAGGTGTGTCCTCCATCACGGCTGTAAGAGAAAGCAGGGTTACCATCAGTTGTTCTGTATACACAGAAAAAGCTGCCATCACTAAGTGGAACATAACTGTGTTCTTCTGATATCCTGCCTCCTCCTTTGGGCGCCGTAAGTCCAAATACTCCGTCGGGAAGGGTTTCCCATTCAATTTTATCCGAAGATGTTTCAAATTTCAGATTAGGACTTTTCAATAACACGCCTTCTGAATGGTTTATGATTTCATCTAAATGAAAATCAAATTTTATTAGCGGCAAAAAAAAGTCATCACCATAAAAAAATGGTTTCCCGACATTCCAGAAAAATCGATATGGTTTACCATTTACGATGATTTGATTCTGTAAGTCTACATGGAAGTCTCTGACCGGAATTTCGAAGCGTTCCAGTGACCAGCTTATACCATTATCATCACTGTACTTGAAAACGAAATGACCTCCCATGTCGCATCTCTTACCCATAAGGTCTTCTCTCTTTATATCGTCAGTATTGTGATTATAAAAACAATAAATTCTCCCA
>JAFGIJ010000006.1 GCA_016929655.1 Clostridia bacterium
TAGAACTGCAGTCTCTTTGAAACCTGTTTTCTGAATATATGGTCATTGTTTTCTTTTATGGAAGAATTTTCCCATGCTGAATCATCAAACCCATTTGTGTGCCAGTCATATTCCCAGATCCGGGCATCAAAATGCTCTAAATATTGTGTCCTGTATGCAATTATATCTCCATGGCCATAGGCTTTGGTCAATCTGCATTTTGTATTTTCATCCGTATAAGAAGCTATTTCACCATCAATCATGACTTCTGCAATGAACCCTGTCCTGAAATCTCCTCCGGGAGAGACTCTGTTAAGTTCTCCTTGGTAGTACAGATGTGCCCCGATGATATTTTTACCGGGTACAACATATTCAGTTATATCAATTTCCAGATAACCGAATGCAAAATGGTATGATGCTGCAGGACCCATATCAACAAAATGACCGTTTACATATATCCGTGCAATATCATCAGCTGCATACCGAAGCATTACTATGCCAGCTGAGTAATCAAAGGCAATTCTAAAAAGCGTATGAATGTTCCGGAATTCATCCGGATGCTCGGGATTTTCCTGGTTGAGCCGTCCCTTTCTTCTAATATCCAATGGCGCTTTATCCCTGAACATCTCATGTACTACCCACCTGCCTTTTGAAAATCCCATAACACACCTCCGTACCAACTGATAATACCAAACCTTCATCCAATATTCACCTACTTTCGAGTAAACACCCCTCGGGTGTTTGCTTGATTTTCGAGTAAATACCCGAGGGGTGTTTACTCGAAATTTTTGTGTTATAGTTTGTTTATGATTTTGTGGAATGGTTTTAAAAAAGAGAATGATGAGGAAACAGGGCGTACTCTTGTAAGGATTACAGATGGAAATGCCTTCTGTTATCCAATGTATTTTTTTATTCCTTCTGTTACAAATGATGAAAAATATATTGTATATCACCGGGTTGATGACAAGGAAGTCCAGATATATTCAACTGAGTTGGAAACAGGTCTTGAAACCAAACTGACAAATGCAGCTTATATTGATACCCAGTGGAGACCCTGGTGTTCCCCGACTCCTCCCGGTGTTCTTGACCATAGAAGTGTACTTAACCCGGTAACAAATGAGGTTCTTTTCTTTGACGGAAACACTCTTTTTAAAACCCCCGTTGATAAAAGTGCCCCCGAAGTCGTTTTTAAACTGCCTGATGACAGAGTGAATATAAGTCAAAATTGTGTGACACCTGATGGAAAATGGTTTGCATATGTACATCATGACCGTGACATATATTCTGAAATAGCAAAAAGCCGTGACTGGAGCATTTATTATCCATCCAGGGCAAAGTCCTATGAAACCATTGCCGAAGCTTACAACCTTGAAACCCGTGAAACACATGAAATTCTAAGAATCAACAGCCCGATCCACCATATTTTTGCCTATGGCAATGAACATTTTATCATTAATCATCCTGTCAATGAAAACGGAATGATATTTGCACCTCTTAAAGGAGGATGGTATGTAAATCTGAGGACCAAGGACAAGCTCGGTCGTATGCCCTGTCATTGTCATTCAACAGCAAGGGGCGTTACCTATGAAGCTTATCAGGGGCACAATAATGTCGTTGCCGGAATAATGAATCCATTTACATATGACCGTGTTGAATTTGATCTTCCAAAGGATTTTGGTTACACTCACACCGGGCACGACCCCGAAGGCCGATTGTTTTTCTATGAAAACCAGGTTTACAACGAAAAAGAAACACTTTTACACAATATGCTTTATCTGAAACAAATTGAAAACGGAATTCCGGAATACAGAATATTATCAGGTCATAGAAAATCATATATTGAAAAGGCCCAGAAAGCTCATTTTCATCCTAGATTGACAGCTGACCGAAATTACGTGATTTTTACAGGAGGATGCCCTGAAACAAAAACCAACCATATTTATATGCTGGATGTCCGGAACCTTGATGAAACCAAAGGAATTGAACTCCCCTGGGAATAGGCAATTGTTCAATTAATATCTAGTTGTAATACTCCTTGCATAATGCTTCAGCAGCGAATTCCAGTAAGTCAGGATTTTCTTCACTCAGATATTTAAGAACAGTAAACTTTGACGACATTGTATGTCCGTTTATAATGCTTCGTTTCAGTAAATCTCTTTCAATTCCGGCTTCCAGAGGAGATGTTTTACATCCTGCTGTTTTTAGAATCCTTGTAATTTCATCAGGATCTATTGCTTCTGTTTCAACGGGGAGTTTATCTTTGACAATATTAAATAATTTACATATGACAACTGTACCTATGCCTACTGAGTTGCCATGAAGTTCGTGCTCTACTCCTCTTTTTATACAGTCAACATCCCAGTAGTGAACAATATGATGCTCAGCACCGGATGCCGGTCTTGTATTTCCATACAATCCCATAGCCATTCCGGCAAGTATAAGTGCTTCCATAACACTGATTACTGCTTCTTCATTTCTGTTCTTCAACCCCTGTGCGCTGTCTACACATTTATCAACTGCTTTTTCTACAAGATCAACGATTTCCGGACAGTAGTGCTCTCCGATCAGATCCCTTCCGAACTTCCATTCCCTGATTGCATTGTATTTTCCGATTACATCACCGAACCCGGCTGTCAGCATCTCGAAGGGAGCATTCTTAAGAATATCCGGTTGTCCGAATATCCCAATAGGACACTGTCCCGGAATGCTTTCTTTAATATTATTCAGGACAAGTGATGAAGTAACAGATGCATACCCATCCATTGAAGGTGCCGTGCCAAAAACAATGTAATTTTTGCCTGCCCGATGACTGACAATCCGGGTGATATCGTTTACAACGCCTGAACCAACTGCAACATACATATCTGCCCGCCCGCTGATTCTGGCAAAAACTTCACCAATATGAGCATCGTCAGGGGCAACATTTAGTCCATTTCTTCCTTTGATGATATGAATCTCAGTTTCAATTCCAGCTGTCTCAAGCATTGCTCCAAAACTTTTTCCCGCTATAACATAGGTATTTTCATCGCAAATAACAGTAATAACCCTCGGTCTCTTTGAGACAATATACTCAACTGCATTAACTATTGCATTTTCAGAAAGATCTATCCTCTCAATGTCCGCGCGATGAGTTTTACCACAGCTGCATATATAATCCTTGTTTACCAATTCATTTATCTTCAAATCACTTAGCATTTAACTTCTCCTATCACACTTATTAACCATTATACACAAAAAACAACCAATCATCCTTGGGATCATTGGTTAAAAACAACCAATCATCCTTGGGATCATTGGTTGCCAAGGATGTTATGCTGCCAGTTTTTGTAAAAAAATAGCCCTGCCGAGGCAGGGCTCTCAAGTTTTATATTCTAGGTAATATCCATGGCTTCGAGCAGGCGGTAGATCATTGCAGCTGCCTGTGACCTTGTGGCATATCCGTCAGGAGAGAAGCTGGTTGCTGTCATACCATTGATAATTTCCAGGACATAAGCAGCTTTTATATGATTACGGGTTGCAATATCAACCATGGCAATATCCAGGAATGTATCTTCTGATTCATCAGCTATATCAGAAACATTTCCTCCTGCATAGCTCAGATAAGCTTTTACAACGACCTTTGCCATGTCTTTTCTTTTCATTTCCTTATCAGGATTGAAGTATGTTCCGTCAATTATCCCTTTGTCTTCTGCAGCACACACGTACTTATAATACCAGGCATCCATATCAACATCGGCATAACCACTGAGTCCGTCACTAGCATCAAGGCCCAGGGCTTCACATACCATTTTTACAAACTGGGCATTTGTCACGAGCCCTTCCGGATTAAAGGTTCCATCTCCCATACCATTGATGACTTCAAGGGTTGTCAATGGATAAATGTATTTTGCACCCCAGTAATTTTCACTGATATCTGTAAACTCCATTCCCTGGAGAACAAATTGATAGGTTCCTACCTGTGATACCTCGCAGCTCATCATGCCATTCTGCGCCATTGCTGGCAATGTATTCTGTCCCGTTTCATGATAGTCATGAATCAACTTCACTCCATCGTATGAATAAAGGTTACTGGGTTCAGGTCTTGATAGAATAAGCCAGCTCATGTTGGTATCAATGAAAATTCCTTTGGCTGGAGTAAAGTATTTAACCGAAAGATTCTCAATTTCACTTTCGTCCTCCATTAAAAGGAATAAACCCCTATCCGCATCTACTCCAAAAACAAACGCTTCTGCAGGGATGGAAACTGTACAATCCTCAAAAAGAATATCAAGTCCGGAACTTGTGTCTGCAAGCATTTCCATTGCTGCAAATTCAACTACTAGATAAAATCTTTCTAGATTTCTGTCCGAGAAATCAATTGTTTTTTTATTGCTGGCAAGATACTTCTCTACGATTTCTTCATCGATGTTTATATCAAAGCCATATGATCTCTCAAATATAGCTGCGTCCGTAACAGTATCAAGTTCAACATCACTTCTATCATTGCTTCTCGATATAACCAAAGGAAGTATGTAGGTAATTCCGAGTCCATCCCATGTTACATGAAGGTCATATGTACCGGATGTCAGTGGAATATTACTTTCCACCTTGAGTTCATGGGGGCTGATTGCAGTAAAATCTTTAAAATCTATATAACGCCCCTTTCCCCGTGCAATGACTGAAATATTATCAAGGTCAGTTGGAAATTCAATATTCATTGTATTGATTGAAAATGATAATTCTTCTGTTTGCGAAAGAGGTGTTGGTTCAAGATAGAATTCGTTGTCTGAAATATAAAGTGTTTTCCTGTAATAACTGTTCTGGTAAATGAATCTGACCTCAATTTGTGATTTCCCTGCATAATCTTCAGTATCCGGATATACTCTGAAAACTCTGTCAATGATTTTAGTGCTCTCAACTGGCTCTCTGTCAAATTCAAATGTGCCTGTTATATCTTCGGGTGGATTATAGAATTTTACTGTCAAACCATGGTCATTCAATTCGTCTGATGTAACGGGATTGATTTCAAAGTCAAAGTGCCCTTCTCTAACCTCAATGCAATTTGGAAAGTACATATATTTCGGTGCGCCCGAATCGTACACCATACTAACCGCCAAACCATAATTTCTTGCCTCTGCACCAAACATTTTCAGTGAGAATTCAACTGTATTGTCATCAATGACTTCAATATCATATATATATTCCGCAGTTGAATAAACTATATCAATATTTATGCCTGTTTCCGTAAATTTTGCATTCTCGAAGCCAACCCTTACCCTCTGACCATATTCAGTTACCAAGCTGTCAATCTGGGGGGCTTCAACAGATATAATGGCTGCCCGGGCCTCCGCACTTACTGTGGGGACCATCGCAAGAACAAGAGCCATCGTCAACAAAATGCCAACAAACTTCTTCATGATAATTCCACCCTTTCGGCTTTGTGATTTAATTTTACCACCAATTTACAATATTTTCTATGTAGTTAAAAGGAAGGAGTTTTCTGCTAGCACAAAAACGACTTTAGCCTGTCTGTAATCATTGAAAGTACGACCTGATTGTATCCCCCTTCAGGAATGATGACATCTGCGTACTTCCTGCTGTGTTCAACAAACTGCTCATGCATCGGTTTTACTGTGCCTGTATACTGGTCCAGCACAGAGTCAAGACTTCTTCCTCTTTCATGGACATCCCGCCTGATCCTTCGGACAAGCCGTATATCTGAATCTGTGTCGACATATACTTTTATGTCCATGATGTTCCTGAGCTCGGGATTTTCGAAAAGCAGAACTCCTTCAACAATGATAACCTGTGCAGGCCTGACTGTTATTGTTTCCTCAAGTCGTGTATGTGTGACAAAGGAATAGACCGGCCTTTCAATGTTTTCGTTGTTCTTGAGCTTCTTTATATGTTCTATCAGAAGTTCTGTTTCAAGGGAATCGGGGTGATCATAATTCAGCTTGCATCGTTCTTCATAAGGCATATGTTCATTTTTCAGATAATAGAAATCATGACACAACAGCACCGCATTTTCTCCAAGTGCCTTCTTTATTCCCTTTGCAAGTGTAGTTTTTCCTGAACCGGTACCCCCGGCTATCCCCAGTACAATCCTCTTCTCCATGTGAACATTCTACCATATTGAAACAGCCGCGTAACATAAATTTAATAGTAGTGCCCTTTACATACAAAATCCATTAATTTATGATACATACATAGGAAAGAGGTATTCAAATGGCATATAAGATTGCGGCAGCCATTGATATCGGCAGCAGTGCCGTAAGAATGGAAATTACCGAAAAAAATAAAAGCGGAACCAAGCAGCTTGAATTCCTTCAATCTCCCCTTTATCTTGGTCACGATACATTTACAGAAAAAAGAATTTCATTTACCAAGATTGAGAAATTATGTGCAATTCTTAATTCATACAAAGAAACTGCAGCACAGTATGGTATTGAAACCATCAAGACCGTTGCAACCACTGCCTTCAGGGAAGCTGAAAACATTGAATACATCCTTGACCTCATTAAACTCCGAACAGGAATCACAGTCAGGGTCCTGGATGACCCGGAGGAAAAAACAATAATTTACAGAGAAATACTACGCCGTGAGGATCATCTGCAAAAGGATACTGTTATTTCATATGTCGGAACAGGCAGTCTTGGGATTGCAGTTTTGGAAGACGGGCTCATTAAATTCACACAGAACATAAGAATAGGTTCCCTAAAACTTAGTGAAATACTTGAACCAGTTGAAGGCTACACCAAAAAATTCCACATGATAATTGAACAATATATCAGTACATATATCGATGTTCTTAAAAACCTTATTGAAATATCTGAAAAAACCCAGTTTATAGCATCGGGGAAGGAAATAGATTTAATTGCCCATCTGATGAATCTGGATATTACAGAAAATTTCTTTGAAATTCCAAAGGAAGATTATATAAATTTCTATAATTCCATTAAGAATCTGACCCCCAATCAAATCAGTGATACCTACGGTCTGTCCATGGACCGGGCTGAAATCCTCCTTCCTTCAGCAGCAGTTTTCAAGATCCTCATGGATTTTTCCAAATCAGAAAAACTTACCGGTTGCAATATTAATATGTGCAATGCCCTTGTTTATCAGGATCTTTATCCCAACAAATTTGACAAGGTAAATACTCGATTTGACCAAAGTATACTTAATGCTGCAACTTTTACAGCAATTCGTTTCAAATATGACAAAAAACATATAGAGGCGGTATTTGACTATTCAACGGCAATATTTGATGCAATAAATGAGGTACACGGACTTGATTCCCGTTCAAGGCTCATGCTTCAGGTTGCCTGTATTCTCCATGACTGTGGTAAATACATAAATCTAAGGGACCATTATAATCATTCATATGACTTGATAAAGAAATTGGACCTTCCCGGATTAAACACAAGGGAACAGCTGATAATTGCAAACATAGCCAAATATCACAGTGAAATGATTCCCCTTACTGAACACGCTAATATTTCTGAACTAAGCCCTGATGAGCGCGTACTGGTCGGAAAGCTTTCAGCAATAATAAGATTGGGTGATTCCATGGACAAAAGCCATTTGCAGAAGCTTAAAAAAGTAACCACAGAATTTACAGGGAATACACTTTTAATAACCGTTGAAGTTGTAAGGGAAGCTACCCTTGAGGACTGGGCTTTCAAACAAAAGGCCGACTTTTTCACAGAAGTTTTTGGTGTACAGGCAATTCTTCGCGTTGAAAGGAATATTTGATGAACTTTTCCAAACCATCATATTTTACAAACCGCGACCTCAGCTGGCTCGAATTCAATTCGAGGGTACTTGAAGAGGCAATGGATGAAACCGTACCGCTATTGGAAAGGCTTGGTTTTATATCAATCGTTTCCTCAAACCTTGACGAATTTTTCATGGTGAGGATAGCCGGACTAAAGGAACAGGTTGATTCAGGATATGATGTACCTGATGCAGCGGGACTAAACCCCGCCAGACAGTTAAGTCTTGCGTCGGGAAAAATGCACGAAATGACCGCACTACAGTATAAGTGCTATATGGATCTGCTTGGTCAGCTAGAAATCTCCGGAATAAGAATCATTGATTACAGTAACCTTGACGGTCGGCAGGAAAATTATCTAGAGGACTACTTTGATGACATCGTCATGCCGGTTCTTACCCCTATGGCTGTTGATGCAGGCCGCCCATTTCCATTCATAGCAAATAAAACGGTAAACATAGCATTTCTCATAGAAAAGGGTGGTGTAAAAAACCATGCAATCGTCAGGGTTCCAAATGTCATTCCCCGTTTAATAAAAGTTCCTGACGGCCTGAACGGTGAAACTTACATATTCATTGAGTCTATAATAATAAAAAGAGCCCAGGAGTTGTTCAAGGGCTATGATATTCTCGGTTCAACATGCTTCAGACTAACCCGAGATGCGGACCTTTCAATTGA
>JAFGIJ010000200.1 GCA_016929655.1 Clostridia bacterium
ACTCGCGACTTTCACCTTGGCAAGGTGACACTCTACCACTGAGTTAATTCCGCTGGTGCCCAGAGGCGGAATCGAACCACCGACACGCGGATTTTCAGTCCGCTGCTCTACCATCTGAGCTATCTGGGCATATTGGCGACCCGGAAGGGGCTCGAACCCTCGACCTCCAGCGTGACAGGCTGGCATTCTAACCAACTGAACTACCGGGCCACTTATATTGGTGGGCGCAATAGGGCTCGAACCTATGACCCCCTGCTTGTAAGGCAGGTGCTCTCCCAGCTGAGCTATGCGCCCCCGTTTGCCTGAAAACGGCAAAAAAAAGTATATAAAAATAATATTTAAAAGTCAACAAGAATTTATCAATTCAACATTTCAATTTATAATCAGGTTTTTAATTTCACTGCTGCTGAACGTGTATCTTGTTTCACAGAAGTGGCATACCGCTTCAACAATATCCTGTTCATTTATAATTTTTTCAAGCTCTTCCCTACCCAGGCTAATGACTCCCCTTTTCATACTGTCCCTGGAACATCCGCATTTATACCCTGTTTCCCTGACAGATGTAATTTCAGGATTTCCCTTTTCAAGCAGATATTCCAGCATTCCCTGCGGAGTACCTGTTTTTTCAAATATCGATGATGCAGAGCCGGCTTTAAACAGCCTTTGTTCAATTTCAGAAATAGTAGTCTCGCCTGCTCCAGGCATCAGCTGCACAATAATCCCCGCTGCTGTTTTAGTTGTTGCGTCCGGATTCAGTTTCACACCAAGGGCAACCAGCGAAGGTATCTGTTCCGAATATGTAAAGTAATAGGCAAGATCATCACCTATTTCACCACTTTGAAGAGGAATAGTTCCTGAATACGGCTCCTTCATTCCCAGGTCCCTGACAATTGTAAGCGTCCCTTCTCCGATAAGTGGTCCAACTCCCAGCTTGGCGTCGTCACCATAATCAGCATAGTTGTTGTTGACTACATATCCTTTCAAAGTTCCGCCTTTCGATGCCACTGCTACAAGCCCCCCCATCGGACCTTTCCCCTTGATTTTTATAGTTGTGACCGTTTCATCGGATTTACCCATTTCACTTATCATCGCCGCTCCTGCAAGCGCCCTTCCCAGAGCGATTGCTGACAACGGATTTAATTTATGAAAACCAATTGCATCATCGAGAGCAGTTCTTATATCAACTGCAAATGCCCTTACCATATCATTATAAGCAGATGCCCTTACTACTTTGTCACTCATTGTATTCCTTCCTGCATATGAAAAATATTCTCTCTTCAGTTTCAACCGGTTTTTCAAACTTCAAGTCACCAAAAACTTCAATGACTGACAACCCCGAAGACTCAATTATTTTTATAAGTTCTTCATTTGAATAAGCACGTTCATAATTGCAAGTGTCACTTCTTCTAAACAGCTTTCCTTCTTGTTTGAACAATGTAATTTCCATGGAACATATCCGGTTTTTTTCATTATATGAGTTCTGCCAGATACATGAGTAATCATCATCGTCATAATAGAACACGTTTTCTGCCAGAATGTTTCTGAACTTGTACTCAGAATTAATGTCAAATATATAAAGGCCACCTGGATTCAGGTAATTCTCAATCAATGCAAAGTATCTGCCTAGATCAGCCGGGTCTGTTATATGGTTAGGGAAATCAAGGAAACTGACTGCTGCATCGTAGGTTCCGAACAAATCAAGCTCCAGTACATCCTGGTTAACCCATAAAATACCGGGACTATCCTTTGTATATGCTTCAGATAACATCTCTGCCGATGAGTCGACTCCTGTCATATCATAACCAGCCAATGCCAGCAATCTTGTAAGATTTCCAGAGCCACAGCCTGTCTCAAGCAATGAATGTGTATTGATTCCCTTGTATCTGTTTATAAGTTCAATGAAATATCCGGCATATGCCGCATAATCTATACCTGAAGTCAGCTTGTCATAAATCTCTGCTGTATCCCTGTACATTTTATCTTGCTCCCAAAATTTCCAGGGCTTTTTGAAGCTGTATGTCATCCTCGAAAGGTATGGAGCTTACCGGTTTATTCAAGTATTCTTCAAGAGGTTCTAGTTCAACATCAGGAACAACTCCCACATCTTGAATTGAAACTCCGGAAGGGGTGTAGTACTTGGCGATTGTAACCCTCAGTCCTGAGCCGTCATCAAGGTCATACACACCCTGAACCAGCCCTTTTCCAAAGGTTGTTGTACCAACTATGGTAGCCATGCCATTGTCCCTCAGAGCACCTGAAAGCATCTCACTTGCACTAGCGCTGTATTCATTGACCAGAACCGCAATTGGAAGGTCAACCCCACCGCCTCCTGCTTCGTAATCTTCCCGGACATTTTCTCTGTCTACCGTATAGGTAATTATCCCATCATCCATGAGAAGATCTGCTATATAAATAACCGAATACAGGCTCCCACCAGGATTGTCTCTCAGGTCGATGATCAAACTGTCCATGCCCGTCTCAACAAGCTCATTGAACACCGCAATGAATTCATCTGGTGAATCCTGTGTGAATGATTTTATCTTGATATATCCTGTATCTCCTTCAAGTACTTCACCTGTAACATCAATGCTGTTTACAATCCTTCTTGTAATGGTGAAAACCGGATTCCTGGGAGTGTCTTCCCTGATGACTTCTATTTCTACATCAGTTCCGACCTGACCCCTTACTACAGATGCCACATAGCTCAAATCTTCTTCAAACATTACATCTATATCATTTACACGAATGATTCTGTCTCCTGCCAGCATACCTGCCTCGAATGCAGGCCCCAGTTCATTGACGTCAAGAACCAGTATACCAACGCCTGTTGTGGCTGTTGAAATTGTGACACCGATACCGGAATACTGACCATCGGAATCAATGTTCATTGCATCCATGGTGTCTTTGTCAACATAGACAGTATATGGATCACCAAGAGCAGCCGCCATACCTGCGGTCATACCTTCTATAAGTACATCCTCATCAATTTCTTCAATATATTTTTCATGAAGGAGGTCACGCACTTCCTCAAATTTCTCTATGCTGTCTCTATCCACTTCATCCTTGTCAAATGTGATGTAATATACATCATCCCGATTATTTAGGATTGTTGTTAAAGTGAGTGTTCCCACTATAGAAACAGAGGCCGTCAGTATAATTGCGGCCAGGATTGCTAAAATTACATATTTTGTCTTCAAATCCAGTCTCCTGTTTTTTTTTATATATTACCCATAAGGTATGCCGGTTGAATCAGACTTAGTTGTTTTGGTTAACTTTGTCCAATGGGTTGATTCTTTCACCTTCAAACATTATTTCAAAATGCAGATGCGGACCGGTAGCCCAGCCAGTACTTCCAATAAGACCGATTACCTCCCCTTGTTCAACGTGCTGTCCTTCCTTGACAAGAATCTTTGAACAGTGGGCATATAGGGTAACATAACCGCCACCATGGTCAACGACAATTTTATTTCCATATCCCGTCGTATATGCAGTTATCAGTACTGTTCCGGCATTTGATGCCAGAATATTTGCACCGGTAGGTGCTCCGATATCTATTCCGGTATGCATTCTCCATTCATGGAATATGGGATGAAATCTCATTCCGAAGAAATCACCACCGGAAAGAGCACTTCTGTTTGCCGGAACAGGCCAGATGAATTCACCTCCGACATACTGCATCTTCTGCTGCAATTCCCTTATTTCTTCAAGCAGCTTGTCGGATTCCTCCATAAGGTCATCTTCACGCTGGGAAAGATAAGCAATTGTTTCTGCGCTCATCTGTGATGTTCTTTCAGCTGTCTGCCTTATAGTTTCCATATTGTCTATGGCATTTTTAGCCATCTGAACAGCCACTTCATAGTTTATTTTAAGATCATCTGTTTTCTGTCTTTTATCATATAAATCGATGCTCAGGTATTCCAGATCCTCAATCAGCTGCTGATCATATCTTGTAATATATTTTCGTATTTCCAGTTTTTCATAAAATTCTGCCATGCTTTCCGAATCAGCAAGAAGTGTCAGCATATTTGTACTGGAATCAATGTATCCGTCTATGATCCGTTGTTTAAGAAGAGTCAGTTTTTCATTGTACTCCATCTCTGTTTCAGCGATTGTCTGCGTAAACTCTTCTATTACACGTTTTAATTCCTCAATTGTACCTTCAAGCTCCAGAAGCTTGGTTTCCTGCTCAAACATGGCATTATCCATTTTCTCCTGGACAAAATCATAGTATTTCTTGGTTTGCTGCTGTTCCTGTCGTTCGACAATTATTTCTTCAAGCTGGCGGTCAATCCAGTCTTTGTCCTGCTGCAGGTCATATATGTTTTCTGCCGCAGCTGAGGCTGAGAAAACGATTGTGAACACCAATAATAACAATAATATTTTTTTCATTTGTTAACTCCTACACCTTAAGGTGTCGTCTGATGGCCATCTGACTGGCCAGCATGCCCAGTACAATACTTATCCCAAAAAATGCCAGATATATAAGTAAAACAGATTCCCTGACCGGAACCAGTCGCAGCCCGGCGAGGAACACTTCCGTTGACCCTTCCGCACCAAACCAGTCAAAGAATTTACTGTATGCAAAACTCATTATCAATGAAGCTATGAGTGCTCCGATGAAGCCAATTGTTACACCCTCAAGTATAAAGGGTTTTTTAATCCTGGCCTCTGTTGCCCCTATGAATTTCATTATAATGACCTCATCAGATCTTCCGGCCATTGTCAGTCTGATTGTGTTTGAAACAAGGAAAAGCGAAAGAATCCCAAGAAGCACCGACAGTGACCCCGCAACAATATTTACCCAATTTGATAGGTTGGCTGCAAAATCAAAGGATCTTTGGTGAAAGTCAACTCTATAGACATCTCTGAGGTTCTCTGCAAATGACACGAAATTATCTGCATCAACATCTTCCTTCAGCCTGACAGTATATGACGCAGGAAGAAAATCAGGTCCCAGTCCCTCAAGAATTTCCTTATCGTAAATCTTCTTTACATCCTCAAAGGCCTGTTCCTTTGATATGTAAGCAATATATTCTATTCGTCCGTCCTTAATCAGAGAATCTTCCACCGCTGAAATTCTGTAATCATCTGCTTCAGGATTTATGAAAATACGTATTTCCAGCATATCATCCATATATTCAGAATTATATGACAGGGTAAGAAGAAATACACCAAAAACCCCCACCAGAATCAACATCAGTATAATGGAAAAAATACTGGTCAGTGTCAGCACCCTGTTCTTGAATAAATTTGTTATAACTTCTCCGATTATATGCATTTTATACTCCGTAGCGTCCTTCCGGAACATCCCTTACAACCCTGCCGTCATGCAGCACTATAACCCGTTGCCTGAAAGCATCAACTATTGTTTTATCATGTGTAGCGACTAGAACAGTTGTCCCCATTTGATTTATTTTATATATGAGATTCATGATTTCCAAACTGGTATCAGGATCAAGGTTTCCTGTCGGTTCATCTGCTATCAGAAGATCCGGATTATGGGCGATTGCCCGGGCAAGGGCCACCCTTTGCTGCTCCCCTCCTGACATTTCCGCAGGATATTCATTCGATTTATCAAGAAGACCTACAACAGAAAGAAGCTGTGGTACCATCTTCCTGATCTGCCTGGGTTTTGTATTTGTCATTCTAAGAGCAAAAGCTACATTCTGATATGCTGTCTTATTCTTTAAAAGTTTGAAGTCCTGAAAAACTACCCCGATTTTTCTCCTGAAATAAGGTGTTTCATACCTATGGATGTCCCTTATATCCTGCCCGTTTACAAACAGTTCACCGCCCGTTGGCTCTTCTTCCTTCATTATCAGTTTAATCATAGTTGACTTGCCTGATCCGCTGGGCCCTATGACAAAGGCAAACTCTCCGCGTGCAATTGAAAGATCTATATTCTTAAGGGCTTCACAGCCACTTCTGTACACCATAGTCACATTACTGAAATTTATCATTTGTGTTCACCGTTACCGTTCCTGATTCAGTTTATCTATATAGCATTTTACCATATATGCAGCCTTGAAAGATACGGCATCATCAAAATTTCTAAGATCAAGACCTGTGATTTTCAATACCTTTTCTATTCTGTAAACAAGGGTATTTCTATGCAGATACATCTGCCTTGCCGTTTCACTTATGTTTAGATTATTCTTGAAAAAGCTCTGAACAGTCTTTATTATTTCGTCATCAAGTAGTTCAAATGTCTTTCTGCTGACACTTTCAACAAGAAAATCTTCTAGGACTTTTTTGTCAGATGTGTAAATCAATTTACCTATTCCAAGGGTGTTATAGTCTGAAACATTATTTTCATACTCGAAGATGTCTCCGACGGACAATGCCAGTTCTGCATTTGAACATGACAATGATATGCTGCCGAAATTTTCCACAATATTTCCTATGCCACCATGGACTGATACCATCAATTCCTCTTCCAAGGTATCGACTATGGACCTGCAGCTTTTATTAAGATATGCGATTCCCTGGTCATCCTTGAGAGTGATGATATATGCAATTTTATCACGGCCCAGTTCAATGATCATATTGTCATCTTCAGGGAAAATGTTTGAAATCATTTCAGATACTGAATACTCTGCTTCATTATAATGTAACACCAGGACGGCTCTTTGTGCCTTGTCTCTGATTTTATATAGTTCAATTCCTCTTCTGAGTTCTTCATTGTCAATTTCACCGTATAGGACTTTTCGGCAGAAATCATCCGAATCACCGCCTGCAACAAGATTATTGAAAAATGATTCAACAAATAAGGCGATAAGCCCGAGGAGTTTATAATTTCCCTCACTTTTATTACTGATATAAACAATATAATCAAGCTTACCCGGTATAGCTACTGATTGGTAGAACAAATCTTTCCCGGTGGTTACTTCGTTCGGGGAAATGTCAAGTTTACCTATATTTTTCAAGTAATCCCCTTCCTGTGTTTCATCAGAACAAATGATTATTCTGCCGTTACCATCCGCGATTCCGAAATAGTCATCAATTGAAAGGAGAAGCCTTTTCTTTAATGTGCCAAACAAAGCACACCTCCATAAAATTATCAGATACATGATACCACAGCATACATTTTTTTGAAACATTATTACTACCAGCATCAAATCCAGTCTATCAGGCAAACACCATGAGGGTATTTGCCTGTTAAATATTATAGTGCAAAAAAAAACCGCCGGAATTATCCGGCGGTTATTTATATTAGTATTAGTCAACAAACATTGCATTTTCAGTATCTTTGTCAAAGACATGTAATCTTGCTGTATCAAGTGCTATCTTGATCACATCGCCGGGTCTTGCCTTTGTTCTGGGATTAACCCTTGCAATCATATTCGTTCCTTCTATCGTACAGTAAACAAGAGCTTCGGGTCCGAGTAACTCAGTAACCTCAACATTTGCATCTACCACTGCACCAGGCATTGAATCAATATACATCTGCTCGTCATGGAGATGTTCAGGTCTGAGCCCTACTACTACTTCCTTGCCGTCATATCCCTGACCGATGATCTTCTTGGCTCTGTTTTCAGGCATTTTAATCTTCGAGTTGCCAATCTTAAGATATGCATCCTTGCCATCTTCAATGACAACTCCATCGATGAAATTCATCTGCGGAGTTCCGATGAAACCTGCAACATACATATTGGCCGGATTCTCATACATAGCCTGAGGACTGTCAACCTGCTGAATGAAACCAAGTTTCATACAAACGATTCGTGTTCCCATTGTCATTGCTTCAACCTGGTCATGTGTAACAAATATAAATGTTGTAGCAAGTCTCTGGTGAAGCTTTGTAAGCTCAACCCTCATCTGGCCCCTGAGCTTTGCATCAAGGTTGGAAAGAGGTTCGTCCATAAGGAATACCTTTGGCTCACGGACTATAGCACGACCAAGGGCAACCCTCTGCTGCTGTCCACCGGACAAAGCTTTTGGTTTCCTGTCGAGGAGATGTTCAATTTCAAGAATTCTGGCAGCTTCATGAACCCTTCTCTTTATTTCATCCTTAGGTGTTCTTCTGAGCTTCAAACCAAAGGCCATGTTATCGAATACGGACATATGCGGATACAATGCGTAGTTCTGGAAAACCATAGCGATGTCTCTGTCTTTTGGCTGTACATCATTGACTAATTTGTCTCCGATATAAATCTCACCGGCTGAAATGTCCTCAAGTCCGGCTACCATTCTCAATGTGGTGGTTTTTCCGCAGCCTGATGGGCCAAGGAGAACCAAAAATTCCCTATCTTCAATTGATAGATTAAAATCTGAAACAGCTGTGATGCCGCCGCGAGAAGGTTCGTACTTCTTATATACATTTCTCAAAACAACTTTTGCCATTATAATTCCTCCCGTTTTTCTATAAAACTTCTACTCAATTCTAACACCTTTACCTCTTTGTTATAAGTGATGATTATTACAAAAAACCTATATACTATTTGTATGATTTGCATAAATGGTAAAACTGCTTTCAGATAATAAAAATTATTGCTTAACATAATTGCATTTTTATACAGTTTTATGTATAATTATGAATAAACATTTAGGTTTCAAATCCCCGGGTTTGATATAATACATGAGGAGGCAGTTATGGTAAGAGTCGGAATACTAGGCGCTACAGGATATGCCGGAGCTGAAGCGGTCAGAATATTGGCAATGCACCCATATTTCAAAGTAACGGCAGTTGCTTCAAAATCCTTTGAAGGAAGTGTTTTTTCAGACATATATACCAATATGAAAGGTGTCTGTGATCTTGTTTGTGATTCTTCAGATATAGAAGCAATAGCCGCAAAGGCTGACTGCTTTATTTCCGCCCTTCCCCATGCTGCCAGTCAGAAGATTGTTGCCTCATTAATCGGGGCAGGCAAAAAGGTTGTAGACCTAAGTGCAGATTTCAGATATTCATCAGCAGAGACATACGAAAGAACATATGGTGTTGGACACGAATTCCCGGAACTATTGAAAACTGCTGTATATGGACTTCCGGAAATAGCAAGGATTAAAATAAAGGAGGCTGCTTTGATTGCCAATCCAGGCTGCTATCCGACCTGTTCCATACTGGGACTTGCTCCCTTGATTACCAGCGGATTGATTTCCACGGGTTCAATAAATATAAATGCAGTATCCGGTGTTTCCGGCGCAGGAAGAAAAGCCGACCTCAACTACCAGTACTGTGAGACTGATGGAAACTTTGCACCATATAAAATAATCGGGCACAGGCACACTACAGAAATTGAGGAACAGCTTTCTGCCCTCATGGGAAACCCTGTGGTTGTTGGATTTACACCTCACCTTGCTCCCTTTAAAAGAGGTATGCTGGCAACGATTTATGTTGATACGAATACACAATCTTCAACTGAAGAATTAATCTCTATATATAAAGAATACTATAAAGGTGAATATTTCATTCGTATCAGGGAAAAAGGCGACATACCATCTGTAAAAGCAGTTGCAGGCACAAACTTTGCTGATATAACCCCCTTATATGATGAAAGACTTGGAAGAATAATCATTATCTCTGCCATTGATAATCTTGGCAAAGGTGCCTCATCCCAGGCAGTACAGAATCTTAATATAATGTATGGATTCGATGAAAAGTCAGGTATTGCCGGTGCCGGACTGTATATATAGGAGAGCAAAATGGAAAAAATAATTAAAAAAGCTGAAATACTTATAGAAGCACTGCCATACATTCAGAAGCTTTATGGTAAGACGGTTGTTGTAAAATATGGCGGCAATGCTATGATCAATGACGCACTCAAGGATTCCGTAATGGAAGATATAACATTGTTGAAATATATTGGCATGAACCCAATAGTAATCCATGGCGGTGGTCCTGCCATATCTGCTGCTCTGAAGTCTTCCGGAATAGAAACCCAGTTTGTCAATGGATTGAGGAAAACCGACGAAAAAACAATGGAAATCGTCCAGATGGTACTGATAGGGAAAACCAACAAAGATATCGTTTCCCGGATAGGCAGCAAGGGTGGGAAGGCAATCGGAATATCAGGTATAGATGCCGGTATTATAAAATGCAGGCAGCATTATCCGATTATTGACGGAGTAAAGACTGACATAGGATATGTAGGTGAAATAACCGGCATTGATGCAACTTCCCTCAGAAAACTGACTGAAGGCGAATATATACCTGTTATTTCACCCATAGGCATTGGTGAGGACGGAAAATCCTATAACATCAATGCTGATACCGTTGCCGGAGAAGTTGCAATTGCCCTGAAGGCAGAAAAACTCATACTGCTTACCGATGTAGAAGGTGTCAAGACCAACAGAAACGATGGTGATATACTGCATGCTTTATCTATAGATGAAGTTCACTCCCTTATTGACAGCGGAGTAATAGAGGGCGGAATGATACCAAAGGTTCTGGGATGTGTAAATGCAATCGAGAACGGTGTGGGCAGAACCCATATAATTGACGGACGAATTCCCCACTGCATATTGCTTGAAATTTTTACAGGTAAAGGAATCGGCACTATGATAGCATTGAACAAAGAAAAATATTACGACAAAGAAACCGTCTGGGAGGATTGACAATGGATATATTGCTGTCAGTGAATAATGGATTGCTCAAAAACAAATATTTTCCTGAATATATAATGAAAGCTCTTTCAATGTTGGGTACGGTTCATCAGAACCATCTTGACAGAGCATGGACTGAAGAGGAACTTGCTGAAAATATCAAGGGCATGGATATTTGTATAACCCACTGGGGATCTCCCAAAATAACCGAAAAGGTACTTGAAAATGCCGACAAATTGAAACTTGTGGCTCATTGTGCAGGCAGTGTATATAACATAGTGGATCCTGCTGTTTATAAAAAAGGAATTACAGTTATCGGGGCAAACAAGGTCATGGCAAAGGCAGTCGCTGAAGGAACCTTGGCATATATGCTTGCACTGAGCCAGAAACTATTCAAATATACCAGGCTAACCGGAAGCGGCGAATGGAAAAAGGGACCCTCAGAGTATGGTGATATGAAGTCACTTTTCGGCAAAAGAATCCTCTTGGTCGGATTCGGCGACATAGGTAGATTCGTATATGACCTTCTTGTTCCATTTGAAACAAAGATAATCGTATATGACCCCTATATCAAAGAAACTACAAAATCAGAATACCCCTGCATTGAGTTTACAAATAACCTGGATGGTGCAATACAGGCTGCTGATATAATTTCACTGCATGCTTCCAAAAATCCGGGGACTGATTTTTTAATCAACCGGGCAAGGATAGACATGATGAAGGACGATGCATTGTTCATAAATACTGCAAGGGGAAGTATTGTTGACGAGGAGTATCTGACTTATGTTCTTGAAACAGGCAGGATATCTGCCGCTCTGGATGTTTATCAGATTGAACCTCTTCCTCCTGACAGCAAACTCAGATACCTTCCCAACGTCATCTGCATGCCTCATCTTGCAGGTTCAAGCGTAGTAACCGAATATGCAGAGGCAATGATATCTGATATAACCAATTTCCTGAGTGGCAGGGAGCTTCATTATGAGATTCCTGAAGAAAAAGCCGGAATGATGACAAGGGAGTAATGTGTGGACTATTTCAAATACATGGATTCTGTGGGAAAACCCAATAACTTCATACCAACCGGTATAACCACCGATCATTATCTTGATGTCATCGAAATATGTGTCAAGGCATATAATATGGAAACCCTAATAAAAAGGCTTCCGGAACCGGGGGGGATGGTAGATGACATCCATGCCTATTCCAGGATTGCATGCGGGATTGCTGCACTACTCTCCAACGGCAGAATTCCTGAATACACGGATCTGTGGTATTCCATGATGGATGCTCTCTGCAATGATTTTTACAGGCAGCTTCCACCGAATACGCTTGATTTTGCTTTGAAGGAAACCATGCTTGGATTCAAGGCAATGAAACCGTATGTCAGCAAAGAAAAACAGGAATACTGGCTTTCACTGCTGGGGCGTATTGATCCATTCAAGAATTTTACAAACCAGCACCCATTCCATGAGTGGGATAATATACGAAACTGGAATATATATGCCATGGCGGGTCTGTGGCTGCTTGAAACAGAAGGTTACGCTGATTCATCTGCTTTCTTCGATAAATACTGGGAGCACCAATTCAAGTACTTTGATGATAACGGCATGTATATGGACCCTCATAACCCTATGCTTTATGATTTGACAACAAGGGTTCAAGCCCAGTTGATTCCCGGATATGGCTATCGCGGGAAATACTTTGAACAACTTGATGAGTATTTGAAAAAGGGTGCTCTGGCATCACTTTTCTCACAGTCCTCAGCCTTCGAATTCCCCTATGGAGGCAGAAGCAATCAATTCCTTTTCAATGAATCATTACTGACTTCAAACTTTGAATATGAGGCAGTAAGATGGAAGACCCTGGGTAATGCCCGCCTTGCAGGAATGTATAAAAGAGCTGCACATCTTGCCATACAAAGCATAAGAAAATGGCTTGATGCACCGGGTGTAGCAAGGCATATTAAAAATATGTATCCCATTACAAGTAAGTTTGGATCCGAAGGCTATGGCTATTATGACAAGTACATGATGACCTTGGGTGTTTTCCTTTTCATAGGATTCCATTTTTCTGATGACTCCATCGAGGAATTCCCATGCCCTGCAGAGACAGGCGGATATGTATTTGAAACCTCCGGACACTTCCATAAGCTTTTTGCAAACTGCGGTTCTTATTCAATTGAAATTGATACCGCCGCTGATTTCTTCTATGATGCTACAGGGCTTGGAAGAATCCACAAAACCGGTTGCCCATCAGAGCTGGCACTTTCGGCATCTTCAGGGGAGCTGCACTCTTTGCGTTACCCTACTCCGGGTGCCGCCGATGAAGCCATGGCTCTTTGCCCAGGATGGGTTGAAGATGGCAGATATGTTTTTCTGGGAAGCTGCAGTAAAAAAGAGAACCACAGCTTTGCATATGTTAGAAATGAATACCCTACTGAAGAAGCATTCACTTCGTTTGTTGATTCATTCAGACATAATTTGATATCAGAGATTGAGGTGCTTGAAGAAGCACAGGATTTTATATCATTTCGTATCAATTATTCCGGTTCTGCAGATGTCAGTGAAATTTATACTCTGTCATCTGGTGGTGTTGTGGTAGAAAGTGTTTTGAATGATTCCAGGGAAAGAGATATACTCTATCTGATTCCTGCATTTCTTACAAATGGAATTGATGAATCATCAATTACCTATGATTCGAGGAAGTTGGTTGTTTCTTCTATGGGATTCCGGTATGTGGTAGAAACAGATGGAACCATAGAGGAGACCCGGGATATCCTGGGAAACAGGAATGGCCTGTATGGTAAATATATTGCACACGGAAAAGGAAGAGGCATCAAGGTTGCCTTCAGTTTAGAAAAGGAACAGGAGATTTAATTATGAACTTAAATGAAATTATCCAGAAGGACAAAATGTATTTCATGAATACCTTTGGAAACAGAACACCGGTTGCTTTCAATTACGGAAGAGGAATGTATCTTTATTCTACGGACAACCGTCAGTTCCTTGATTTCATGGGTGGAATAGCCGTTTCTGCACTAGGGCACAGCCATCCGCTTCTGGTTGACGCAATTAGTGAACAGGCAAGGAAACTCATACATTGCTCCAGTCTTTATTATATTGAATCACAGGCAAAACTTGCCGAGGTTATATGCAAAGCCTCCTGTGCAGATAAAGTTTTCTTTTCAAACAGCGGGGCAGAAGCCAACGAAGGTGCCATCAAGCTGGCAAGAATGTACCATCGTAAAAAAGGCAATGAGGACAAATTTGAAATCGTCACATTGGAAAACTCCTTCCATGGAAGAACTCTTGCTACAATAGCGGCCACAGGACAGGACAAGTACCAAAAGCCATATAATCCGCTGACCCCGAAATTCAAGTCTGTTCCCATGGACAATATGGCTGCCCTTGAAGCAGCCGTAAATGAAAACACCTGTGCAATCATGCTTGAACCAATACAAGGGGAAAGTGGAGTTAATCCTGTTTCCCTTGACTATATAAAATCCGTCAGAAATCTTTGTTATGAGAAAGATATTGTACTGATATTTGATGAAGTACAATGTGGTATGGGTCGTACCGGCAAGCTGTTTGCGTATGAGCATTTCGGTGTTGAACCGGATATATTTACACTTGCAAAAGCATTGGGCGGCGGTTTCCCAATCGGGGCTTTATGTGCAAAGGATTACGTTGCATCAGCTTTTTCACCCGGAGACCATGGTTCTACCTTCGGTGGCAATCCACTGGCCTGTGAAGCAGGATTGGCCGTTTTCAGGGCAATCAAAGAGGAGTACCTTGTAGAAAACTGTGAAAGGATGGGACTTTATCTAATCGGAAAACTCAATGCCCTTAAAATGAAATTTGGTATTGTTTCTGAAGTCCGCGGCAGTGGTCTGATGATTGGTATAGAGTTCAATTCTGATATTGCAGTTGAAGTCAAGGACAAATTGTTTGATAGAAATATACTGATAGGAAGCGTCAAGACAAAGATAATACGTTTGCTGCCGCCTCTGATTGTCAGCAAAGAGCACATAGACACTCTATGCAGCAACCTTGGTGAAGTCCTCCATGAAATTACCGGAGGTCACAGCGGATGAAGGCAGTACTTGTCCTCAGGGATGGAACATATTTCGCGGGAGAATCCTTTGGGGCGGGTGGTGAAGCATATGGTGAGATTGTCTTCAATACTTCCATGACCGGTTATCAGGAAATAACCACGGATCCTTCCTATAACGGTCAAATGGTGTGCATGACCTACCCCTTGATTGGAAATTATGGAATGAACTCCCTTGATACCGAGTCTTATAAGACTCATGTAGAAGGTTTCATTGTAAAGGAACTTTGCGAAACCCACAGCAACTTCCGGGCTGAAACATCCCCTTTGTCATACTTTATTGAAAACGGTATAACAGGCATCAAGGGAATAGATACAAGAGCTCTCACAAGGCATATAAGAAGCCATGGCAGTATGTTCGGTGTTATTTCAACTATATCAGGAAACATAGCCGGATTGCTTGAAAAGATAGCGGAAATGGAAAGCAGGCCGAGAAACCTGGTTGAAGAAGTTTCCATGGGAACAAAATATCACATAAAGGGAGCAGGTCCCCATGTCTGTCTTATGGACTTCGGCAGCAAGACCAATATTATCCGCTCCCTCCAAAAAAGGGGCTGTGCAATTACCGTTATGCCCTGGAACTCCAGGGCGGATGAAATAATCAATCAAAAACCCGATGGTATTCTCCTTTCAAACGGTCCCGGAGACCCCAGGGAACTTCCACTGGTAATACCTGAAATCAAAAAGCTTGCGTTCTCGGGTACTCCCCTACTGGGAATTTGCCTTGGTCACCAGTTGCTTGCCCTCTCCCTTGGCATGGATATTTACAAGCTTAAGTTCGGACATCACGGAGGAAATCATCCGGTAAAAGATCTGATTTCAGGAAAATGCCATATTACAAGCCAGAACCATAACTATGCAGTATCTCTTGATAATATACCAAAGGGAATTGAAGCAACCCATATGAATGTCAATGACGGAACATCTGAAGGGATAAGACACACCGAGCTTCCTGTATCAAGCATACAGTACCACCCCGAAGCATCTCCGGGTCCTGAAGATTCAACATATATATTTGATGATTTCATTGGAATAATGAGGAAATACAATAATGCCTAAGAGAGCAGACATAAGCAAAGTCCTGGTCATTGGGTCGGGACCCATAATAATCGGACAGGCAGCCGAATTTGATTATTCCGGAAGCCAGGCCTGCCGTGCCCTTCGTGAGGAAGGGGTTGAAGTAGTTTTGGTAAACAGCAATCCGGCTACAATAATGACCGATATGGAGACAGCAGATAAAGTTTATATTGAACCTCTCTCACTTGAGTATGTAAGAAAAATTATAATAGATGAAAAACCCGATGGATTGCTTGCATCCCTGGGTGGGCAAACCGGCCTGAACATGGCTTTGTCTCTTGCAGAGGACGGTATACTTGATGAAATGGGAGTGGAACTTTTAGGAACTTCACTTGAATCCATCAAAAAAGCAGAAGACAGGGAATTATTCAGGGATACAATGATATCTATCGGTGAAAAAGTTGCACCGTCTGCAATAGTCAACACCATAGGAGCTGCAGGGGCTTTTGCAGAAGAAATAGGTTATCCCGTTATTGTAAGACCTGCTTTCACAATGGGTGGTTCAGGCGGCGGTATAGCTGCCAATCGAAATGAACTTGAAGATATATGCTCAAAGGGTCTGAAGTTATCCGTAATCAGCCAGGTTCTGATTGAAAAAAGTGTAGCTGGCTGGAAGGAAATTGAATATGAAGTAATGAGGGATGGAAATGACAATTGTATCACTGTCTGCAACATGGAAAATTTTGACCCGGTGGGCATCCATACAGGAGACAGCATTGTAGTTGCACCAAGCCAGACTTTGTCTGACAAAGATTATCAGTTGCTTCGCAGTTCATCCTTGAAAATCATCAGAGCTCTAGATATCAAGGGAGGTTGCAATATTCAATTCGCACTTGACCCTCATAGTTTTGAATACATTGTTATAGAAGTAAATCCCAGAGTCAGCCGTTCCTCTGCACTTGCATCGAAAGCAACCGGCTATCCTATTGCAAGATCTGCTGCCAAGATTGCCATTGGTCTTGACCTTGATGAAATAAAAAATCCCATTACCGGCAATACCTACGCTTGCTTCGAACCCAGCCTGGACTATGTGGTTGTCAAGGTCCCACGCTGGCCCTTTGATAAATTCAAGACGGCTGACAGAAGTGTTGGTACACAGATGAAGGCCACCGGTGAAGTAATGGCCATCGGCCGAAATTTCGAAGAGGCACTGCTAAAGGCCATAGACTCACTCGATATTAAGCTGAATTATCAGCTTGGTCTTCAATTGTTTGAGAACACACCTATCGAACAGCTTATGGATTACATAATGCATCCCAAGGATGAAACCCTGTTTGCCATCTTCAAGTTGCTTCAAAAAGGGATTTCAACTGAAAAAATCCATGAAATTACAAAAATAGATATGTTCTTCCTGGCGAAACTGAAAAAAATCGTTGATGTTGCAGAGGAAATTCAAATTGCAGGTATTGCGTGGCTTGATTATGAACTTTATCTCAAGGCCAAGAAAGTTGGCTTCGGGGATTCATATATTGCAAATCTGGTTGATGTACCTTTGGCCAGGATTCTTGAGCTCAGGGAAAAATATCCAATCAAGCCGGTTTATAAACTGGTTGATACCTGTGCGGGGGAATTTGAGGCCGTTACCCCGTATTATTATTCTACATATGAACAATATGATGACATTGAGTACTCCGACAATGACAAGGTTCTGGTTATTGGCTCGGGACCGATAAGAATCGGTCAGGGCATCGAGTTTGATTATTGCAGCGTTCATTCAGTGGAAGCTCTTAGGGAAATGGGCATAGAGTCTGTAATAATAAACAACAACCCGGAAACAGTAAGTACAGACTTTGATATCTCTGACAAACTATATTTTGATCCTTTGACTGAAGAAGGCGTACTTGACATCATAGAAAAGGAAAGGCCTCTCGGTGTTATCCTGCAGTTCGGCGGACAGACCTCCATAAACCTTGCCCACCCTTTGCACAAAGCCGGTGTAAAAATCCTTGGAACCCCGATGGAAAGCATAGATCTTGCAGAAAACCGAAATAAATTCCTGGGATTGCTTGACGAATTGGAAATTCCGATACCAAGGGGAAAGACGGCATTTTCATTTGATGAAGCCAGGATAATAGCTTCTGAAATAGGTTTTCCCGTGCTGGTACGTCCAAGTTATGTTCTTGGCGGCAGGGCTATGGAAATAGTCTATGATGACAAGACCCTTGAAGAATATATGGCAATGGCCACTGACATATCCCCCATTCACCCGATTCTCATTGACAAATACATAATGGGAAAGGAAATAGAAGTTGATGGTATATGCGACGGAAAGGATGTACTTATACCGGGTATCATGGAGCATATTGAAAGAGCCGGGGTTCATTCCGGTGACAGCATTGCCGTATATCCAGCCATAACACTCTCGGATGAGATTAAGAAAACAATAACTGATTATTCCATGCGTCTTGCCATTTCACTTGGTACAATAGGCTTGTTCAACATACAGTTTGTTATAGATAAAAATAATCAGGTTTACGTAATTGAAGTCAATCCCCGGGCCAGCAGGACAATACCTGTTTTAAGCAAGATAACCGGAATTCCAATGGTAAATGCTGCGACCCAGGTCATAATGGGAAAAAAACTATCTGAATTGGGTTATGGTACTGGTCTGGCAGTTGAATCAGAGTTTTATGCTGTAAAAGCCCCTGTTTTCTCATTTTCAAAAATAACAACACTCGATACTTTCCTTGGACCTGAAATGAAATCCACAGGGGAAGTGATGGGGGTTTCGAAAGACTACAGGGAAGCTCTTTACAAAGCATTGCTGGCATCAGGTTTGAAGATTCCATCATCCGGCAAGGTCATTATGAGTATTACTGATAGAGATAAGAATGACTGTCTGCCAATCGCATCTGCTTTGGATAGCTTTGGGTACTCACTTATAGCCTCAGTGGGAACGGCTGATTTTCTAAATAAGAACGGACTGTTCTGTGAAACTCTAAGTGATGCAGAAATGATTTCCAAAATCAAGAATGGCAGCATTGCCCTTATGATAAATACACCGACAAGAGGAAAGATGCCGGGAACAGACGGATTTGCACTTCGTAGAACTGCCATTGAATACAATGTTCCCTCTATTACAAATCTTGATACAGCCGGTGCCATATTGTCAGTGCTGGATTACTTTGCCAATGGAATTGAGCCTAATATCTATTCCCTGGATTCCTACTCACACTACAGTGGGAAGAAAATATGAAACATGTACCGGGAATGATAAAATCGGCAATGACCGAAATTGGCATTAAGAGAAAATAATAAAACCAAAGGGAGGAAAACAATGCCCGTATACTCATTTACAGTAAAAAAAGCTCTGCCTGAAGATGCAGGTGACATCAAGGCCATTCTGAATGAAGCCTTTACCAAATATATGAAGGACACTGGACTGACAGGAAGCATGGAAGCCCTTGAAGAAACCAGGGAACAGATAGTACAGGCCATTGAAAACATGGAAGTTTTCATAGCCCATGTCAATGGCGTTCCTGTTGGAACAATCAGGTTCGAACAGGAAGGTGATGAAGCCCATATATCCAGGTTTGGTGTAAGGCTTGATTATCATAATATCGGTATAGGAAAATCACTTATGAATCTGGTTGATGCTGAGATGAAGGCTTTGGGAATTAAAAAAGCCTATCTATATTCTGCATCAGCTTATACCGATCTGATTCGATTCTATTACAGCAGGGGCTTTTATATTGAAAGCACTTCAATGGAACGTGGTTATGTCCGCGCAAAGCTTGTAAAGGAATTTAAATGACAAGTGTTTCAGGCAAACACCCAAGGGTATTTGCCTGATTGTCATTTTTGCACTAAACGAATTATTATTTACGGGGTATCGAATACACCCATGAACAGCACACTCTCTGTTTCAGTGTCTCTTATAGTATAAAGGAATGGTCTGTCTGCTATGAATTCAGTCGGATCCATTACTGCCGTCAATCTTATTTCAACTGAAGTAACTGCTGCTGCTTCAGTACCTTCTTCATTTACATCAATATATGTCTTGTGCCTGACCTCACTGACAAACAAATCACCGGTTCCGTTGATTCTGCTGAGATCACAGCTTGCATCGAAAACATCCTTCATTCCAAGCCCATATAGTACATCGTTCAATTTTGTCTCGTATTCTGCCTTGAACTTTGGAATGGATACCATTACATCCGTCTTCTCCGAAAGAGCCCCAACAGCTTCCTTGTAATCATTGGCATTGAATTTCGCTACAAATTCTTCAATGTTATTTTCCTCATCAGGGAGTATCAAATCCATTACAACTCCACCTTCTCCATAAGGCAGGCTTATAATTTTATATCCCTTGCCTTCATAATAGAGAGTGTCGTTCTTGTAGTTCATCATGTCAACTTTCCCGGCAGATACACCATCAACGAAGAAATCGGATTTGAATGTTTTTTCCGGATCGAAGGGTATTTTCCAATTTCCCTTGAAATATATGCTGTTGATCAAAAACATAACTGTTGCTGAATCGATTGAATCATCGATTATCCCGTCGATCTTTCCATTAGTTGTATCCCTGACCCAGTCATTAATAGTTTTGGCAGCCTCAGGCTCATTGAAATCAAGTTCCTCTATTGCTGCTGCAAAATAATCTGTATTTACATTTTTAAATGAATCAAGAACGCTGAAGTTTTTCCTGATCCAGATGGAATTTGCAAGACTTAATTCAACACCTTCATCTTTTTTGTTTAAAAGTGAAACTAAATATGCAAAACCGGAATTGATTTCCGCCTGCTCTATTCCACTGAACTCCAGTGCCTCAGTTATTTCCTTCAGTGTATTGCCATCTGCTCCGTTCATTAACATGGCAAGTGCCGTTGAAATGCTGGCAGGCGAAACAAAAAGGTTGCCATTGTCATCTTTTCCATACATCGCCTGGAATATTTTGAAAGCAAATTCTGAATTTGCATTGACTACGTTTGTCCCTATGCTGTCGGCCTTTACGACCGGAACCAGCGATTTGCCTTCCCCACTATCACCTGCACATCCTGCCAGAAGACCGGCAGTAAGTACAATCGATACACATACCAATAAAATTCTCCTGTACATCTTCCTCTTCTCCTTTTTTAACATGCAAAAGCTTTGCGATTATTATACGAATTGTAAAGCGGTTTTGTTCCGTTTGATATCAGTCAATCAATGATGCAGTGAATCCGTCAGCCTCAAGAATTTCGATGGCTTTGTTTCTGTCTTCAAGAGAGTACAATTCAACTACCAGCACCCCCCCAACATCTTCACGGCTGTGAGTAACATTGATATTCTTAATATTCAGATTACTTTCCCCAAGCACCGCCGAGATTCGGGCTATAACACCTGGTCTGTCTGCAACCTGGATAACAATCTGGAATTTTCGCGGAAGAAGGCCTTCCCTTTCACCGGAAATGATATCTCTTGTATTTTTTGCTCTTTTAAAATATTCTTCAATCCGATCTGCATCCAGGTCAACAATTGCAGTTTTTGCAGTCAATAGAATTTCTACAAGCCTGTCTATACCCTCTGCAACGGCATATCTGTTGCTCAATGTAACATCTCTCCACAAGGCCGGTTGTGAGGAAGCAATCCTTGTTATATCCCTGAAACCGCCTGCTGCTATATTTTTGCCCAGACCTCCGTCGTTTTCTGTGTCAAGAAGATTAACCAGGGCAGCAGCAGTAACATGTGGAACATGACTGACTATGGCCACAGCCTTGTCATGGGAAAGGCTATCGGTAAGTATCGGGATAGCTCCAATGGATTCAGCAATTTTTCTGACAGCTTCAACTGCCTCGATATCTGATTCATTTTTTAGAATTATATAATAAGCATTTTCAAACATATCCTCACGGGAATATGCAAAGCCACTTCTCTCTGAGCCGGCCATGGGGTGTCCACCGACAAAGCGTATTTTTTTATTGGATTGAGATATTTTACAATCAATCTCACCTTTGGTGCTGGCAGTGTCAGTAATTATGCAGTCAGGATTCGTATAATCTGAAATTTCCAGTGCAAGACCAGCACAAACCGGTACAGGCGCACATAGAAAAACCATAGTACATTCGTTCAGGAATATTCCGGGTTTTGAATATCCCATATCTATTACACCGGTTCTAATTGCTTCATCAATCTGAGATTCATCAGGATCTATCCCGATTACTTTTTTTACACCGGCTTTGATTTTAAGCGCCTTGGCCAGCGACCCTCCAATAAGTCCGAGTCCAACAACAGCTATGCAATCTAACACTATTTCTCTCCTTCTTGAATATTATATCACAAGCCTATTTGAATCATTGAAATGCTGATTTCACTTGTGAAGATATGGGGAGAGTGGTTTATAAATCAAAGCTGTAATCAATGTGGTAAGGAAAGCTTTCACTATATTGAAAGGTGTTATGCCTATGAAAATAAGTGTCTTCAAGTCTGTTATCAGTGGATTGACTTCTTTGCTCATGGATATTATTGCCTCAAGTGGAAAATTAAGGACACTTGCATACAGTGGAATCAAAACAAAGGCATTCAGCAAACCTGCAGTAATTGTCATTGTAATACTTCCGGTGGTCATTCCGATTATTGCACTTTTTTTATTTTTATGCTTTTTGTAAATAAAAGCTGCCGGTAGTACAAAGGCTACACCGAATATAAAATTCGCAAGTTCTCCTACCAAAAAAGACCATGAAGCCATTGCATGTACCAGGTTTTTAATAAAAACAACTGCAAGACCGGCCATGGGTCCCAATGAAAAACCTGCAAGCAACGCAGGAATATCACTGAAATCGAGTCTTAGGAATGGGGGAACAAAAGGCAGGGGAATCTCAAGATACATCAATATTGCTGCTACCGCTGACAACATTGCTACTTTTACCAACCATTTTGTCTTATTTTTTCTGTTATCCAATTGGACCTTCCTCTCCGGGGTATAAAAAACCCCTCATCAGGGGCATAAAAAAATCACTTCTTTCATCCAGACTATACTGTCGGTACCGGAATCAAACCGGTTCAGCTTTCGCTCGCGGACTATACCGCCGGTCGGGAATTACGCCCTGCCCTGAAGATTATTAATTATGCACATTATAATGGTTGAAGAGGTGTAATGCAAGGCCAGTTGGGTTTGTGGCACAAAATTGTAATGGTTTTATAAATAATATATAATGTGGCATATAGTTATACAATTTTGTTAGGCGTATATAGATTGAGTAGTTTTGGAGGGGATTAGGTGAAAAAATACAAAGAAATTGCGGCTGTGATTCTGTTGATTGTATTAGTTATTTCAGCCGGGGCATATGCAGTAATAACATTTCCTATAACAGCAAGGGCTGATAATACCCCGATAATAACAATTCCTGTCATAACAATGCCCTCAATAACTTTTCCTCCAGACCTGATTCCTTCACCTGATCGTTTCAGAGAAATAAGCACGGAAACCGGTGCGGGCAACTTTTCAGACACATATCCAAGAGGAATGGATTATGGAATGAATGATATACTTGCTGTTGGGGCTTATGATACAGCGGCTTATGAAATCAGGTTCTTCGATGGCAAGTCATGGATTTCCAGGGAAGTGGACTTTCGACCCTATCTGCTTGAATGGGAACCTGACTATACCCCGTTGCTATATGCAACGGATGGACTGAATATTTATGTATCTTCGAATCCTACTGCAGAGCTGCCTGTCTGGTCCCAAATCACTTCCAATGAAGACGAAGCAAGCTTCAGGGGTATGTATGTTAATTCTTCGGGAACCCTTTATGTAGTAGATGCCTTAAACACACAAATACAGTATTATAAGAACAGCGAATGGAAAACCATGTCTTTTCCTGACATCACCGGTGCATTGACAGATATAACTGCCATAGGTTTTGACTATTATGTCACCGATTACTATAACAGCTGCATCTGGCACAGAAATTTCCTCGGCCAGTGGAATAAGATAGAGGACGAAGATTATATTAAAAATCCAACCTTCATTGATTCTGATTCAGAAGGAAACCTGTACTTTATATCATATGCAAAAAACAGTGAAGGTGAAAACAAGAAAGCAATTGTTAAATATGAAGGCGGCTCATTTTCCATTTTCGTACCCGGCGGGGATGGAGTGGGCTATATAAGTAACTCCTTCCCGGTTTGGGATGAACTATGTATAAACCACCATGACAGGCTGTTTTATTCAGACATGGCTTCAAGAATGATCATCAAGGAAAAGGATGATATAAATGAAATTATATCCGTCGAAATTAACGGAGCAGGCCTTCAGCTGATGGAAGGCTGGACACAGGCCAATTGGACTGTAGAACCTGAAATTGAAACTGCTGAAATTCTCGCTTCCCCATGGTGTCCTTATTCAACCATCGAAGGCCTCGGAACCTTTCCCCTTGAATTCGGTGAAAATTACTTTCCTCTGGTCTGTATTCCTGAAACCGGGACTTCAAAAGAATATACAATTTTAATTATAAGGGAGATTTCTGATAATCCCCTTCTTTCGGATATATCGATTGATTCTGTATTAATCGATGGTTTTAATCCCAATATATTCGCCTATACAGGGATAAATTTCCCATATGATAAGGAAAGCATAGAGTTATCCGCAACACCCCAGGACTCCAATGCTATTGTAACGGGAACCGGTACACTTAACATTGATGTTGGTTACAATCTTTTCGTAATCAGTGTCATAGCTCAGGATGAAGTAACTGATCAACAGTATATCATCGCTGTCAACAGGGCAGAGGCCCCTGCTACACCTACTCCAGCACCCAGCCCCACGTCTACTCCAGACAGCACTCCAAGTCCAACCCCTGCTTCAAGCAGCACACCAACACCAACTCCTATTCCTACATCAAGCAGTACTCCAAGTCCGACTCCGACTGCTACCGGAACGACTGAACCTACTCCTACTCCTTCAACCGAACCTTCGACTGAACCTACTCCTACTCCTTCAAGTTCAGCGACACCAGATTCCGAACCATCAAAGTCACCTGAACCCGGTTCAACACAAACACTTACTCCATCTTCTACTCCGAATCCCGGGACAGATAGTGAGGACAATATTGATGTCAGTTTTGGGACCTGGATAAATGAGCATCCCGGAATCGCAGCCACTGCCGGAGTCGTTGCCGGAGGTACATTAATACTTGTGGCATATCAGCTATCTAAAAAGGGTAAAAAGAAAAAGGCAGGCAAATCACCTGAATAACAAAATGTGGTTCGCACAAACGGGCCGCTTTTTTTACTTCACAAAAGTTTAGAAAATGGTATATAATGAATTTGCACCTTGTATTTCAGAATAATATCAGGAGGAACAATGAGAAAAAATGTTCTCCATATTTTAATAGCATTTACTGCTGCCATTTTGCTTCTGTTTATATCAATGCCCATTACCCTGGCCCAACCGACTCCTTACCCTCCACCCGGTGAAACTTATCCTCCTTTACCCAAACCCAGCCCGGTACCTTCACCCAATGGATATAAAGAAGAAGATATCAGTGAAAATATTTCTTCTTTCGGCGGATTGGATTCAAATGAATCTTTGATTGCCATCGGCTACACTGGTGATGATACCGGTATAGCATTTTATAACGGTGATACCTGGAATGGTTTTAACACATATTTCACACCCACCGGCATAGAATGGTCTAAAAAAAACGATACAATAATCTTTGTATCAGACAATGAATCAAGCCTTGTTTTAAAGGGAACCAATCTGACACAAGCAGGAGCAAACTGGGTTGAAATAGGCAGTCAGGGATCTGAGCCAGGCCAATTCAATAATCCCCATGGTATGTATATCAACAGTGACGATGAATTATATGTTGTGGATACAGGTAACAACAGGATACAAATGTGGAACGGATTTGATTGGCTGCCTGTTGCAAGTCCCCAGTATTCCGAATATATGGTTGATATCTGCATATTTGAAAACACTACATATATAACAGACAACAGCCGGAACTGCATATATTATAAAACCCCTGAAGAAACCGGCTGGAATATCATTGTGAACCCAACTTACATAAATTGTCCTTCTTTCATGGATATCGACGAGGACGGGAATATATACTTTCTGAGCTGGGTAATTTTCCCGGATGGACCCCATAAGAACATTGTCAGATTTTCAAATGGTGAATTCTCTGTCTATGTACAAACGGGCAGCGGTCCGGGTTATCTGGAAAATGAATCAACCTCAGAAGAGTTATGTGTTACATATTATGGTGGGCTTGTTTATTCTGATAGTTCAACAGGCAGCATATACAGGGAGCTCTGCAATGATAATACTCTTAAGGAGCTTACAGTCAACGGAATATCCCTGGAACTGGATGTTATTGAAAACAATTATGAAATTAACTTCGATGATTCAATCAAAGAATGTCTTGTTGTAGCCCTCCCTCAGTGCAGAGGGACTTTGATCAATGGTACAGGAAATTTTCCATTGTCCTATGGTTTGAATGAAATTACCATAACATGCACCTCAGAATCAGGTTTGTCAAGGCAATATAATTTAAACGTTATAAGAGACATGTCAGGCAATGCCCAGCTTTTGGAAATTTTCATAGATGGTTCACCTCTTGAGGGATTTGAATCGGATATATACATATACAATGACATCGGCTGCCCTTTCGAAAAGGAATCATTGACGATTACAGGCTATGCGGTTAATTCTGAAGCCATACTTATCGGAGAAGGCGCTATTCCGATGACTATTGGTGTAAATTCTGTACTGCTGACAGTAATTTCTCAAAATGGAATCAATATTAACAACTATCTGCTGAATATAACTAGAAGTGGAGCCAAAACAGAAGAAACACCCACCGCCTCCCCTGCACCTTCCCCCATTGCTTCAGAAACACCCACTGCCTCCCCTGCCCCTTCCCCCATTGCTTCAGAAACACCCGGTACCACAGTTTCTCAACCTCCTGTACCTTCCCCTACTCCGACTTCTTTACCTTTGCCAAGTGACGGACTGGAAATACCTGTGAATTTGAATCCAACACATACTCCACCAATTGACAGAACTCCCACTCCGACACCTGATTTCAGTACATTTGATCCCTGGAAAAAAGATTTTGAAAAAGATATGGATGAGGCTATTGCAGAAAATGAAAAAAAGGAAAAATTAAATAAATTACTTACCTATGCAGGAATTGCTGTTGCATCTGCTGCTGCATGTATATTGAGTTATCTTCAAATAAGAAAAAAGAAAAAGAAAAAATAAATTATTTTGAATGTATAAGTTTAATCAATGAGCCGGTAAAATTTATATTCTCTTCAGAGGTTCGCTTTTTTATATTAGTAAATCTGCCCCCTTTTCTCCTGTTTTCCTTTGCCAGGTGTCTTTGGGCAAGAAAAGAGTCAATATTGAAATTTGTATAGATTACACCGCTGTTTCCCAGGGTCCTGGCTCCTTTTGACAAGGCCATTGCAGCAACACCATAATCACCGGTTACAATAATATCTCCCGGCTTTGAAATATTGATAATCTTGAAATCCGCAGAGTCACTTCCTTTGTCCACGGTAATAACTTTGGAATAATCATCTGAAATCACATGTGCTGTATCACACACCATGATAACTTCAATATCGTGTTTTTTGGCAATTTTTATAATTTCGGCTTTAACAGGGCAGGCATCTGCATCAACAATAATCTTCATGACATGATTATATC
>JAFGIJ010000037.1 GCA_016929655.1 Clostridia bacterium
GATGATATCCTGCACCGAGTTCATTCCTGCATACAGCGAAGGGTTCAGGTTCCTGGAGAACAAAGGCGGATTCAAGGAGGTAAGGGAATTCTGGAATTATCTTGCTGGCAGGTATCTGGAGGAAAGTCTCAGGAAGCATGTCACTGAAATGGGACTTCGCGGCTGCTATATATATTGGAAAAGGGCCTTGAGCGAGGAGGCGGCGGATTTTCGCATGACCCTTGATGAGGAAAAAGGTGAGTTCAGGATAGAGATGAGGCGTTGTCCGTCAAAGGGAATGCTCATTGAAACTGATTATATGGAACCATATGATAAATACTGTCTCCATTGTCCTGCACTTTACAGCAGGGTTTTGGAGCCCCTTGGTTATGAATATACAATGGACTTGTCTGAAACAGATGAGGCAAAATGTTCGGTTTTGGTAAAAAAGAAAGATTTGGAGGAATGAAAATGGCTGAAGAACACAAGGTTATGAATGGTACAGGCGTGGAGGAACTTGGATTTCCGGGATGGCCTCAGTTTGCACCGGAAACACTGAAGGATATCCAAGAGCCAATAAAAACCGGAAAGGTCAATTACTGGACCGGTAAGAAGGGAATGGAGTTTGAGGAAAAATGGGCCAAGTGGAACGGAGCCAAATATGCAATTTCATGCACCAACGGAACGGCAGCACTGCACATTGCACTGTCAAGTCTGGGAATAGGCCCCGGTGATGAGGTCATTGTTCCGTCCTACTCGTTCATTGCTTCATCATTTGCAATAGTGCAGGCAGGTGCAATCCCTGTATTCTGTGATGTAACAGAGGACCACACAATTGATCCGGATTGCATTGAAGACCTGATTACAAGAAGGACAAAAGGTATCGTTGTTGTTCATCTTTATGGTGTTGTTGCTGATATGGCCCCCATACTCTATCTTGCAAGAAAACACAAACTCAAGGTTATTGAAGATTGTGCACAGTGTTTCGGCGGGGAGTTCAAAGGAATTAAATCAGGAGTAATCGGAGATGTCGGGTGTTTCAGTTTCTGTCAGAGCAAGCATTTTACAACCGGCGGTGAAGGAGGAATGGTTGTTACCAATGATGAAGACCTTGCATGGGAATGCCGTTCCTTCAGGGATCACGGATATGATGTAAAGGAAAGGCTCAATATGCTGGCGTTGGAAGAAAAACTTCCATATATCCATAATCGTGTAGGATTCAACTACAGGATGACTGAAATCCAGTCAATAATAGGTATCAATGAATTAAAGAGACTGGATGACTGGAATCTGGCAAGAAGATACAAATATGCAAAGATGTATGATGAGGCTTTCAAAAATCAAAGAGGAATCTCAAAACTTCCTGTCAACACAGATGAAAGAAAGAACTCATACTGGTGGTACCCTATAGTACTGAATACAGATGTACTTGACATAGGTGCTACAGAGTTTGTAAATGAACTCCATGAAATGGGGATACCATGCTATGGAATACAGTGGCCTGAAGCCTACCAGGAGAAGGCATATAAGGAGCTGAACGGTTTCGGCGAACACAAATTCCCTTTCAAATCAAAGGAATACACAGACAAAAAAAGTGTCAGATATGACGAGGTATTCTGCTCAATGGCCAATTCCCTGAGAAGCAGGACACTGAGTTTGTTCCTGCATCCAAGCTGGGAAGAAGTGCACATAAAGAGATGTATTGAGGCATTTCTTGAAGTGTGCAGAAAACATATAAAGTAAGGTGATGATATGAGAGTCCTTGCAATAGGCTGCCATCCCGATGACCTGGAGATAGGCTGCGGAGGTACACTGGCGAAATATGCAAAGCTGGGCAATGATGTGTTCATGTGTCATGTTGCAAACGGAAACATGGGTCACAAGGTGATAATGCCCGATGAACTTGCTGAAAAAAGAACGGCTGAGGCAGAATCGGCTGGCAAGGTGCTTGGGGCAAGGGAAGTCATAAACATTGATATTCCGGACCTTACGGTTTCATCGGACAACATCGAAACTGTTAAGAAAGTTATTGCTGTTATCAGGTATGTAAAACCTGATGTGATTATTACACATTCACCGGAAGATTATATGAGGGATCATCTTGAAACAGGAAAGATTGTATTTGATGCAAGTTTTTCCTCAAGTGTTCCGCACTTTGGTAACCAGGATGATTTCCATGACAGAATAGTTCCTTTGTATTACATGGACACCCTTGCCGGAGTTGGATTCCTGCCTGAAGAATATGTTGATGTAACAGGAACAATAGAAAAGAAGCTTGAAGCAGTGAACAGGCATGAAACCCAGGTGAAGTGGATGAAGGACCATGATGGAATAGATTTCCTTGATTTTGTGAAGACTGTTTCAAAATTCAGGGGTCTTCAGTGCGGTGTTGATTATGCAGAGGGGTTCAGGCTTTGCCGAACCTGGCCGAGGCAGACTGTAAACAGATTATTACCTTAGGAGGAGAGACAATGAATTTTATGGATACCCTGAAAGGGTCGCTTTTGGAAGGATTCTACCCCAGGGGATGGGATTTTGCAAAAATTGACAGGTGCTGCAGCAATGCGCCTGATTCTGTACTGGACAGACAGGATTTTTGGAACAAGGATTTCATGCCCGTACAATGTGACAATATAAATGATTTTGACATGATGATGGGTCATGAGATTGCCATGGAAATTAAAAGAACAGGCGAGGAAGGCAGACAGCTTGCCATGATACTTCCTGTGGGACCCATGGGTATGTACAGATGGGCTGTTTACTTCCTTACGGAGTGGGGGGTCAGTGCTTCCCATGTACATGGGTTCAACATGGATGAGTGGAGTGACGGTGAAGGCAACACCCTGGATCCCCATGACCCCGGAGCATTCCAAAACGCCATGGGCGAAGCATTTTATGGACCTCTTGGAAAACTGACTGTACCTCTGAAACAAAGACATTTTGCAACGAAGGACAATCTTCCGATATATGCGGATGAAATTGCTGCACTGAAAAAGAAGGGGGCAAAACTCATAACGGTATTCGGAATCGGTAGAATGTGCCACATAGCTTTCTGGGAACCTCAGTTTGCCGGTGAATTTGACTCTGTAGAAGAATGGAAGAAGCAGACCCACAGGCTTGGTGCTCTCTTACATCCCCTTACAATAGAACAAAATGCAATAACTAGCTTCAAGAGCAGGACAACCCTTGTGCCTTGCAGGGCAAACACAGTGGGCCCCGGACTCTTCCTGCAGTCAGATAAAATAATCGGCGGGTGTGACGGATCCCTTGGAAGGGGAATGCAGTGGCAGGGAATGTCACTTTGGATGACCCTGAGATATGGACCGGATATGTGGGTTCCATCCACATTCATGCCCACATTGCCGGGTAAACTGTTTTTCTTGAAAGAGTTAGCGGGCCCGCTGGAAGCAGAATGTAACTGATGGGCTGATTTTCCGTCAGACATATAGCCTCAATGATTATTGGAGCAGGAATATATCATAGATATAAGATGTGGGAACAGCATGTACATTAAAAACGGCAGAATCATAACCGAAAGTGATGAAATCCATGGATTCATAGGCATTGAGGA
>JAFGIJ010000038.1 GCA_016929655.1 Clostridia bacterium
GACCTCAGAGCTCACATTATCAGGGAAGCAGAGGAAATAATCGGATATAGATGGCCGAGGTTCAAGGCCTCAGACTACGCTGACTATTATAGGAATGGATCCAGAAAAAGCTACGACGAAGTCTTCAAGGCGGTCTTCGATCCACTGACCAAGCTTGCCGTTGCTGAGTGTGTGGAAGGCAAAGGAAGATTCCTGGATGACATTGCAAATGGCATATGGGCCAGGTGCGAGGATACTTCCTGGGTTCATACGGGTCATCTGCAGCATTATGGAGAAGAAACAATTCCCATACCGGATGGAGAGTACATGGACCTTAGGTGCTGCAGCACAGGAATGCAGCTTGCCATGATCCACAGGCTCCTGGGATCTAGGCTCAGGGAATGGAGCCCTGTGCTTACTGACCGAATCGAGAAGGAGATCAAGGTCAGGATCCTTGATAGATATATAAAAACCGATCAATGGTGGACTAATTTCGAGGAAGGACATACCATAAACAACTGGAACACACACTGTAACAAATGTGTCATTGTTACTGCACTTATAATAGAAAAGGACCGGGACAGGCTTCTGACCATAATGGAAAAGGCTTGCAGAAGTCTGGACATATTCCTTTCCATCTATCATGAGGACGGTGCATGCAACGAGGGACCGGGTTACTGGAAGGGAGCATCCCTTGTGTTTCTTGGAAGTCTTCACCTCATTGCAGATATATATGGAACTGACCTCAATGAGGTTGTTGACAATCGAATCAGGAACATGGGCAATTACATATATAAGGTCCTTATATATGAAGACTGGTATATGGGCTATGCAGATGGAAACGGAAGAAATCCCATGTATGATGCAAAGTTATTCATCACCGGTGATTTTCTGGGGGACAGGCGGATGATGAATATGGCCCTTGATGTTTTCAAACGGAACGAGGCACGGGGAGTCTTTTATGAAAACTTCATTTATGATATCTATGATTATCTGGAATATATAACAGCATATTCAAAGCTGAAGGAAAAATCATGTGATGCCACTGACAGGTCATATTATCTAAAGAATGCAGTTCTTGCAGATTCCCATATATTTGCCGCCCGAATGGAGGAGGGAAGTGAAAAGGGATTTTTCATTGGTATAAAAGGCGGAAACAATGATGAGTCACACAATCACAACGACATGGGCTGTCCTTATGTTTACTATAACGGGGAACCTGTCATCATCGATGTGGGAGCCGGAATGTATACTATAAAGACATTCAGCCCCGAAAGATATGATATATGGACCATGCAGTCAGGATGGCACAGCCTGCCAGAACTTAACGGATATCCGCAATCAGCCGGAGAAAATTTCAGGTCAGAGGACTTTGAATGGAAGGATGATGGAACAGTTGCATCGGCATCGATGGATGTATCACAGGCATATCCTGATGAAGCGGATGTCAGCCTGTTCAAAAGATCCATTTCCCTGGACAGAGGTCTTGGAGCAGTCACTCTGGAGGACAGGGTTGTCCTGAACTCGCTGAAAGGTGAATCGGTATTCCATATTACTCTGAAGGACAGACCTTTTATAATAGAAGCCGGATTGGTGGGGATCAAAAACCGAGACGGGTTGATTAAGCTTACTTATGACAGCAGCTTGCTTGAGTGCTCAATAGAGGAGAAATCCCTTCTGGATGATGAAAAGCTGTTTGACTCATGGGGCAGTATGATCCACCGGTTTAATTTCAAGCCCCTGAAGCAATCCCGTGAATATTTGCTTCGCTTTGGAATAAGCCTTGAAAGGGAGAATCAGAATGAACAACAATGAATATTATTATAAAAAGCTTGAAAGATATGTTGCCGGGGGATCAAGTACCGGTTCAAAGAGAGCAAGATTGATTCCTGAGGAACCCATGGTCATCGAAAGAGGAAAGGGATGCCGGGTATATGATGCCAATGGAAGGGAATTCATTGATTTTCGCAACAGCCTCGGCCCTGTAACACTTGGGTACAGCCATCCTGAGGTCAACGAAGCCATCATAAGGCAGCTTGAAAAAGGCATCGTCTACGGTCATCCCGGAGTGCTTGAGGCAGAAGCAGCAGAAAAAATCTGTGGAATAATTCCATGTGCAGAAAAAGTCCGCTTTTTGAAAACCGGAGGGGAAGCAGTAGCGGCATGTATAAAACTTGCAAGATCATATACGGGACGAAAGCGGATAATTCAAATCGGCTACAATGGATGGCTCAACACCCTTGGATCAGGTGCCAGGGTAAATCCCAGGGATAGGGCTGAAGGAGTTCCAAAGGGTATCGTAGAAGAATTGAGCTTTCTTCATCATACAGTCGAATGGAATGACACTTCCACAATTGATGAATTGTTTGAGTTACATCAGGGAGAAATTGCTGCAATCATTGTAGCTGCAGATTATAAAGGAATGGAGGATGGAGCTGAATTTTATCCATATCTAAGAAAAATCTGTAATGAAAATGAGACTGTCCTTGTATTTGATGAAATAGTTACAGGTTTTAGAGTGGCTCTGGGAGGGGTCTCGGAATATTTTAATGTTACTCCTGACCTTGCTGTTTTTGCAAAGGGGATGGCCAATGGAATGCCTTTGTCTGTATTTTGTGGGAAAAATGAAATAATGGATGAAATAACCAAAGGTGCTTCAGTATCATCAACATATGGAGGAGAGCAGCTTTCACTTGCTGCTGCACTCAAAGTGATAGAGATTTACCAAAGGGAGGATGTTACCGGCTATTTGACGAATGAAGGAGCAAGACTTTGGAATGAAGTTAACAAACTGTTCATGAGCAGAGGAATAGGCCTTTCCTACAAAGGTCTGGGCCCTTGCCCGATTATAGTATCTGATAATCCCAGGGATATAAATCTTATAGACGACTTTTTTAGAAAAGCCTTTGCCATAGGCATTTCCTTATACAATGTTTCATATATAAATTATAGTCATAAAAAATCCGACATAGAAGAAGTTCTTGAAAAACTTGACAATGTCATTTCCTCAATGTGATGTAATTACTCCATTTGGGTAAACTATACAAGAAATATATTTACGTCTGGGGTAAATATTTACGTCTGGGTAAAATATTTACGACTGGGTAAATTATTAGCTGACAGGGTGTTAATTAATGGTTATTGCCAAAGGCTGGACAGATTGGAGGAGCAGATGGCAGAGAAACGAATTGCAATAGAAGGTATGACTTGCACGGCATGTGCAATTAATATAGAAAATAGTGTTGGGAAGCTCTCAGGCATCAAGGAAGTTTCAGTGAATTATGCAACAGAAAAAATGAGCGTATCATATGATGAAAATCTTGTTTCTGAAGTTGATATTGCCAACAGTGTCCGAAGTGCCGGTTACAAGGTTGCGGATGATAACAAGGAAGGTTCTGCAGATGAAAAGGATACTGTAAAAATTCACGAGAAAAGCCTCAGGAAGAGATTCATTGTTTCATTGTTATTCACTTTGCCGGTGTTTTATCTTGCGATGGGAGGAATGTTGGGACTCCCCATGCCGTTATTTTTAACGGGGCATACCAATTCCTTGATTCTGGCTATGATACAGATGCTTCTTACAATACCTGTAATGATTGCCGGAGCAGAATTCTACAAAACCGGATTCAGAACCCTATGGAAAAGGTCACCCAACATGGACTCGCTTATTGCCATTGGAAGTGCAGCAGCATTTGCTTTTGGTGTTTTTGTTATATTTCAGCTGGCATATGGTTTTTCCATAAATGACATGAAGCTTGTGATCCACTATTCCCATGATCTTTATTTTGAATCAGCGGCTGTAATTCTGACACTCATTACACTGGGAAAATATTTCGAAGCCAGGGCCAAAGGCAGGACATCAGATGCAATCAAGGGTTTGATGGAACTTGTGCCTGATGAAGCAATCAGGCTTGTAGATGGCGTAGAAGAACGGGTTCCGGTCAGTGCAATAAGAAACAATGATATAATTGTAATGCGACCCGGCGGACGTTTTCCTGCCGATGGCGAGGTCATTTATGGTTATTCAGAAGTTGATGAATCCATGCTTACTGGTGAAAGCCTTCCGGTTGATAAAAAAACCGGGGACAGTGTTACAGGCGGAAGTATCAACGGTACAGGAATGCTGAGATTCAAGGTAACCAGAACGGGCGAAGAAACAACACTTTCAAAAATAATAAAACTGGTCGAAGATGCACAGGGTAAGAAAGCCCCAATAGCAAGAATTGCTGATAAGATAAGCCTCTATTTTGTACCAATTGTAATTGGTATATCCATTGTGTCATTCATTGTTTGGATGATTCTGGGCTACGGAGTGGCATTTGCCTTTACCATTGCAGTTTCAGTACTGGTTATTTCGTGTCCATGTGCCCTTGGGCTTGCTACTCCGACAGCCATTATGGTTGGTACGGGAAAAGGTGCAAAACTCGGTATTCTTATAAAAAGCGGAGAAGCTCTTGAAATAATCCATAAAGCAAGAACAATTGTTTTTGATAAAACAGGTACAATTACATCCGGAAAACCGGTTGTTACGAATATTCATACAATAAAGCTTGATGAAAATAAACTTCTTGCCCTGGCAGCTTCAGCAGAAGCAGGATCAGAACATCCTCTGGGAAAATCGGTGGTAATAGAAGCACAGACGCGAAACCTTGAAATACCGAAGGCGGATGGATTTGAAGCTGTTGCTGGTTTTGGAATCAAGGCTGTAATCAATGGAACTGACATTCTAATAGGTAAGGGTGCCCTGTTTACAGAAAAAGATATAAATATTGAAGAACTAAAGGAAAAAGCAAGCGAATATTCCCTTGAAGGTAAGACACCTGTATTTATTGCAATAAATGGAAAGGCAGAGGGCATAATAGCAATAGCTGATGTGCCCAAGGAAAGCAGTCTCCCGACAGTTATAAAACTTAGGGAAAGCGGCTATCGTGTAGTTATGCTGACAGGTGACAATGAGCAAACAGCAAATGCCATCGGGAAAAAAGCCGGAATCAGTGAAGTTTTTGCCGATGTACTGCCTGATGAAAAGGCGGCAGTCATAAAAAATCTTAAAAGCAGCGGTTTGGTAATCATGGTTGGAGATGGTATCAATGATGCCGTAGCCTTAGCTGAAGCAGATGTTGGAATTGCAATGGGGAGCGGTACTGATGTTGCAATAGATTCTGCTGATGTTATTTTGATGAGAGATGATCTGAGTGGGGTTGCAACTACCATAGAGCTCAGCAGAAAAACAATAAGAAATATTAAACAGAACCTATTCTGGGCATTTTTCTATAATGTCATAGGAATACCGGTTGCTGCCGGTGTGTTCTATTTGAGTATTGGGCTTAAGCTCAATCCTATGATTGCAGCAGCGGCAATGAGTTTCAGTTCCGTATCAGTTGTGCTCAATGCATTGCGTTTGAAAGGGTTCAAGCCAAGTTCTGGAGTTGTGAATGAAAGGAAGAAGGAAAATATGAAAAAAACAGTCAAAGTGGAGGGCATGAGCTGCATGCATTGTGTCGGCAGGGTTAAATCAGCCCTTGAATCAATAAACGGAGTGGATTCTGTGGATGTCAGCCTTGAAAACAATGAAGCAATAATCAAGGGCTCAGATATTCCTGATGAGATAATAAGAAGTGCCGTTGAAGGGCAGGGATATAAGGTTACTGAAATTAAATAGTTAGATAGTGCATATGATTCTGATATAAGGGAATAATCAAATCAGAAACATTGATTAGAATTATCATGTGCAGGAGAAAAAGTATTTGGGAGGAAAAATGAAAAAGATAATTTTTGTAGCTTTGGTAGTTGTGATTCTGGCAATTCCACTATCATCGTGTACAACAAAAGACAGTACAGAATTAGTTGTCGGGATGGAGCTTGCATACCCGCCATTTGAAACAAAGGATGCCAATGATAACCCGGATGGAATAAGTGTAAAAATGGCTTATGCCCTTGGAGAATATTTGGGAAGAACTGTGCGGATTGAAGACATGGAGTGGTCAGGCCTGATACCTGCACTTACTACCGGAAAAGTAGACATTGTTATTTCATCAATGACAATAACCGAGGAAAGACAGAAAACGGTTAATTTTTCTGATCCATATGCAAAATCCCAGTTGTCACTGTTGGTCAACAAAGAATCTTCTGTACAGGAGTTCAATGACCTGAAAGCCGATGGAAGGTTACTTGCGGTAAAGAAAGGCACCACCGGACATACTTATGCCCTGGAACATCTACCTGAAAGCAATATAGTTGTCTTCGAAACAGAAACTTCATGTGTGCTTGAAGTTGCACAGGGAAGGGCAGACGCCTTTATATATGATGCCATGACCATTTACAAGAATGCACAGATTCACACAGATACTACAAAAGCAGTTTTAACGCCTTTCCAGGAAGACTATGAGTACTGGGGAGCGGCACTGAATAAAGAATCAACACAGCTTCTTGAAGATGTAAATAAATTCATAAAGGAATTTCAGGGCAACGGTGGAATGGACGAGCTGGCAGAACAGTATCTTGGGGAAATAAAAAAGGTCTTTGATGACCAGGGACTGTCATTCTTCTTTGACATAGATTGAAAGCATGGGGCAAATGAAAAGAATTTTCAAACTGGACACGCCGGGTGAAAAACCCGGCTTGTTGGGAAAAACAACAAACATTGTTCTGGTTGGACTTTTTATAGCAGCGATTTTTCTTGTGGCTCTTCTGAGTCTTGGTTATAAGTTTGACTGGACAGTCATCTGGACTTACCGCATCAATATCCTAAGAGGCTATGGAATGACACTTGTTCTTGCTGTTATATCGATTTTTATTTCAGTAATAATTGGCCTGGTCAGTGCTGCGGCATTACAAAGCAAAATACTGTTTTTCAGATATCTTGCAAGGGCATATGTTGAAGGCATACGCGGAACACCGTTTCTTGTTCAGATTATATTCTTTTATTTTATTATAGCCACTGCAATAGGTCTGAACAGTAAATTCATAGTAGGTGTTTTGATTCTGTCCATTTTTACCGGAGCTTACATAACTGAAATAATCAGGGGAGGCATACAGAGTATTCCCGAAACACAATGGGTGACTGCAAAATCCCTTGGATTCAGTTCATTCCAGACATATAGTTACATAGTGTTTCCACAGGTATTCAGAAGAATACTTCCTGCACTGGCAGGTCAGATGTCATCCCTCGTCAAGGATTCTTCATTGCTGTCAGTTATTGCAGTAGCCGAATTCACAAAAAGCATCCGTCAGGTAGAGGCCCTGACCTACAGGTCATTCGAAGTGCTGACATTTCTAATGCTAGGTTATCTTCTGATAACTATACCAATATCACTTTTGTCCAAATGGTTGGAAAGGAAGTACTATTATGAATCTTGACATCAGAAACCTCTCCATGCATTACGGGGAAGAACGGGCCCTGGACGGAATGAATCTCAGGATAGAAAATCTGAACTCTGTTTCAGTTATCGGACCTTCCGGTGGAGGGAAATCAACTTTTCTAAGGCTGGTTGCCGGTCTTGAAAAACCCAGTGGTGGTCAGGTAATAGTAAATGGGATACCAATAGATTATGAAGAAAAACAACTGAGGGAATACAGAAACAGAATAGGACTGGTTTTTCAGTCCCATAATCTCTTTCCTCACTGGACTGCAATACAGAATATAACAATCCCAATGATCAAGGTATTTAATTTCAGCAAAGCAGAAGCATATGACAAAGCCTTTGAGCTTCTTATAAAATTCGGTCTGAAGGAACATGCTGACAAACTTCCGGTCCAGCTATCAGGTGGACAGCAGCAACGCATTTCCATTGCAAGGGCAATGGCAAGACAACCGGAGATTTTATTGCTGGATGAACCTACCAGTGCATTGGATCCCCAGCTGACAAAAGAGGTTCTTGATATGCTCATTGCACTTAAGGAGGAAGGAACCAACATTCTGATGGCAACCCACGAAATGAATTTTGCAAAAAAAGCTGCTGACCATGTGGTTTTCATTGATGAAGGCAGAGTATCTTTTGAGGGATCTTCCAATGAATTCTTTAATGCAGATAAAGAAAGCAGACTGGGGGAGTTTCTCGCACATGTTTTTGAATAATCTATTTCTTTAACATGGAAAGACATATATAATAGTATTTGATTTATGAAAGAGAGGTATTTAATTGGATTCATTGGAACTAAGTAAAAAGGCTATGAATCTTCTTGACGACAAGAAGGGACTTGGAATTATTTCGATTGATGTCAGCAGGGTAACTACACTTACTGACTATTTTATTATTTGTACTGGAACAAGTGACAGACACAGGAAGTCACTTGCAGATGATGTGCAGGAGCTGATGGAAGAGCTGGAAATACCCATGGTGTCCAAGGAAGGGTACAGGACAGCTGACTGGATACTGCTTGATTATGGATATCTGGTCGTCAACATTTTCAGCGAAAAATCCAGAGGAAAATATAATCTTGAGAGACTGTGGTCAGACGGATCTTTGTCTGAACTTAGAAACATGCAGAATACGGAGGGATAACATGATTATTACGGGTATAAGCGATGAAGCGGGCAAAAATATAAAAACGCAGATAAAAGCCCATAAAGAACTTGGATGGAATGCACTTGAACTCAGACTTCATAACGGAGTAAATGCATCAACAACAGATTTTACAGACAAAGCCTTTGATGAAGTAAGGAGAGCACTTGATGATGCAGAGATGGAAGTTACAGGGTTCAGTTCTGCTATTGGCAACTGGAGCAGAAACATCAGGGGAGATTTTTCAATAGATATTAATGACCTTAAGATAGCAGCCAAAAGAATGAACATTCTGGGAACAAAATATATCAGAACCATGACATGGGTACCAGACCGTGATGATTTATTATATACAAGAAATGAAGCTATCAGAAGATACAAAGAGCTGGTTAAAATTGCTGAAGATGAAGGGATTCTGCTTGCCCATGAAAACTGCGAGGGCTGGGGTGGATTTTCTCCAAAGAACATGCTGGAGTTAAAATCTGAGGTTGACAGTCCCAATCTGGTTCTGCTTTATGATACAGGGAACGTTGTCTCTCATGGAGATGACCCTGAAGAATTCTTCAAGGGCATAAGAGGACACTTTGACTACATTCATATCAAAGATGCCGTATTCGGAAAAGACAGCGGCGAGCATACTTTCACATACTGTGGCGAAGGAGATGGAAATCTACCCGAAATCCTCAGACGGGTTATAAAAGAGGACGGGTATAATGGAGTCATTTCAATAGAACCCCATGTAGCAGCAATTGTCCATATGGGAAGTCCTTCTGCAAACAGTGATGAACTCATGTATAGCTCTTATATTGAATATGGGCGTAAACTTGAAAAAATACTGGCCAACATCTGATTATTACAGACTGATTAAAGGTAAGCGTCAAGTACAACCTCACCTAGTATAAACTAAGTTCAAACCGATACAATCACGTCAAACTCGGTTGGAAAAGTTGAAAAAGTATTAAAACTTTTTCAACCCGAATAGGAGCGATTGTATGAACACACAAAGGATTGCAATGGAATACCGGCTTTCACAATGGGCCGGAATCGTACAGCAAAGGCTTGACAGTGGGAAGAACATCAAGGATTTCTGCGAGGATGAAGGAATAAACAGGAACACGTATTTCTACTGGCAGAAGAAATTGCGTGAAGC
>JAFGIJ010000039.1 GCA_016929655.1 Clostridia bacterium
CCCTTGTATTCTTTTCTTAGTTCGGTTATATCAAGATGAGCCTTTGCTTCTACCGGATTGTAACCATCAAGTCCCATTTCCATGAAGTCCCTGTAAATTGCCCTTGCATCACCACAGCCATGGTATATGACCATGAGACCTGCTTCCTTGCAAGTACGAATATATTTTTCGGTCCAGGGCTTGAACAATTCCCGCCATAATTCAGGGCTGAACATCATACCGTTAACATAGGCAACATCCCCCCATATATACATACCGTCAATCTCACCCTTGAATAAATCAATCTGCCCTTCAAGGATTTTAAGCATGAATGAACCTGCCCTGTCAATGAAAGCCTTCAATTTAGCGGGCTCAAGTATCATCCAATACAGGGAATTCTCAGTTCCGATGATTCTCCATATGAATTCATACATCTCACATACCGAACCGAACATACAAAAATCATCCTTGTATGAATTGAATCTGTCTATGAAGCTTGGGATACCAAATGAAATAGTATCTCCCAGACAATTTAACTGATCTGCTCCACTGCGGCCAAAACGCCTTTTTATTATATCGGTGTCATCAAACTCGAATGCAGCCATGTCCTCAGGTCTTTTAATAGAAAAATCCTCAAAGTGAGGCATCGGCAAATCACCTCTACGACGTACAGTTGCTTCAAAACCGGTTTTTACTACAATGTCTTCACCATTTTTCTCAATTATTTCAAAATTCTTGAGATGGGGATCCATGTTTGGGTTTACTACAATATAATCAAGGTCAAAGTGCCTGTATGGGTCAAAATTTACTCCCCATTTCTTTTTTGCTTTTTCAGTGAATCCGGTCCAGAAGAAGTCACTTACAGGTATCCGGTCATATTCCCTGTGTTCAAGTGCTGCCCTTACCCTTTTTACCTTTTCTTCTTTACCCATATTTTTTTACCTCACATATCAAAACATAACCGCAATGCCTTTGCACATTAATTCAGTTTCCCCTTTTATATCATTATAACCCTTCAATGGGGGGAGATGATGAATTTAAAGTAATTAAAATGACATTTTTTACAGATTCCACAGTTTCCATGAGTCTGCATCTCCATTTGATATTCTAATTTAGCCTGAAGCATGATAAAGTAGACAAATGTATTTTCAAAACTGGGGAAAACTGTATGAAAAAAATACCGCAGAGTGAATTCAAGCATTTTGATATGTCAAAACCACCAAAACGCCAAAGACTCAGGTGGCTTATCAACCTTCTGGCATTTCCTGATGTAAAAAAACACAACAGTGTTATTACTAAGCTTGATATGGAAGGCGTTGAACCTCCCTACCTCCTATTTGTCAACCATAATGCTTTCCTTGATTTCAAGGTTGTTGCCAAGGCAACCTATCCTCACAAAACAAACAGTGTTGTAGCAATAGATGGGTTTCTCATCAGTGAATGGCTGCTAAGAACAGTCGGCTGTATTTGCAAAAGGAAATTTACAAGTGACTATACAACCGTTAAACACTTGAAAAGAGTAATCAACAATGGAGACATTGCCATAGTATATCCCGAAGCCAGATATAGTTTATGCGGTACCAATGCTTTGCTCCCCGATTCACTGGGCAAACTGGTCAGATTCCTGAATGTACCGTTGGTAACTGTCATCAACCATGGGCACCACATCAATTCACCGTTCTGGAATCTAAAGGACAGGGGGATAAATGTTGAAAGTACAATGAAATGCATCCTGAAACCCGAACAAATCAGCACCATGAATGATGACGAAATCAATGCTGTAATTCATCAGGCATTCCAATATGATGATTTTCAATGGCAGTTTGATAATCAGATACGGGTTGATTATGAAAAACGTGCTGAAGGTTTGCATAAGGTTCTTTATCAGTGTCCCTTTTGTCTGACAGAATATAAAATGACATCCAGAAACGAGAAGTTAAGTTGCTCCCATTGTGGAAAAAGCTGGACAATGTCCGAATATGGAAGACTTTCAGGAGATGATGGAGTTACAGAATTCGAACATATCCCCGATTGGTATGAGTGGGAGCGTGAAAATGTTCGCAAAGAAGTTGATGAAGGTACCTATTCGTTCTCAAGTGAAGTAATTGTAAAAAGTCTTCCTAATGCAAAGGGATATATTGATTTGGGAAAAGCCTTGCTGACCCACAATATGAATGGTTTTTCTGTAAGAGGTGTCTATTTGGAAGAACCTTATGCAATTGAAAAACCTGTAGCTTCCATGTATTCATGCCATATTGAATACAATTACCTTGGCAAACACGGTGATTGCATTGACCTTAATACTCTTACAGATACCTACTACATTTATCCTCAGACCGGTGAATTCAGTGTTACAAAGATAGCTCTTGCAACAGAAGAATTATATAAAAATGAGCTTGGAGGCAAGGGAATCGTATAACTTGATTTAATTTGCTCATTTCTTTTTTAGACTTCCAAATAAGCCCTATTATCTGCCTTTGCCGAGATAATTATTATTTTCATTACAGTTTCTACCATCACTAGTCTGTAAACTATCCTAAGTCCAATTTTTTTCAATTTTATTTTCAATAAACCGGCAAGCTTTGACGATATATGGTTTCCTAGTGCAACACCATACCCTCCTTCATTCCTTGGCAAAGGATTTTGGGATATTTTCTTTATTGCTTTTAAAACCTGAATCCTTTGTGTATTATCGAGTTTATTCTGATCATTTTTTGCTTGCTCCAGATATTAAATTGTCCATTGCACTACTCAATCTCCAAGTCGTCGAAATTCAGATTTTCATCAGCCAGATTATAGATTTTCAATATCTCCTCATGTGTGTATAGCTTGCTGCCTTCCGATTCATTAAGTCTTCTGTAAGCTTCTAATTCCAGTTGATAGTCTTCTACCTTTTCAATTAGATTCCTGTAATCTTTAACTGATAAAAGAACACACGTTGCTTTATTATTCTTAATTGCAATTTTAATACCGTTTTTTCAACTTCATCGAATATTTTTCCGGCTTCTCCCTTGTTGAAACGCGAGATTGGAACCATATTTTCTATATACAATTTAATCATAACCCCAGATGTTTTTTTAATGCGGTCTGTAAAACCTGTGAAAAATTCACCCTGTTTTCCAAAGCAATATCGTTAAGCCATTTTGGTATGGTAAGAGTTTTCTTAATTGCCCTGTTGCTCATTTCATCTCTAACCATCGGCATCCAAACATCAATCATTCCCAAAAAAGAATTTTCAGTTAAGTGGATTGTATAAGGATCACTGGGTTTTGGTATTTCTTCACCGTCCTCTTCCATTCCCCAAATATGTAGTTCCATTGCTTCTTTGGCCATAATGAATGCATCATGAGAGTCTTTTCCTTCAGTAATACAACCTGGCAGATCAGGAAATCTAATTAATATTTCACCTGTATTTTCTTTTTGGAATATTGCAGGAAATATATACCTATCCATCTGTTTCCTCCTTTATATCAATTCCAGCTTGGTGTAATATACTCATTGCAGTGCCATAACTTATATTCTTTTTGGGGTGAGGAATCGTTACTTTACCAATAATGGCATCATGAACAAGCTGAACATGTGACCCACGTTGTCTCTTGACATACCATCCTCTTTTTATAAGTATAGCCAACAGTTCTCTTGACGAATAAATTTTCAAACATCACCTCATAATTATATACGTATCTGTGATACGTGTCTATATTAATAATACTAACAAATTCTGGTTTTTCAGCCACTATTTAGCTTTAACCTAATTAATATATATCTTCTCAACTTTATCAAGACAACAGCTCTTATTCTTCCTGCCGCTGCCGCAGGGGCACAATTCATTGCGTCCTGTATGATTAGTCTTTTTGAATGGCAGCTCAGTCCCTTTGATGCCTGCATTCATATTATGGGTTTTCATAAAATTATAGAGTTTTGGGTTTTGCTTTATCATGATTTCATCAGGTGCTCCAAAGGAATCAGTGCTTGTATCATCACTCTCTATTGTAGAAAATGTACAATATCCCTCATAATCGATCAATTTCAGTGTTATTCTGAAACATTCACATATTTCATGAACCCAGTTGTCAAAATTGTTCTTTCCATCCTGCTTCTGTAAGTCCGTAAGATTATAAATATCCTTGACATTTTTTAGTCTTTCTTCAGAATATGTTTCCAATACTTCCACTAATCTTACTCCATAACCCAGTACGCCATCATTTTTTGTGTTGATCATAAATGCCTCCAAAATAATTTCTTTGTCAATTAGCATTTGACATATTTTGTAATTTCATTTTATACCATATTTTACCCGAATGAAAGTATCATTTGCAAATATTTACATTTATTGTGAAAAAAGCTTTATAAAAATAATACAAA
>JAFGIJ010000201.1 GCA_016929655.1 Clostridia bacterium
AATCTGTCAAAATTGAATTCATGTCTTAAAAATTTGCGTTTTATTGGATGGGATAAGATTTTAATCTTGTATTATCCGACAGTCTCTGGAAATAAACCAAAATTCAACCTCTGGATTCACAATGTATATATTGAATAATCACATACGATATATGGAATAGGAAAAATATTACAAACGTAATCTTTTTATGGGAAAAGTAAATGCTAAAAGAGCGGTGGAAAATGTTCAGCTTCAATTCAATTTTAACACTCCAGAACCTTATGCTTGCAAGCAACTTTCTTGTACCGTTGATTGCAACGGCGATTTCCATGCCGTATTTCATTAAAAAACTTACCGAAAGTGGTATTGTGGTAAGGGACTATTATAAAAAAGACATTGCCATGGTTCCCACACGCGGCGGGATCGCGATCTTGCTTGTTGCAATGCTATCGCTTTCCCTGAACTCCCTGTTCTTCAAATTTACAGAAACCAACTATGTTGCTCTTATCGTTATCGCGCTTTTCGGAATTTTTGGAGTACTTGATGACATGATAAACATCGGGCGTACATCCAAACTACTTTTGATGTACTACTGTTCATACCCACTCATCCAGTACGCAACACACACTGCAGTTACACTTCCAAATTTGGGGTCGATCGAACTCGGGATATTATACCTGCAGTTCATAGTCCCGACATATGTACTTGTGGCATCAAATCTTGTGAATATGCATTCAGGGTTCAACGGATTGTCGTCTGGACTATCGGTCATAGTATTAATGGCACTGATCATAAAGTCTATACTGATAAACGACGTTGCGAATATAGTGGCCATTGTTAGTATAACCGGGGCTGCGATTGGGTTTTACCTTTACGAACGTTATCCATCCCAAATATTCTGGGGAAACATAGGGTCACTTACCATCGGGGCTGCGATTGGCGCAATCATAGTGATACAGGGTTTTATCATCAGCGGTTTTGTCATGCTCCTGCCGCATACCATCAATTTTTTGATGTATGTCTACTGGAGGGTGAGGAAATATCCGCCTGCAAAATTCGGAAGGGACCGGGGAGATGGCATTCTGGAAGTTCCAAACCCACTTACGTTAAAATGGGTCCTGCCCTACTACTATAATGTAACTGAAAAACAGGGAACTTATGCGATGTTCCTGCTTACCTCGGTTTTCTGTGCCATCGCCATTCTTATACCAGGACGATGGTAACCGGGAATGTGAACAAAGGATTGATGTGCCGTATTTGTTTCACTTACGTTTTCGACATATCAAACCTGCAGCTACAACAAGACACAATGAAATGCCGCCTCCAATGAAGGGGGTCTTTTCTGATTTGCCTTCAGTAGGTTCGACTATGGTAGTTTGTGATTCAGTTGGAACATCCTCTACTGATGCCTCTTCTTCTGATGTCTCACTGCCGCTTGAACCAGAAATACTTCCCATTGATATCTGGTTTGAGGGAACCTGACTTACAATGGCAAATGGTGAAAAACCTGGTGTCTGGGCTTCATAATACACATATTCTGCGTCTTCAGTAGTCCTGATGGTAGGCAATGGATCCCAGGCACCTGAAGAGTACCTGCTCAGCAGTATGGTCGATTTTTTGACATTATTATCAGAAAGCCACGTCCTGCTGACCTTGAAACCGACCACAGGGTCTTTGATATTCTTTTCGGTTGCATACCCATAAAGACCAACCCATATGTTAACGTTTTTGTAAACTGTACCGGAAGGAGGAGTTGCTACCAGAGCGGAAGTGCTTTTCAGTACCTCTATAGTTGTAGATATACTTCCTGCATTCGCGAGTGAACCGTAATCCACATAGGTAATGGGATTTCCAGTTACAACAAAACTGAATGAGATATTTGCATCCCTGTTGACGAACAGGTTGGTGACTTCCTTAAATTCAATATTATCAAAATCTTCCCCCGTATTACCACCGCCTCCGCCACCACCGCTACTTCCTGTATTAACATCTGGAGAGGTTGTGACATCTCCAATTGCGGCATTTCCGTTTTCAATACTTACAGGTAATGAATCTCCTGCCGAATTGCTGATAACAACATCCGAAAGTTCAAATGTGCATATTCCGGATATGTTCGCTGCTGTAAGGTCAATTGTAGAAAAGACGCCAGGTGTTGTTATGTTGTTTTTCCCGATGATCAATCCAAAGACGTTTGAAACAATTCCCTGTGAATTGTCTATAGAAGCTGCAGTGTTAAAAAGAGTAGGATCTCCTGCCTGATTGAAAAGATTCCCTTCTGAGATGCTGTTTACACTGACCAGGGAACTATCAAATAGCAGATTGAACTGGGCACCTGATATCGGGACATCTGGATTTACATATACACTAATGGTGAAATCCTGTCCTTCCTCAACTGACTGCGTTGACGGGGAAATACTTACAATTGCCGCTGCAGATGCCGAATCTATCAGAAGGGGAGATGCAACGCATAAAAAAAGCAAAATTGCGAGGAAGTATTGTATTTTATTCATTAAACACCACCTTAGCATATCATGCCTCAATGTTAGGATTCTGTGACGTAATATTTTAAATGTCCTATTTCTGATTCGATCTTACCAATCTGCATAAGACATTAACAGTTGAATGTCCAGGATATTGCAGACTCCGTCCTTATTTATATCCCATGGTGGATAAGACGAAGCATTCACTTCATTGAAATGCTGGACCAATATCAGGTAATCATTATCATTTACAGTCCCATCTCCATTGAGATCACATTCTTCGTAACCAATCTCAAGGTCTTCAATTTCCACAATTGTGTTTTTGACCTCAATTTCTATTGCATGGCTGCCGGGATCGCTTATTATTACATTTACCAGACTAATTGTTGATATGCCGGTGGAGTGTTCATCTGCTGTCAGGGTAACAGTCGCAAATACACCCGGTGTTGAGACACTTGCGGCACCGAGAATAGTACCGTATACATTTTGGAGAAGCCCGGGTCCACTTGTTCCCGAAACAAAGAATGTGCCATGTCCACTTTGTTTGAACAGTTCACCTTCAGCAACATATTCGGCGGCGTTATCCAGATGTATCTTTGAACCGTCGAATTCCAGATCGAACTGCACCCCTGCAATTGCAACTTCAGGCTCCACGAAAACATCCACAGTAAAGGTTTCACCTGCTGAAACCACCCCGGACGATGGTTTGAGCATCACACTGGATGCGGATGCCTCGCAACCACAGAATCCGACCAATAAGGCAAGCAACAGTACCAATCTAAATATTTTTTTCCCATTAAACATTTTTACCGTATTTAAAATTTGAATTTATTGCTTTAATTGCGGCGTGTTATAGTTTCGTCTGAAATTATGATATTACACAAGAAACACGAACCAATGTCCAACTATCCAGTTTGGATATCACCCTGCTCAACATTACATGGTATTATGAAGTACTTGTAT
>JAFGIJ010000202.1 GCA_016929655.1 Clostridia bacterium
TGCACCGGGAAGAGCTGGTTTTGACAAAAAAGGAAACCCGTGCAATGATGTTCCATGCCATGTGGTCCAGCCTTCTAATAGGCCTCGTTTTTGTGGTCCTGGCAGCTATATTCCTTCTATTTGCAGTCTTCATCTGGTTCAGATAACCTACAACCAACCAATCATCCCAAGGATGATTGGTTGGCAGGACACAAAAAAGCAGATATCATGGATACCTGCTTCTTATATTCACACTATCCTATTCAATTACAATGTTTTCAATATATATACCCTCGGGTGATACAGCCTCCGTTGCCCAGTACCAGGCCCGGTAGCCGGTCAGATGGAAGCGGAGCTTCTTGCCTTTGTATTCGTAGAGGATATATACACTATCGCTGTCTTCAGGATCCTGAGCGATGATGTATTCTGCACTGTCTGAGAAATGGAAGTATATTGCGTCATCCTCATTAAAGTCAGGTTTTCTGTAAACCCGTTCCTTGTCAGAAATATCAAGGACCCATCCGACCCTTTGTATGTTCCTGCCGATAACCTGTGTTGTAACTCCGTTATGATCAACCGTAAGAGTTGCACCATCAGACAATGTACTGATGTGAAACCTTGTAGACTTGCCATACTGGACAATCTGAAAACTGGCATTAACAAAAAATATTATTGAACCAATAACCAAAACAAAGAAAACTACAACTGGGATCAGTACTTTTTTCATATTACCACTCGCTAAAATTTATTTACCGGAGATAATTATACCTAATTTTAAAGCAAATTAAAAGTGGCAGAGAGGGAGGGATTTGAACCCCCGGCAGACGGTTAGCCTGCAGCTGATTTCGAGTCAACCACCTTCGACCACTCGGACACCTCTCCACGCGAACTATATTTTAATTTAAATAATAGAATATGTAAAGAATCAACGTTTATGTTTAAAATACTGTGTCAGAAGAAAAGTGCAGTCATCTTCCATTATGCCTCCAAAGTATTCAGGGATGCTGTTGAAAGGTAATGTGAACAGATCCGTAACAGAACCGGCACAACCGGCCTTTGGGTCATATGCACCAAAGTATAAACGGCGGATGCCGGATTGAATTATTGCTCCTGCGCACATAGGGCAGGGTTCAAGGGTTACATACAGGTCACAATCATTCAGCAATCTGGTTCCAAGTTGTCTGCAGGCAGAATCGATTGCAATTATCTCAGCATGAAGAATTGCGTTGTTGTCTATGTTCCTTCGGTTATAACCCCTGGCAATAACTTTGCCATCCTTTACGATTACAGCACCGACAGGAACATCGTCGTCCAGGTATGCCTTGTTTGCCTCTATTAATGCTTCTTTCATGAATTCATACATATAAATAAAAAAGCGGGTTTTCACCCGCTTGAATCCTTACTTCATTCCCACAAGGTCATTATGACACTCCAGGCATACCATTTGGTCCTTGTAACTCCGGATTCCCTCGGTTTCTCCACAGAATACACAACGTGGTTCGTGTTTTGAAACAACAATTGAGGTTCCATCCATAAAAATTTCTATATCATCTTTTATAGATATATCCAGGCTGTCTCTGAAAGATTTGGGGAGAACAATTCTTCCCAATGGATCCAAACGCCTAACAAAATTGGATTTTTTCATCTATAATATCCCCCTCAACTGAGTTCAATATATATTTTGTCATTATTTACACTTAATGTCAATGGATGAATATTCTTAAGCCGAGAAAAAATTTATTAAAATTTATTGTGTACACAATTGACAATGTGTACACATAAGAATATAATGTTAATAAATTGATGCATCAAACAGACGACACGGGGGTGAATCGTACACTAACTACAAAAGATGAATTTTTACAAAAGAGGAGAACACATAAGATACGATGGACGAGAAAAATTTTATTTTTCAAGATACTGTCATCGGATTCAGGGAATTAAGGAACAACATAAGCGAAGTTTTTGATAATGTTATTTACAATTTCGATATTGTAAAAAGCACTAATAAAAAAAAGAGACATTCGGATTCAGCGGTGATCCTGGCGGCAAAGTTACTAGATGGCATATTGTATGCCTACACATTTAAACCTGTCGTACAATGCGATACACAGACGGGACTGCAAAAGATAACCTTGAATGAAATTGACGTAGTCGGAAGCGGAGAAACCAAAGAAGATGCCGCAGCAAGCCTCTTAGAGGCAGTACAAAGTTCTACCGTTGAATATTTCAGCAATATTGACCTCAATATAAGACTGGATGAACAAAAGAAGAAGCTTCCGTATTACTTAAAAATCAGACAGTGCCAGACCCTCCAAGACCTAGAAGATTTACTGTCGTTATAGTCCCAGATATCGAAAACAACCTGGTTACAGAGCCGGGTTGTTTTCTGTTTGATTATATAAGCTTTTACTTTCTTATATTTATAACCTATAATGGTATAGGGAATTCATATGCCGGGGAATTTATGCGAATATTAAAAAATAATCTGGTACCAATAACTATTTCAATTATCATCATGACAGCCTTGGTTTATATGGCTGCAAGAAACAATCAAAATTACTTCAATGAAAACTTGTTCAGTTCATTTAGAGCAATTGATCAGATTGAGGAACTTTGTTCCCGGGATTACAGTGGAAGACTGGCGGGTTCAGAAGGTAACAATCTTGCACTCAACTATATAGCTGACTACTTTGCAAAGAATAACATTCTTCCTGCAGGAGATGACGGCACATATTTCCAAGGTTTTTCCACAATGATGCCTGAAATAGAAAAAGGTTCTGAATTTGTAATATTGGATTCTGATGGTCAAATAATAGATGAATATGAAATCTTCATGGATTACAATGCATTGACAGACATGAATGGCGGCAGCATCGATTTTACGGGCGAACTATTATTGGTAGGCGATAATCTGCTGAGAATTAACAAAGAATATATCAAAGGTAGAATAATTGTGGTTTCATCAGTATTTCTACAATCTGACAAAGTACAGTATGTAATGGAAAACGGTGGAGCAGGAATTCTTTGTGCTGGAGACGTAAAAGCATATGTTCGGGCGCGTCATTTTGAGCAGGAAAAGGGTTTGAATGCATCCGGTAAGACAGGAAACTCGATTCTGGTTGGATATATTTCCAATGATATTTTCAGAGCATTGGAAGAAAACATGGTTCCATTTGATGGACAGGAAAAGATAATACCTGATGGATTGGTACCTAATGTGCGGATAAAAGTTGAAATGAAATATCCGATTATTGACACAGCAAATGTTATGGGCAAAATTGAGGGCAAGGAAGATAACGGCAGATATCTTTTGATTACAGCAAATATTGACAGTGTAGGTGAGGGAGAGGGAATAAGATATTTCCCAGGTGCAGTCAGCAATACATCAGGACTTGCAACAATGATGGAGATTGCAAAGGCAGCTGCCAGGCAGGAAAGTCAACCCTATGAAACAATTATATTTATAGGGTGGAATGCACAGCAGCGCCAGAATTCAGGTTCTGAGTATTATCTTGAAAATCCTCTATATCCATTTGACAAGACTACAATCATTCACCTTGAGGATATTGGTGTACATAGCCTGGATGGGCTTAAGGTAGCCTCTGACAGCATAGTAAGCCAGATACTTAAGGACAAAATTGTCAATTATGCAGAAGATGCAGGACTGGTTGTATCCAAAACAGGACCTCTGTACAGCCCGGCACGTAGATTCACTGATTACAAGGTTGCCGGTGTTATGCTGAGTGATGAAGTTTTTACTCAGAACACCTACAATGATGCACCATATATCGTTCACCAAAACAGCCTTGAAAATGCAGGAATGGTTGTAATGAATTATTTGAAGAGAGAGGTTTATAAGGATGTCGGCATAGACTATATAAATGTGCCTTTTTTAGTCATCTTGATTTTGCTGGTTGCTGTTTTACTGCTTAATATCATTGCAGGCAGGTTGTACAAATTCAGTCCTTATTCAAAATTATTCAAAGGGACAGTGGAAGATTTTTATTTTTCAAAACCTGTCATGATAATTAGAAGAGGTATAAAGTTAGTGTTGCCCATTCTAATTGCTTTGTTTTTACTGGTTTTCATAGCCAACATTGATCCTGAATTGAATATCAGCAAAGTAAATAACGAAATGGTTTCCAATTTCTCCGGGTATCTGGCACTTAAAAAGACCCTGCTGTATTTCCAAAATATCTTCAGTTCATCCTCAACAACAGAAGGAGGAGCAAATATTGCCGGAACAATAGCAGCAGCTGCTTTGAGAAGCCTTGTTCTTATGCTGTCTGCATTGGCTGTATCTATTGTGGCTGGAATAGCTAGGGGGCTGAAAGAAGGATACAGATCGAAGAGAAAGAACTCCAAATCACTTGGAACGCTGGTTGTGTTTTCAATACCAGATGTACTTATTGTACTCGTTGGAATGCTGCTTTATATTTATATTGCACAAAATATGAGATCCCCTGGAGATATATCCATTCTTCGTAAATTCATTCTTCCTTTCATAACGCTTTCAATACTTCCGTCAATATATATTTCGAGGATAACATATATAGCAGTACAGGATGAAATCAGGCTTGAGTACATTATGAATGCAAAGGCTAAGGGCCTGTCACGCAGACGTATTTTTACGTCAGAACTGCTTCCTGCAGTTTCATTCAGAATCATAGATTCACTTCCTGCGATAATGACAATGCTGTTCTCAAATATGATTATTGTAGAGTATTTGTTCAATTACCTTGGTCTTATGAATTATCTCATATACTTCTATAACAGGCATGATATAAATGGATTCATAATGACAGCAGTTACCATGGGAGCAATTTATGTTCTGCTGACCTGGGGCATACAGTTCCTGGCCGGGTTCATTAACCCATTGAAACGGAGGCATGGAAAATGAAAAGAATGAACATGCCTTTGATTATGGGAACCTTGATTATTGTGCTGCTGCTGGCAGTTATATTATTTCCCGAAGCCTTTACATCAAAAAGCCCATATAATATGCAGCATTTGATATTTTCAAGGGAAGGTGGCAGCCTTGAGGTTGAAGTGGCCCCTCATCCACCGTCTGCTCAGTTCATTCTTGGCAGTGATGACATGGGCAGGGATATCTACAGCTTTATTATTTATGGTACAGGACTGACTATTTTACTTGGTGTCCTGACTGCAATAGGTAGATTCCTGATAGCCGTTCCCATGGCTATTTCGGCTGGATTTGGCAATGGGACCAGCAAGACCACCATCCGGCAGTTCAATATTCTGTTTTCTGCAATTCCTGCTTTATTGATTAGTGTAATTATTCTTAAGCTTGATTATCTGGCAGGCCTTGATAAAAGAGCATCAATATTGGCTTTTGTAACTGTGCTGTCCCTTGTGGGATGGCCGAAACTAGGGGCTCTTTTAATGGAAAGAGTTGACTTCATCAACAAACAGCCATTTATACGAAGTGAAGTAGCAATTGGAAAGGGAAGGATTAAAATAGCTGTAGAAAATGTCTTCCCTCACCTGGCTCCGGAAATGGTTGTTCTGTTTTTCATGGAGATTGCAAGAGCTTTGTCCATGATAATGCAGCTTGGTATATTCAGTGTTTTTGTTGGTTTCCTGAAGATAATCAAGGATACAGAAGGAGGGGTGTCATTCTACGACATTAGCTTCGAGCCTGAATGGGCAGGCATGCTGTCAACTGCAAAGAATTTTTTGAGTACTGCGCCATGGGCTGTGATATTCCCAGCAATAGCCTTTTTTATAAGCGTCCTTGGGTTCAATTTATTCGGAGAAGGTTTGAGGAATATACTTCAGCGTAAGGATTCACTGTTTATACCAAGAGTGAGAAAATTGCTATCCTTTGATATTAAATATATCTGGAGCAGCTTCAGTAGAAAAGGCAAGGCATTTTCTGTAATCTTTGTTGTATCAATAATTTTTTCTTTAAGTTTTTTCATTCTTGCCGGAAACGGAAAAAAATTGGATATTACAGATGTTTCTCTGCCTGAAGCTCATACAGCGGTAATTGGTACAGATGAAGCATATGCAGCAGCCCGGTTGATAAGCACGAAAATGGAAGAACTTGAACTTACACCAATGGATTCTGAAAGTTTCATTCATACATATACCATACCTACGGTCAGTCTGATACTTGAACAAAAATTTGTACTGGGAAATCAGGACAAATATTCAGCTGGAACCGATTATACCATCCTGGATTCACCTGACGGCAGTTTTTCAGGTGGAATATATGATGCAACCAGGATGGATCTGTTCAGCATGGAAGATTTTTCAATGATGGAAGACTACTTCGTAATGATCGACAAAGCCTATTACAATGATGCTGCAATATCCTACTTCATGAATAAAATTGAAGGAAGTGTATCTGTCAGGGGATTTATATTGGTTGCAAGGAGTGGTGAAATGCATCCCAATATTTATTGTGATAGAATAGCTCCCACCACGAGGGTAATGATTTCGGGGGAAACAGCAAAAGATATAAAGGATATGGAAAAGCCTGAAATCAATATATCAATATCTGCAAAGACTCTTGGAGAAACCGGTCTAAATGTAATAGGTTTTTGTAAAGGAATGGACGAACTTCTTAACGAAGAAGTCATAATGATAGGGTTACCGTTCAATTATTCAGACGATGGAGAAAAGCAAATCCTTGGATTTGGAATCAGACTGATGGAGGAAATATGTAAGAAGGACAAAAACAGACGATCGTTGATGTTTGTTTTCATGGACGGAACCGATTATTCAAAGCTGAGCGGTATTCATGCCCTCGAAGCAGATTATCCATACAGTGCATCAAAAACCAAGGTATTCATCAATATGCTTGATTTGAACCAGGCTGGATTTGATAATCTAATATTCAGCAATCTTCAGGCTCCTTTTACCAGGCAGTATGCATGGAGTCTGGGTCGTCAGTTAAAATCAAATCTTGAGCAGGCAGGAATTGGAATCACTGAGGCGAAGAGCATATTCTTTGGAGACCAATACTATTTTACGGATGACCCGACTTACAACACAATGTTCATGGACAGGGGTATAGCAACGATTATAATTGCAGCTGATGATGAAGGTAACGGCAAAAACAGTATTGAGCATTTGGGAAGGATTTTGGTGGATACTATAAATGACAACATCTACTGAGGACAATATGAACAGTCTGTTGAAAATTTCCAATCTCCAAGTGTCTCTTGGGACAAAATACAAACCTGTAAAGATTATCAGGGGATTTGACCTGTGCCTTGAAAAGGGAGAAATTGTCGGTGTGCTTGGAGAATCGGGAAGCGGTAAAACCGTTTCATCAAGAATGATAGCAGGACTATTTGAAAAAGATGAAAGTTCAATGGATGCAGGTGAAATTCTGTTCAAAGGTAAGAACTTAACAATGTTAAGTGAAAAGGAAATGAACATGATCAGGGGAAGGGAAATTGCATATGTTTTCCAGGATCCGACAATGTCCCTTAATCCCTATAAGAAGGTAGGTAAGCAGCTAAGAGATTTTCTTGATACCCATGACATTGAATATACCAGCGAATCTTTGGTGAACACCTTAAAGGAAGTTGGAATCAACAGGCCTGAAACAGTTCTTGAAATGTTTCCATTTCAATTAAGTGGTGGTCAGAATCAAAGGATAATGATATGCCAGGCCATTCTTGGAAAACCTGATTTGCTCATCGCTGATGAACCGACAAGTTCAATCGATGCCATGCTTCGGAAAAAGATTCTGGACCTGCTGACTGACATCAACAGGAAGTACGGTATGGCAATCATATTCATTACCCATGATTTTGATGTGGCAAAATATATATGTGACAAACTTGTAATCATGTATGGAGGTCTGATGATTGAACAAGGACCCCTTGAACGCATTCTTAGCAACCCGATGCATCCATATTCAGATGAGCTGATAAAGTGTGCCTCTTCCTTGGACTCAGGGGACAGCAGGCTTTACAGCCTTGAAGGCAGTCCGCTTGTGCCATCACAGTTCAGGGATGAATGCCCATTTTACAACAGATGTGCTTATAGAATTGACTCCTGCCTTGAAGGAATACCAAAGATGGTTGATGTGACCGGTGGAAGTACCAGATGCCCCGTATGGGCCGAAAGGGGGAAAAGTCGTGTCTGACCCCATTCTGAGAGTAAAGAATCTTTCAAAGCATTTCATAATCACAGGCAGCAATATCGCCGGTAAAACCATAATCAATGCAGTAAGGAACATTTCATTTGATATATATGAACATGATTCATTTGGCCTTATTGGTGAAAGCGGAAGTGGTAAGAGCACAACTGCAAACCTTGTTCTGCGACTTCTTGAACCCAGCAGTGGTACCATTGAAATATTTGGAAAAGATATTACCTGGCTTGATGAGGCCGGAATGAGAAGGCATAGGAAAGACATCCAGATTATATTCCAGCAGTCAGGAAACAGTCTTGACCCAAAGATGACCGTGGGCGAACTGTTAATGGAACCGCTTAAAATTCATGGAATAGCAGGTGAAAAGGAATATGACAAAGAAACAGACAGACTCCTTGAAATGGTAGGGCTTACACCAAAGGATAAAAGTAAATACCCAAGTCAGATGAGCGGCGGACAGAATCAAAGGATAATTATTGCAAGAGCTATCGCCGTCAGACCAAGAATAATAGTCTGTGACGAACCTGTTGCCTCCCTTGATGTATCGGTTCAGGGGCAGATTCTGAACCTTCTGATGGATCTGAAGGAAGAACTTGGATTAACTTACCTCTTCATAACCCATGATCTCAAAGTTGTTCGGCATATATGCAGCAGGATTGCTGTCATGTACAATGGAGAAATAGTAGAAATGGGTGAAATGAGAGAAGTACTTGAAAAGCCAAGGGGTGATTACACAAAGTTGCTGGTTGAATCTATTTTATAAAAGAGTAGGTCTGTACCTGTGGAAATTGGAATAATTTTCTTGAGCAATTGAATTTTTAATAAACCTAAAGTAGAATCAATGTATGCAAACAAATCAAAATGGGGGTATGGATCAATGAAAAAGATAGTGACATTTTTAGTTATAGCTTTGCTTCTTACAGGATGCAGCTTCAGTTTTACAACAGCCAACATCACTGAACCCGGAATGACATCAGCTATAGTTGACGGTGCTCCGGTAGATACAATTACAGAATATACAAGTGATGTACCACAGTTCTTTGCTTATGGCATTTTGAACAATGCTCCTGACAGTACAGATATCCGCTTTGTATGGAATTATTTGACTGAACCTCAGATAATAGACGAAGTTTCATTCAGCTCAGAAGGTGAAAGTGGCATATATGTGTACAGCACACTGACAAATGACGGTTTGTGGCCTTTAGGTGATTACAGTGTAGAAATGTTCATTGATGACAGAGAAGAACCGGATGCAGTCATTGAATTCAGTGTCAGGTAGAATAAAAGTAAATTCTTGAATATTCAATAAAGGGAAGAACCTTCTTCCCTTTCTGTATTATTGGTTTTCATGGGTGGTATTTTCCAAGGCGGGTTATGATATGACATTATCGCTGACGAACAACATAGCAGGCAATTTGCCGTTGCATTTTTTTCTGTCATAAGTTAATATATATTTTGCTTGCGCCCATAGCTCAGTAGGATAGAGCGCCGGTTTCCTAAACCGTAGGCCGTTGGTTCGAATCCAATTGGGCGTACCAGATGAAAAAGACTACCTAGTTAATAGGAGTCTTTTTTCATAACGGTTTAAGCGATAGTAATTGAGCAATAGGTCTGTGCGGAAGTTTTGTACCGTAGTTACATGGATAATGTTTGAGGAACGAAACGATAGCACAGACCGTTATTGCCTCCAGTATCGCGGCCGCACTAAATCTTCCGAACAGCTTGTTTGTAGGCTTTTACTTCCCGCATGTACTATGGAGGTTTGTGAAATTAACTGCGGTAGTACTGCAGCCCAAGTCTAATTTACATTATTTCCACCTATATGGGTACAATTAATAGTGTTTTATGTGATTCTGCTTATACATTTATTTAGCAGGACCTGTGTCATCTTTATCAATCTTGCTATTTTCTTTAGTTAGTGGTTATCCAAAAGGATGTTGGCACCATAAAGCTTACATGTGCTGAGAGAGGCGCAGCCAAGGGTTAATAAAATGAAGAAAAGAAAAAAGAGAATAATAGCTTTTAGGAGATCACATTGAGAAAATTGCTCATGATGCTTGTTACGGCCATCACTATCCCGTTTCTGTACAAGCAGTTCATGTCACCTGAAATAATTCCTGAGTTTGAA
>JAFGIJ010000203.1 GCA_016929655.1 Clostridia bacterium
ATCCTCTGTCTCATATACAGTATCTGAGGGGATATCCCCCGAAATTATTTTGCAGAATATACAATCGTTCATTTCAATGCCTCCATTATCAGGTTACGGGCTCTTTCCAAAGCCTCTTCTATCTTGTCGGAGTCCTTTCCGCCTGCCTGAGCCATATCAGGCCTGCCACCTCCGCCACCACCTGTTATCTTTGCAGCCTCACCGATGATTTTACCAGCATGAACTCCTTTTGCAACAGCGTTTTTAGTTGCTGCTGCTGCGAGACTTACCTTTTCACCTCCGCTGGCAAGAACTACAACACAGTCATTGAATTTTTCCCTGGCAGCATCACACATGCTCCTTAGAGCACCCATGTCAGCACCTTCCACTTCTGATACTATGACCTTTGTTCCATTGATATCAACCGGATTGTCAAAAATACCCGAAACACTTCCTGTTGCTGCTTTTTTTCTGAGAAGTTCAATTTCCTTTCGGGCTGCCTTAAGATCTTTCTGTAATCTATCAACCCTTGCCGGTACTTCAGATTCCATGGACTTGACTTCTTCGGCAACCTCGCTTAACAGCATTCTTTTTTCAGCTATATATTCATAGGCTTTTTCACCCGTAAGGGCCTCTATTCTTCTTACTCCGGCAGCCACTCCGCTTTCAGAAACTATTACAAACAAACCTGCTGATGATGCATGTTCAAGATGGGTTCCACCGCATAGTTCCATACTGAAGTCACCTGTAGTTACAACCCTAACCGTCTTTCCATACTTTTCTCCGAACAACGCAGTGGCACCCTTTTCCCTGGCTTCATCGATAGTCATTGTCCTTACATCAACAGTACCGTCCTCTAAGATTCTTTCGTTCACCAGTTTTTCCGTAGCCTTTACTTCATCAGGTGTCATGGCAGTAAAATGATTGAAATCAAACCTCATTCTCTCAGGCCCTACAAAGGATCCGGCCTGGGCTACATGGCTACCGAGAACTTCCTTTAGTGCATAATGCAGAATATGAGTTGCAGTATGGTTTCTCTGAGTAGCCATCCTTGTTTTTCTATCGACCTCACACTCGACTTTATCGCTGTTGTTTATATTTCCGGAAATAATTCTTCCTTTGTGTACAAAAACTCCATGATGGGTTTTTATACACTCTTCAACAGACATTTCGAATCCACCGGAACCAGTTATTTTACCAATGTCTCCCACCTGGCCGCCACTTTCGGCATAAAAGGGCGTTTTATCAAGGGCAATTTCCGCAAAGTCACCTTTGACCACAAACTTAAGGACAGTTGCATCGTCAGTCAATTGGTCATAGCCAGTGAAAATGGTGGCAGTTATGTCATCAAACAACTCTTCATCATCACTTCCCCATGCGCTTGAACCTTCATCTGCCTTTTGGGCATTCCTGGCCATTTCCCTTTGTTTTGTCATTTCGGACGCAAAACCCGCCTTGTCTGTTTTCAACGAATTTTCCAAGGCAATTTCCTCGGTGAGTTCAAAAGGAAACCCGAAGGTATCGTGAAGTCTGAAAATCTGCTCGCCTGGAATTGTATCTTTTCCGCTTACCTTGATTTCATCCATTATATTTTCAAGGATATTGAGCCCCTGGTCTATTGTGGACTGGAACCTTTCTTCCTCTATGCTGATTACTTTTTCAATGTATTCACAATTGGAAGCCAGCTCAGGATATGCTTCTCCTGATTCTTCTATTACAACCCCGGCAAGGTCAATGAGAAAACTCCCTTTGATTCCAAGTAATTTCCCATGCCTTGCAGCACGCCTTAAAAGTCGTCTGAGCACATAACCCCTGCCTTCATTTGATGGGATTATTCCGTCGGATACCATCATGACCGTACTTCTGACATGGTCTGTAATCAATCTTATTGAGATATCTTTCCTTGGGTCGCTTTTATATTCAATACCTGCCAACTCACATACCTTGTCAAGGATTCTCTTTATTGTGTCAACAACGAACAAGTTGTCTACTCCCTGCATGACACAGGCAAGTCTTTCAAGACCCATTCCAGTATCAATATTCTTCATTGCAAGAGGAAGATACTCTCCGTTTTCCTGTCTGTCAAACTGCGTAAATACAAGATTCCAGACTTCTATGAATCTGTCGCACTCACACCCCGGGGCACAGGTTTCAGACCCACAGCCTTTTTCTACTCCCCGGTCAAAAAATATTTCTGAACAAGGGCCACAGGGTCCTGTTCCATGTTCCCAGAAATTATCTTCTTTACCCAGTCTGAAGATTTTACCTGTATCTAGACCAACTTCCTTGTTCCAGATATCATAGGCCTCATCATCTTCCAGATAAACTGAAACAGAAAGCAGATTTTCCGGAATTTCAAGGGTTCTTGTAAAAAATTCCCATGCCCAGGCAATGGCTTCCTTCTTAAAATAGTCCCCGAAAGAGAAGTTTCCAAGCATCTCAAAGAAAGATCCATGCCTGTCAGTTATACCTACATTGTCTATGTCAATTGTTCTTATGCACTTTTGACAAGTCGCCATTCTTACTGACGGTGGTTTCTTCGCACCAGTGAAATATGGTTTCAGCGGAGTCATTCCTGCATTAATAAGCAGGATACTTGGGTCATTTTCAGGAACAAGTGAAAAGCTGGGAACAACCAGGTGCTCCTTGCCTTCAAAGAATTCCAAATAACGTCTTCTAAGTTCATTCAGTCCAATTTTTTTCATCAGTCACCTCATATATTTATCTGCAATAAAAAAGTCCTCTATCCCTGAGGGACGAGAACATCTCGCGGTACCACCCTGATTCCTCCGTCTCCGGAAGCACTCGGAACCTTAACGTGGTTTCTCCGTTCCGGCTTATTGGGCCGGAATGCTCAGGGTCAGCCTTCTCCGGAATCATGTAAAAGCTTTCATCAACCGCTTTCTTTCTAAAACAGCTCATCCGGATACTCGTCCCCTCATCGCAAATACATTCTAATTGATACACAACAAAGTGTCAAATCCCAATATCAAGTAAACACCCCTCGGGTATTTACTCGATTTTCGAGTAAATACCCGAGGGGTTAATGCTCGATTTTCGAGTAAATACCCGAGGGGTTAATGCTCGAAATATGGTATCATTACAAAATGAGAATTATTGATTCGACCAATGGACCAATACCGGGGACCATGATGAAGCTGGCATGGCCTATTGCAGTTACCAGTATCATAAATGTTTTCTATAACATTGCAGATACTTTTTTTGTCGGCCAGCTTGAAAACAGCAAGGAAGCCATTGCAGCTGTGTCTCTTTCGTTCAGTGTAGTATTTCTTCTGGTAGCTTTTGCAATAGGAATATCAACTGCAACAAGTACATTGATAAGCCAGTTCTTCGGTGCCGGAGATCATGACCGGCTTTCAAAGACAGCAACCACCTCCCTGATAATGATGATCCTGTTGGCTGTTGTTGTTATAGCCGCAGGCCTTTTTTCCAAGGATTGGATATTCAGGCTTCTTCAGGCCGATGAAAGTATCATTCCCCTGGCCAGTGAATATTTTTCAATAATAATCTATGGAATGCTTTTCATGTTTATGTTCTTTGTACTTTCCAGTATGTTGCGTGGTGTAGGAGACACAAAGACTCCCATGATAGCAGGCATAGTATCAAGCATAATAAATATTGTTCTTGACCCATTCCTCATTTACGGATGGCTATTCTTTCCTAAGCTGGGTGTTGCCGGGGCTGCCTATGCAACAGTATTCGCACGTCTCGTACTTACCATATATCTTATGTATAGAGTACTGCGCAAGGATTGTCCCCTTGGTCTGAACCTGAAGAAAATAAGTGTTGATTTTGGAATACTGAAGGAAATATTCAGAATCGGCATTCCTTCAAGTATCTCAGAAATGTCTGTAGCCCTGGGAATGATCCTCATTGTCGGTCGGGTCAATATATTCGGAGCAGCGGCGACTGCTGCCCATGGTCTTGGTGGAAGATTTGAGTCTGTCATGTATATGCCAATGTCTGCAATCGGGCAGGCTGCCGGAACAATGGTTGGTCAGAACCTTGGTGCCAAAAAACGTGAAAGAGCTTGGGGAGCAAGTCTGGCTGCAGTTAAATATTCCTTCATATCATCATCTGCTCTGGCAATTTTATTTGTTATTTTTGCTCGCCCTGTTGCTTCCGCTTTTACTACTTCATCTGAAGTAATAGAACTATCAAGGTTCTACATATATTTTGTATTTTCATTCTATGGATTCATGGGTATGCGCGTTGCTATGTTATATAGTTTTTATGGAGCAGGAGACTCCAGAACCGCTCTGATGACAACCTTGCTCTCGTTTTTTGTGCTGAGGCTGCCTTTTGCTTACGCAGGCTCACTTACGGTCCTTGGAGTAAGAGGAGTTTGGCTTGGAATGGGTATAGCCTATGCTGTGACTGTAGTGTTCATGATAAGGATATACAAAAGCAGGAAATGGATGGAAAAGGCACTTGTGCTTAGAGAAGACCAGCCAATTGCAGTTCCAGCTGCTGACTAGTCTTCCATCAACCTCATCAGGAAACCTGCCTCATCTGCATTATCTATCCTTATGAAAAACTCAATCAATGAAAGTTTAAGATCTTTGTCATACAGAACCTCCCTGACCATGGGATAAATTTCAAGAATAGGTTTTTCTGTTTCATAATCTTCAATATTTGTTATTGAGAGATACAATTCCAGACTTTTAATCAAATATGTATAATACAAGTCCAGCACACCCTTCTCTCGTTCTATTTCAGCCAGGGTTTCAAGGAACTTAGCCAGAACAAATACAGAGGTTTCATCTCCCCCTGTAATTCCAAGCAGTGCCTTGGCATCAAGTTTCTTCAATGTATCCAAACTTATGCCGGTTATATCCTGCAATCCATTTTCAAGGGTTTTTTCACTCGTAAGGAAATCACCTTCCTTTGATAGTTTGAGTGCTTTCACAATGAACTCAGCAGCGAGTCTGATTAATTTTAGAATATAATCTTCTGTAATCATCCTTCAAATACTATGCTGTATACAACAGCATTCTTCCCTTCCAGTCTACATTCGATATATTTATCCTTGATAATTTCAAAATTTACCCTCTCCAACTAACAAATAACAAAAACCACCTTAATAACATCCCATCAAGGTAATTCAGACACCTATCACTCATAATAACCGGCTTTCTTAAGTTGAAAACAGCCTCAACCGGTATCTGAATTAATCCTTCTCCGTAAAAAAGATGTGCACACCAAACCTGTCACAATGGCCAATGCCAGATATAATAAAATGGATACCAGCTCAAATTGAAAATTCTTTTCCAGTGCTTCTCCTGCCAGATTGATGAAGTAATGG
>JAFGIJ010000204.1 GCA_016929655.1 Clostridia bacterium
AAATGGCTTCCTTTATAGCTTCTTCGGCAAGGACACTGCAGTGCATTTTAACCGCAGGCAGTCCACCGAGGGCATCAGCTACTGCCTTATTTGTCAAATCAAGTGCCTCCTCCAGGGTTTTACCTTTTACAAGTTCCGTGGCCATGCTGCTTGTTGCAATTGCAGCACCGCAGCCGAAAGTTTTGAATTTAATGTCCTTTATAATATTATCTTCGATATTCATGTATATTTTCATGATATCTCCGCATTTGGCATTCCCTACTTCACCGATGGCGTTTGCATTTTCTATTTCACCCACATTTCTCGGTTTTGAGAAGTGGTCCATTACTTTTTCAGAATACATCTTAATCCTCCGTAATTTTGTTTTTCAAATATTTATCATATAGGGGCGACATCTCCCTCAATCTTTGCACTATAGTTTTTATGCTTTCTACTACATAATCAATATCAGAAAAATCATTTTCAGTCCCTATTGATAGTCTGAGTGATCCATGGGCAATTTCATGTTCAAGTCCAAGAGCAAGAAGAACATGGGAAGGATCCAGTGAGCCTGAAGTACAAGCCGAACCACTGGAAGCCATTATTCCATACATATCAAGAAACAGAAGTAATCCCTCGCCTTCTATGAATCTAAATGCAAAATTTGCATTTCCCGGCAATCTTCTGACTCTGTCTCCATTTAGAATTGCAAAGGGAACTTCATTAAGAACCCTTCCGATAATTTCATCCCTTATTTTCTGCATCTTTGCAGCATTCTCCGGAAGATTATCAACAGCCTTCTTTATAGCGACTCCAAGACCAACGATACCTGCAGTGTTTTCAGTGGATGCCCTTCTCGTACGTTCCTGTCCACCACCATGCATCAGGTTCTCAATTTTTACACCTCGTTTTATGAATAGTACACCGACACCTTTTGGACCATGGAATTTATGTGCTGAAAGAGAAAGCATATCAACCCTCAGCGCTCTTACATCAACAGGTATATTTCCGATTGCCTGCACTGCATCTGTATGAAAAACAGCCTTGTGACCTGCAAGTCTTTCACCAATTTCTGCAATCGGTTGAATTGTTCCTATTTCATTGTTAGCCATCATTACAGATACAAGTATTGTATCCTCTCTGACAGCATTCATAATTTTATCAACATCAACTATTCCATTTTTTTCAACTGCAACATATGTTACTTCAAAACCCCTTTTCTCCAGATATTCATATACATGAAGAACAGCATGATGTTCTATGTTTGTTGTAACAAGGTGTCTGCCTTTGTCAGAGTTTGCTTCTGCAATTCCTTTGATTGCCCAGTTGTCAGCCTCGCTTCCGGACCCTGTGAAATATATTTCATTGACTTTGGAACCGATCGCTTCGGCCACCTTCAGTCTGGCATCTTCTATGGCTTTTTTAGCATCTCTCCCTATTGAATATATTGATGATGGATTGCCATAACCTGACCTGAGCCATGGGATCATGGCTTCCAGAACCTCAGGATCAAGACTAGTCGTGGCTGCATTATCAAGATAAATAAGTTTGCTCATATAGTTTCTCCTTTACTATTGATACCCGCATTGATGTCAAATATGCAAATTTAATTTTCTTTATCACCTTGGTTTTCATCATCTTGAAACTCTTTTCTTTTCCTATTGAAAACAAAAAGATAAAGCATTATTAGCAGCACATATATCCCCAATGAAACAGCAATCTGGTACTGCCAGATAAAAATATTAATCAAAAGCAATACAAATAGAACTGCTCCTGCTCCAGCTAGAATTCTTTTCATGATTTTTTTCTTCCTTCCATCCATTCCTTGATTTTTTTCTCATGCCCATTATCGGTTGGGTTATAATATTTTCTGTCTTTAATTTTATCAGGCAGGAATTGCATATCTACGTAATTCCCTTCATAATTGTGTGCATATTTATAGCCTATTGAATATCCAAGGTCTTTCATACCCTTGGCAGGGGCATTCCTCAACCACATCGGTACTGATCCTGTATCAATTTTTGAAATGTCCTCCAATGCTTCATTGATGGCTGTATATGCTGCATTTGATTTGGGACTGACAGCAACATAGGAACAGGCTTCAGATAAAATAATTCTGGCTTCAGGCATACCTATCATTCTTACTGCTTCTGCGGCAGACTGAGCAACTATAAGGGCTGTAGGGTTGGCAAGCCCGACATCTTCAGCCGCACATATAACAATTCGTCTGGCAAGAAAGTTAATGTCTTCACCTGCATACAAAGCTCTGGCAAGATAAAAAATCGCACCATCGGGAGAGCTCCCCCGCATTGATTTGATCATCGCACTTATGTTGTCATAATGTTCCTCACCTTTTTTGTCAAATTTCAATGCTTTTCTCTGTAAGCATTCCTGAAGAGTTTCTATTGTCAATGGTATACAACCACTAGAATCAAGTTCAGTTGTCATAACGGCTAGTTCAAGGGCATTCAGGGCAATCCTGGCGTCACCTGAAGAGAATTCGCTCAGAAAGTTTAGTGCATCCTCTTCAATCCGTATTCTTATTTCTCCATAACCTCGATCCCTGTCAACAAGGGCATTGTTCAGTATAACTTTTATATTCTCAGCTGTAAGTGGTTTCAGCATGAAAACTGAAGACCTTGAAATCAAGGCTTTGTTAACTTCAAAGAATGGGTTTTCAGTTGTCGCTCCGATAAGCACTATTGTTCCATCCTCTACTGACGGCAGCAGGGCATCCTGCTGTGATTTATTGAATCTATGGATTTCATCTATAAAAAGAACAGTCCTGGAAGCAGGATTCATCAGACTGCTCCTGGTTTCAGAGATTATTCTTTTAATATCAGCAACACCGGAAGTCACTGCATTTATCTTTTCAAAATTTGCTTTAGTGGTTGAAGCAATTATCCTGGCCAGGGATGTCTTTCCGGTACCCGGAGGTCCATACAAAATGACAGGTCTCATTCTGTCTGCCTCTATCATTCTTCTAAGCAATGAACCTTTCCCCACAATATCTTCCTGGCCTACAAATTCATCCAATGACGCAGGAGTCATCCGATAAGCAAGGGGCTTTTTTTCAAATTTGTTTTCATTGTCAGACATCTTTATTCCTTAATACAGGGGGAATCTATTAACTATGCCAGCCACAATTTGCCGGGCTTCATCGGCAAATCCTTCGAAATCAACTAAAGTATTTTTAATGACATAAGCAATTGTTTTCATTTCTTCAACACCCATTCCCCTTGTGGTAACTGCCGGAGTTCCAAGTCTTATTCCACTGGTAATGAACGGACTCCTGGTATCATAAGGAATTCCATTTTTATTGCATGTAACATTTATTTCATCAAGCCATATCTGCGCTTGTTTTCCTGATACATCAATATTTGTAAGGTCAACAAGCATAAGATGATTATCTGTGCCCCCTGAAACAAGCTCAAGGCCGTTTTCCATAAGACTGTCTGCCAGAACTGATGCATTTTCCAGAATTTTCCTTTGATAAACCTTGAATTCAGGTAATAAAGCCTCTTTTAATGCAACTGCTTTTGCTGCAATTATATGCATAAGCGGACCGCCCTGGGTTCCTGGGAATACTGCACTGTCAATTATTTTTGCATGTTCTTCTTTGCATAGTATCATTCCGCCCCTTGGTCCACGAAGAGTTTTATGCGTAGTTGTCGTAACAAAATCCGCGTATGGAACCGGGTCAGGATGAAGTCCGGCAGCAATCATTCCTGCGATGTGTGCCATGTCAACCATAAGATACGCTCCGCAGTCGTGTGCTATTTCAGAAAAAGCCTTGAAATCAATTTTTCTTGAATATGCACTTGCTCCTGCAATAATAAGTCTGGGTTTTTCTTTCATGGCAATGTGACGCACTTCATTATAATCAATCATCGAAGTCTTTTTATCCACTCCATAAGAGACAATATTAAAATATCTGCCGGAAATATTCTTGAACATACCGTGTGAAAGATGGCCGCCGCATGCAAGATCCATGCCCAGAACCTTATCACCCGGATCCAGAACAGAAAAGAATACGGCAAGATTCGCAGAAGCACCTGAATGCGGTTGTACATTTGCATGATCTGCTCCAAAAAGCTGCTTTGCCCTATCCCTTGCAAGATTTTCGGCTATGTCAACAAATTCACAGCCACCGTAATACCTCTTACCCGGATACCCTTCGGCGTACTTATTTGTCAAAGGGGTACCCATTGCATCCAACACAGCTTCACTGACAAAGTTTTCGCTGGCAATTAATTCAATGTTCTTTCTTTGTCTTCCAACTTCCAGTTCGATGGCTTCTGCCAATTCCTTGTCAAATTTTTCAATTAAATCAAGTCTGTACATTGTCTCACCTTCACCTTTTCATTTCTTCAAACAATTTCCTATCAACAGGGAAAACTTCACTGAGCAATTTTATTTCCTGCTCATCCAATCCTCTTCTCTTAATCATATCCGGTCTCAGTTTCCAGGTAAGTACAAGGCTTTCCTTTTTTCTGTATCTATCTATCAATGCATGGTTGCCTGATAACAGAACAGAAGGAACTTCCAATCCTTCATAAATTTCAGGTCTTGTGTACTGCGGATGCTCAAGCAATCCATCAAAATGGGAATCCCTGGAGCTGCCCTTTTCATTCCCAAGAACACCCGGTACCAATCTGGAAACAGCATCTATTATAGTCATTGCGGCAATTTCACCCCCGGACAAAACAAAATCACCTATTGATAATTCCTCATCAGCAATCATTTCGGTGATTCTTTCATCCATTCCTTCATATCTGCCACATACAAGGGTTATATTTTTAAGTGAAGCAAGTTCATTGCATTTTTCCTGGTCAAATACTTTACCCTTTGGAGACAAAATTATTGTTCTTCCAGGATTTTCAATACTTTTCCAGGCAGAAACAACAGGCTGGACGGTCATGAGCATTCCATCCCCTCCGCCATAAGGATAGTCATCTGTATTATTATGCTTGTTATCTGCGTAATCACGAATATTGATTTTATTTATTTCTATCAAACCACTATCAAGGGCTCTTCCAATTACACCGGTTTCCACAGGTGCAAATATATCGGGAAATATAGTAAGGATATTAAAAATCAATACCTTCCACCAGTCCTTCCGGCAGTACTACATCAATCCTTCTGCCGGGCACATCAACTTTTCGGACCACTGATTTTATTGCCGGTATCAGTATCTCCACGCCATTTTCGGGAATTACAGAATAAACATCATTGGCACCCGTCTGTATTACATCATCCAGCACACCAAGTAAATTCCCGCTTTCATAGACTTCGCAGCCCAATAAATCACGGATATAATAGCTGTTTGAATCAAGTGGCGCAGCAGCATCTCTGTCAATATACAAAAGAGTTCCTTTCAGGGCATCCGCCTGTTCCTTTGTATTGAACTCCCTGAATCCTACCACAAGAAAATGACCGCTCAGTTTTACCGAAATTGCTTCCAATTTTCTTGTACCGCAGTAAAAGTATTTGTTTTTCAGAAGATTTGCAGGGTCATCGGTATAAGTGAAAACTTTTAGTTCACCTTTCAACCCATGTCCCCCTGCAACTTTTCCTATTTCAAACCTATCATCCATTTCAGTCCGTCAGTCAACTATTTCAACAAGAATTCTCTTGTTTTCCTTAATTGCATAAGCTTTCATTAAGCTTCTGATTGCCTTTGCAATTTTTCCTCTTTTACCGATGATTCTGCCCATATCCTCATCAGCAACACGCACTTCAAGAATGGTGTTCAATTCTTCCTCAACGACGCTGATATTAACTTCGTCAGGATTGTCAACAAGCGCTTTGATTATCATCTCAAGCAATTCTTTCATTTTATCCACCTTAACTGATGATGCTGTTTTTCTTGAGCAGTGCTTTTACTGTGTCAGTTACCTGTGCACCCTTTGAAATCCACTCAGTCACTTTTTCAGTATCAACGGTGAATTTACTGGGATTGCTCATAGGATCATAAGTTCCGATTTCTTCAATGAACTTACCATCACGGGGTGACCTTGAGTCAGCTACGACTACCCTGTAAAAAGGGCTTTTCTTTGCTCCCATTCTTTTTAATCTAATCTTAACCAATTTGCTTTTCCTCCTATTATTTTGCTTTTATATCAAAAAGGTAAATTAAAACCTTTCATTGATCTTTTATTATTTTTCATTCCCTTGAACATTTTTTTCATGTTCTCGAAATCTTTCACAAGCTTGTTTACACTTTGAATTGTGTTTCCACTTCCTGCTGCTATCCTCTTTCTTCTCGATGCATCAAGGATCCTGGGATTCTTCCTTTCCAATCTGGTCATTGACTGTATTATTGCCTTAGTCCGGTTCATTTGTTTTTCATCTATCTGAAGTCCCTTTAGCTGACCTTTGTTCATTCCGGGCATCATTCCAAGTATATCCTCAAGAGGTCCCATCTGTTTTAACTGTTCCATCTGTGAAAGAAAATCATCAAGTGTGAAGCTTGCTTCCATTAATTTTTTTTCCATGTTTCTGGCATTATCAGCATCAATGTTCATCTGTGCTTTTTCAATAAGCGACAGAACATCACCCATGCCAAGGATCCTTGAAGCCATCCTGTCCGGGTGAAAAACTTCAATATCATTCATTTTTTCACCCATACATGCGAATTTTATGGATTTTCCTGTTACAGATTTTACAGATAAAGCAGCTCCGCCTCTTGTATCCCCATCTAACTTTGTAAGTATTATTCCACTTATTTCCATATTTTCATTGAAATGTACAGCAGCATTGACTGCATCCTGTCCTGTCATGGAATCTACTACAAGTATTGTTTCAACCGGTTTGACAGTTTTCTTTATTTCCTTCAATTCATGCATCATGTCTTCGTCAATATGGAGCCTTCCGGCTGAGTCAACAATAAGAATGTCATAGTGCTCTTTTTGTGCAGTCTTCAATGCATTTCCGGCTATTTTGACTGCATTAGCCGAATCATCATGATATACGGGAATATCAAGCTGATTGCCTATTGCAATCAGCTGCAAAACAGCAGCCGGCCGATGGACATCGCAGGCTGCCATCATCACTTTCCTGCCCTGTTTCCTGAGAAGGTTTGCCAGTTTGCCACATGTTGTTGTTTTACCTGTCCCTTGCAGACCGCACATCAAAACAACTGAAAGTCCACTCCTGGATAATTCAAGTTCTGATGCAGTCCCTCCAAGAAGTCCAATCAATTCTTCATGCACAATCTTGATTATCTGTTGGCCCGGGGTAAGGCTTTTCATAACATCAGAGCCTGAAGCTTTTTCTGCAATATCATTTATAAAGGATTTAACAACTTTATAATTGACATCTGCTTCAAGCAGAGCCATCTTGATTTCACGGCTTATGGACTTGATGTCGTTGTCTGTGACGCGTCCCCGTCCTCTAAGATTCTTTATTATATTTTCAAGTTTGGACGTCAGTCCTTCAAATACTGCCATTTAACCTTCTGTAATCTTCCTTAGATATTCAATGGCCGTACCTGTATTGCCATTGTTTATTTCATCTATAACATCCCGTGCGATTTTTTTATTATCCATCATCCTTGCTGAAAGCTTCAGTTTATCCTCATATTCAATCAGCTTGGCAGCCGTCCTTGATATTATATCGTGAACTCCCTGCCTTGTAATATTTATTTCATCGGAAATCTCAGCAAGAGAAAGGTTTTCATTCAAGTACATATCAAGAACTGCACTCTGCCTGCTTGTCAGAAGACTTTCATAGAAGTCATATAAGAGTCCGATTTTTACAATATCAATCACTTTTCACCTGTAAAGCATTATTACTTGTCACATTATATTTTAAAAACAATCACTTGTCAAAAAAATATTCAACCCTATGAGGAATTTCAGAAAAATACATATCACTGAAAAAAAGCACCTGCTGCCAGGTGCTTCTAGGTATTTACTCTCTGGGGACTTCTGTGTATAGAGTAGGTATTTTTATCACCTGTCCGACACGTATAAGGCTTGGGTCGGTAATACTTTCAT
>JAFGIJ010000205.1 GCA_016929655.1 Clostridia bacterium
ACCGGTCTGATCCGACATATTCCCATTCCTGTATCAAGAAGCAGGGCTTTTTCGCTTCCAAGTATCAAATAAGAAATGACTTCCTGAAAATGACCGGGTTCATAAATTGCATATGTATCTGTTTCAAGATCATATACTTCATACCAGCCTTCATGAGTCATGACATGGATGTAATTCTTATATTCGGGTCGTGGAAGTACTTTATACCAGGCATCCGGTTGCACAGCATTCTTTATTTTAACCAATTATATTCCCTTTCTATAATGTAAAAATATACATATTTATGCATAAAAATACTTTTGATTAAAGAGATTGTACCCTCAGATTGGTAGTATGTCAATGGAGACTCAATGAATATTTTTTTATCTTATTCATTAAGTCTCCATGCAATGATAAATATTAAGTTCTTGTGATTACATAACTCAATTATCAGAAACTTTTTCCCAGGCAGCCATCTGCTCGCCTTTATAAATTCCGGGGCCACCGGCTGAATATGCATCTCTGAAGTAGTTGTTCTCGCCCATAAGGAATTCAACCATTTCAACATCAGTGCCTAAAATTGTAATGTCTGTCAGCATATTATTTTTAAACGTAAAGCCCCTGTAGTCTTTTTCAGGAGTTGCACCGGCGGCAGGAGAGCCGATAAGTTTAACACTTGCCGGTATTGTCAATGATGTAAGATTGTTTGAGTCAAATGCAAAGCCCCCAATTTCCTCCAAACCTTCATTCAAAACTAAATTTTCAAGTAAATTATCCTGAAATGCTCCAGACTCAAGCAATACAATATTTGATGGAATTGTGAGTTCGACAAGTAGATTTTTCTGAAATGCTCCTCGACGGATTATTTTAACGGTGTCGGAAAAATTAATTTTTGTAATTTTATTGTCTCTGAAAGCTGCTGTCGCTATTTCTGTCAGACCAGTTGGAATTGTTATTTCAGTCAGCTGGTTTTCCCAAAAAGCGCCAAAGCCGATTGATGTCAAACTGTCCGGGAGTATGATTTCAGATAAATTATTACCATGAAAAGCAGTAGCACCGATTGATTCAATATTATCAGGCAAAACAACACTGGTTAAATTCATGAACTTAAAAACATCATCTCCAATACCTTTGACTGTAACACCATCAATTTCAGAAGGTATTTCGATTTCTGTTATCCCTGTAACATTTTCCTTGAATCCCATGATTGTACCTGTGGATGAATCAAACTTAAAAAACTCAGAAGAATTATCATCAAGCTGGCTATTAATTTGATCTAGTTCTTCCTGGGTTGGGGGTTCGGTACCATCAGTTCCCTTGGAGCTGTTCCCACAACCTGATAAGATAGTTAGCAATAAACTAAATGTTAAGATTACAATAAGTAATTTTTTCACGACATAATCCTCCGGAAATTTTTGTTTCTATTTATATTATAGTTTATATAGCCTAATTTGTCATTTTAAAAAAGCAATGGGTTTACCGAAGTTCTCATGGCTTGGTTCCAGGCTCATATAGAACTCAGCTACAGCCGGTTGTTGTTCCACAATCCTGGCATATCTTACAGTTCCCGTTTCTTATAAGATTGTCGCTTCCACAATGTGAACATATTTCTCCATATACTTTTTCGCTTTTTTTCTTTGATGGATTATCATTTGCTGCGCTTAACTCTATCTCTTCGCTGTAAACACGGGCAAAGGTTTTGGGTTTGACATGACATCGTGTAAAATCACCCAACTCAATGTCAATGACCTTGCTGATAAGGTCTGAAATTGAAGAAGCTGATTTTATATAAGGATGTCTGCTGACAAATCCAGATGGCTCATATTTTTGGTTTCGCAGGGTTCTTGAAATTTCCGCTGCAGGAATATTGTACTGAAGCATATTACTGAGCGCTTTGGACAAGGAAGCAAGTACACCCTTTACAACTGTACCCTCTTTGTCGGTGGATACAAAAATCTCAGCCAGATTGCCGTCGTTATAAAATCCCAGAGTGATATATAATTCAATGTCATCTATCTTTGCGGCATGTGTTCTGCTAAGATGCATACCTTCCGGTTTTTTTCTGCTAGGGGTATTCTTGCAGTTTTTAGCATATTCAACAAGCTCAGCATAACTGTACTCATCAAATGGTCTTTCTGATTTTTCAACCTTGCCATTTGATAAAGGTTGTGCAACCTTACATCCATCTCTGTAAAGTGCTATGGCTTTGGAGCCTGTGGTATATGCTAGTTTATTAATGTTTTTGATATCTTCAACCGTCGAGTTTGATGGAAGATTGACAGTTTTGCTTACTGCGCCGCTTATCATTGGAGTTATTGCAGATACCATCAGAACATGGCCTTCAGGACTGATGTCGTTGGCAGTATCAAATATCTTAATATCTTCGGGCTTAAGGCATGGTGCATTTTTAAATGAATGATTTTTTAGCTGCCCATTTTCGTCTGTTTCCATCATGTAGCTGAAGATTTTTTCAACATCGTTTTTTTTGTATCCCAAATTTCTAAGTGTGGCCCTTATGACAGGGTTCACTATCAGCATTGATCCTCCGCCTGTGAGTTGCTTGAAAGCCACATGACTGTAGTATGGTTCAACAGAAGTTGCACCGCAGTCCATTGCAAATGATATTGTTCCGGTAGGCGCAATGACACTGACCTGGGCATTGCGGTAACCATACATATTGCCTGCTTCAATGGCTAATTCCCATGCCTTTTTCAGATTTTTACTAAAATCGTCAGGAAGCAGCTTGTGATTGATAACCATCGGCCTGTAACTCAATTCTTCAAAATCATCAGTGAGTTTTCCGGCAACCCTGGCATGGTTTCTTATAACTCTCTTCATATGTTCACTGTTTTTATTATAACCCTTGAAGGGTCCCATCCTTTCAGCCATAAGAGCCGATGTATAGTATGAATATCCGGTCAGGATGCCTGCAAGTGATGCTGCCAGAGCCCTGCTTTCAGCACTATCATATGGATGCCCATAAAGAAGAAACAATGAAGCTGCATTTGCAATCCCAAGGCCGGTTGTCCTGAAATTGTAACTGTTTTCAGCTACGGCTTCGGTTGGAAACTGGCCCCAGTAAATGGATGCTTCAAGTATCATTTGGATAAGGCATATCAGATGGATGTAACCGTCAATATCAAATGTATCCTTTTTTTCATCATAGAATCGAAATACATTGATGCTGGCAAGATTGCAGGCGGTATTATCCAGAAATGCATACTCACTGCATGGATTGGTAGCATTGATTCTATTATGCTTTGCATTATATTCGCCGTCAGAGCCACTTGGGCAAGTGTGCCATGAGTTGAATGTGTCATCGAACTGAAGACCCGGATCCGCACATTCCCAGGCGGATTTGTTTATACTTTCCCAAATATCCGAAACCCTGACATCCCTGTCAACTCCGTGGTCTCGTCTACCACTAAGCATGAATGTACTGTCCGGATTTTTATCAAGGTTAAGTACCTTGGTCATGAATTCATGATTTACCCTGACTGAATTATTAGAGTTCTGACCTGCCACCGTTTGATAGGCTTCTCCGTCCATCGAGGTATCGTAACCCATTTTACCAAGGTCACGGACTTTCTTTTCCTCATGGGCTTTCCAGGTTATGAAAGCTTCAATTTCCGGGTGGTCAATATCTGCTATTACCATCTTGGCCGCGCGTCTTGTAGTACCGCCGGATTTAATTGCTCCGGCATTTCTGTCAAAGCCTTTTAGAAAACTCATCATTCCACTTGATGTTCCACCGCTTGTAAGCCTTTCATTCTTTGCACGAAGAACCGAGAAATTGGTTCCGACTCCGGAACCGCCACGGAAAAGTGTAGTTTCACTG
>JAFGIJ010000206.1 GCA_016929655.1 Clostridia bacterium
AGCAAAGTTTTATTGAATGGAAACTCGGAAAATTTACTGAAATAAGCCATTTGATGGAACAAATTGAGGCTTTGTGAATAATTTGGGTTCATTTTCTATAAACTGAATGTTCATTGAAGAAAAAATATTGAGGGGAACCAATAAGTGGCTGTTATTGAAGTTAAAAACATTAAAAAAGAGTTTGTGGTTACAATTGGTAAAAAAGGATTCAAAGGTGCGTTAAAAACACTTTTTAAACCGGAAAAGAAAATCATAAAAGCCCTTGATGGAGTAAGCTTCGAAATCAAAAAAGGCGAGATTCTGGGTTTTGTAGGTCCTAATGGAGCAGGTAAAAGCACGCTTGTAAAAACGCTTTCAGGCATACTTCATCCTACAGAGGGAGAAGCATTTGTCAATGGAATTCATCCATATGAAAAGCCACAGGAAAATGCAATGGGGATAGGAGTCGTTTTCGGACAGAGATCAAGATTGATGTGGTCATTGCCTGCCAATGATTCCTTTGAATATCTGAAAGCCTTATACTCAATACCTGATGACGTATATGATGAAAACATCGAATACTTCAAGGAAAGCCTGGGTATTGAAGAACTTCTTTTCAAACCAATCAGAACAATGAGTCTGGGTCAAAAAATGAGAGTGGAAATAGCAGCAGCCTTGCTGCATAGCCCGGGTGTCATCTTCCTGGATGAACCTACGATTGGACTTGATGTAGTCGGTAAATATGATTTGCATAAAATGATAAATAAAATAAACAAGGAAAAACAGGTTACAGTTCTCCTTGTAACACATGATGTCATAGATATTGAACAATTATGCAATAAGGTAATTGTAATCGACGAAGGTAAGCTTATATGGAATGGAACAATATCTGAATTAAAGAAGGTCATGGGAAATACAAGAAGAATAAATATAACATTCACAGATGAAATACCGGCATTGGAATCAATTAAACTGGAACTAATGGAAATAGACGGGCTCAGACATAAATACATATATTCGGATAAAGTTGCTACCATAGGAGAGGTGCTTTTGGAAATTCAATCAGCAGGCAAACTGGCTGATCTGACAATTGAGGAAACACCGATAGAAGAAATCATCAGAGGTATTTATAAACAATGAATTTGACAATGGGTCTGCTGGGAATATCCTATAGAACGGATTTACATGGCGAAATGGTATTTCGTTCAAATTTCTTCATGGGAATTTTGAAGGTCTTTTTAAAAGCAGCACTCCTGCTTGCTTTATGGACGGCTTTGTATACCGGCAAAGATTCCATAGAAGGCATAAACCTGGGCACTATGGTGTTTTATGCATTGGCAAGCATTGTGTTCAGTCTTTTTATATCTTCAAATATTGAGAACACTATTAGTTCAGATATTATGTCTGGAAATATAGCCATGGGAATTGCAGGGCCTGTTGCATATCCCAAATTAATTGTGATCAGGCAATTGGCTTTCACAGGAGTAAACCTTACTCTTAGAATCATCCCATATGGGTTGTGTTTATTGCCGATAGTGCTGATTATGAAACCGGAAATCAACTTCTCTTTCATGCTCATTATCAGCTTATTGCTAAGCTATGTGCTTTTCATCCTATACCAGATGATATTCGGGTTTATTGCTTTTTGGACCATGGAAGTATCAGGTGTGATAGAGGCTAGAAATGCGGCAATGCTGGTTTTTTCAGGATCAATGATTCCTTTGTGGTTTTTTCCGGAATGGTTGTTCAGCATAGCCAGATTCCTTCCATTCCAGGCAACATTTCACATTCCGCTTTCCATGCTTATCGGCAAGCTGGAGGGACAAGCTGCATTTGATGCCCTGGTAGTACAGGTAATCTGGTTATTCATTTTCCTTTTGATTTGTATTCTTGTTTGGAGAAAGGCAAGGAGAAAGGTGGTAGTCAATGGAGGTTAGGAAACCTAAAAATCCTATTAAGTTCTATATAGTATCCTTACAGAAATTACTTAAGGCCAGAGTGTCATACAGGGCTGATTTCTTTATTATGCTTGCAGCAGTTTTCATCAAGGAATTTGCTCAAATTGCATTGCTCCTTGTCATTGTAGAAAGATTCGAAGCTTTGGCAGGCTGGAACAAATGGCAGATTGCTTTCCTTTACTGCATGATTTCATTGGTCTATAGGTTGTTTTACAGTTTTTTTGGAAATATAAGTACTATTTCAGAGTTAACAATCAGCGGTAGACTGGATATGTATCTTATTTATCCGAGAAAGCCGCTTTTGATGCTCATTTCCAAGGCATATATATGGAGGATTTTCTATAACTTTGCCATATTTGCGTTATTGATATTCGTGTATATCAAAGCAGGCGGAGATGTATCTGTCATAGGTTTTATTGTGTTGATTTTATCAGTAATGTGCTCAGTCATTATAATATTTTCCATTTATTTGATTATAGGGACATTATCCTTTTACCTTACAAATGTACGAAGTGTTTTGGAAATCATCGGGGAGCTTATAGGTGAATATATGAAATATCCGCTGAATATTTTCGGGAAGGCAATAGGTTTGATTTTCACATTCATCTTTCCCATTGGATTCATAGCATATTACCCATCCATATATCTTCTCAATATAGAAAACAGCATATATTTCTCTTCTTACACAGAAATAATAACTCCATTATTGTCTGTCATATTACTTGTAGTTGCTTTGCTCTTCTGGAGGAAGGGGCTGAAAAAATATAACTCAACAGGAACCTGATTAGAAAAACAAAAAGAGATTTTACCCGACTGAACCTTTTGAATCCCAAACGTATCATTATAAGCCGCTTTCAATTGACAGCACTAGACGCAGATAATATAATAACTTCAATACGTTGAAGCGATGAAGGTACAAAGTATCTGCCCGCATCCACAAGAGAGGGTCTGTATGGTGGGAGGATCCGGCGCTGCGGAACAGGGAAATTTCATATCTGAGCATTGTTTTTGAACATCAAGTAGAAAACAACGGAATCGGAACCGTTATTCCGGAGGGCCCGGGTTTACCGGGAAGAAGTGTGGTACCGCGGATAAGCTCCGTCTCTTTGTGAGACGGGCTTTTTATATATGCATGATTGAAAACAACATTGCATTAATATAGAATGAAGGAGAGGTATATTTATGACAATCTGGAATCCCAAGTATGAGTGTATGGGCGATGAGGAAAAGAGGATCCTGCAGGGGATACGGCTAGCTGAAACGGTTTCTCATGTATATGAAAATGTTCCTTTTTACAAGAAAAAGATGGACAGCATTGGCATATTGCCCGGCGACATCAAATGTATTGATAACCTGAAGGACCTGCCATTTACATATAAAACGGATCTCAGGGAACACTACCCATACGGACTGTTTGCAGTCCCAATGGATGATGTTGTCAGAATTCATGCGTCCAGTGGAACAACAGGAAAGAGAACTGTAGTTGGTTATACCCGGGAAGACATTGATGTATGGGCTGAAGTAATGGCAAGAACAATAAGTGCATGCGGTGCCACTAAATCAGATATTCTTCAGAATGCATATGGTTATGGGTTGTTCACAGGTGGTCTGGGAGTTCATTACGGAGCTGAAAAAATAGGGATGTCAGTTATTCCGATTTCTGGTGGAAACACCAAAAGGCAGATAGAGCTCATGCTGGATTTCGGTTCAACCATTATTTCATGTACCCCTTCCTATGCACTTTATCTGGCAGAAGTCATCGAAGAACAGAAAATCGACCGATCAAAAATAAAACTCAGGGCAGGTATATTCGGAGCAGAACCATGGAGTGAAAATATGAGAAGGGACATAGAAGAGAGACTTGGTGTCCTTGCAATAGATATTTATGGCCTCAGTGAAATCATAGGGCCCGGAGTTTCTCAGGAGTGCCCTGAAAAATGCGGGCTTCATGTAAATGATGATCACTTCATACCGGAAATAATCGATCCCGACACTGAGAAAGTCCTTGATTACGGGGAGCAGGGAGAAATAGTATTTACAACAGTAACGAAGAAAGCCCTGCCACTGCTGAGATACAGAACCAGGGATATTTCAAAGCTGGACAACCAACCATGTGCATGCGGAAGAACATCATACAGGATGGAAAAAGTAACCGGAAGAACAGACGATATGCTTATAATCAGAGGAGTAAATGTATTCCCGACACAGATTGAAAGTGTATTGCTGGAGCTTGGAGAAACCGCACCCCACTATCAGCTGATAGTGTCAAAGATGGGTTCAATGGATGCCCTTGAGGTACAGGTTGAAATGACCCAGGCACTGTTTTCCGATGAAGTTAAAAAAATCGAAGATCTTGAAAGAAAACTCAAGTTCAATATAGAAAGCACACTGGCAATCAGCGCAAAGGTAACCTTGGTTGAACCCAAGACCATTGCAAGGAGCGAGGGTAAGGCACAGCGTGTAATTGACAACAGGAATTTATAAGGAGGAAGGTATGCTCGTAAAACAAATTTCAGTGTTTCTTGAAAACAAAGAGGGAAGGGTTGCCCAGGTAGCACGAATACTGAGTGATTCAAAGATCAACATCAGAGCCCTTTCAATTGCAGACACAACGGAATTCGGAATCCTTCGTCTGATTGTTGACCAACCGCCCAAGGCTGAGGAAGCTTTGCGCAGGGAGGGCTTCACGGTTAGTATTACGGAAGTAATTGCCATTTCAATCGAGGATGAACCGGGTGGACTTGCTGACGCTTTGCAGCTTCTTCATGAAGACGGCATCAGCGTTGAGTATATTTATGCTTTTATTTCCAAGACCAGCCATAAAGCGAATGTAATACTCAGGGTTGAGGAGTGTGAAAGAGCAATCGAGAGTCTGCAGGCCAAAGGCCTCGAAGTTCTGTCATCGGAGGATGTCTATAACCAGTAGGAGGTCACCACAATTTGATAGCTGAGATTATTGCCGTAGGCACCGAACTTTTGATGGGGCAGATAAACAATACAAATGCCCGTTATATTTCGGAGCGGTTTCCTGATGCAGATGTTTATGTCTATTACCATACGGTCGTGGGAGATAATGCCTCGCGTCTTTCTTCATGCCTGAATATAGCCCTTGGAAGAGCTGATGTTGTATTGACAACCGGTGGTCTAGGACCAACCCAGGATGATCTAACAAAGGAAACAATTTCGAAGGAACTGGGTCTAAGGATGCTGCCTGATGAGGAAACATTGCAAAAGATCCACGGATTTTTCAATAAACTGGGCAGAAAAGCCACAATAAACAATGAAAAACAGGGTTACTTTCCCGAGGGCTCAATAATTCTGAGGAATGACAATGGTACTGCCCCAGGATGCATAATAGAAAAAGATGGCAAAACCGTTGTCATGCTTCCCGGTCCCCCCTGGGAAATGGAACCTATGTTTGAAAAATCCGTTCTGGCTCATTTTATGCAAAAAGCAAATCAAAAACTAAAATCTGTGTATATAAAAATGTTTGGAATCGGTGAATCCAGCATGGAAACCCTGATCAATGACCTTGTCACAGAACAGCAGAACCCAACCATAGCACCCTATGCAAAAATGGGAGAAACGACACTAAGGGTTACGGTAAAGTACACTCCGGGAAAGGATGACCCTGATCAAATGATGAGCCCGGTCCTTGAAGAAATCCAAAAAAGACTAGGAAGGTACATTTACTCATATAAAAATGAGGAACTGCATCAGGTGACTGCTGATTTACTAATAAAAAACAAAACCGGAATTGCCATAGCCGAATCATGCACCGGTGGAAAACTTACATCATTGTTAACGGATATTCCGGGAATTTCAGCGGTACTTTATATGGGGGCAGTCACTTACTCCAATCAATCCAAGGTAAGTGTCCTTGGAGTTTCACCTGATACAATAGAAAGATTTGGAGCGGTAAGTTCTGAAACAGCTGTAGAAATGGCAGAAGGAGCAAGGAGAACGTGCAGCTGCGGACTTGGTCTTTCAATAACCGGAATTGCGGGTCCCGGAGGAGGCACTGATGAAAAACCTGTTGGTACTGTGTTCATTGCTTTGTCCGATAGGAATGAAACAAAGGTAAGAAAGCTGAATCTATGGGGAACCCGGGATAGAATCAGGCACTCATCATGCCTGAATGCCCTTGATATGATACGAAGGCACGAACTTGGAATGGAGGATGAAGATTGAGCAACAGGGTCAGTTTCAGGGGAACCGCGGCAATGTTAATGTTTTCAGTTTTACTGAGCAGGATACTCGGGTTTTTCCGCACAGCTTTGATTCCGGCAAGAATGGGAGGATACAGCAGCGTTGCCGATGCGTACAATGCAGCCTTTCAGATCCCTGACCTAATGTACGGGTTGTTGGTCGGAGGTGCAATAGCTGCATCACTTATACCCATGCTGACCGGCTATGTCGAAAAAAAGCAGGAAAAGGAAGGCTGGAAGGTTGTTGGAACATACATAAACGTCATGATGATTGTCATGATGATTATATGCATTCTTGGGGTTGTATTTGCTCCGCAGCTAATGAACCTGGTAGCCAGGGGATTCGTTGATGCACCACCCGAAAAGATGGAGCTGGCTGTCAGACTGACCAGAATATTGATGCCGATATCATTTTTCATGATGCTGTCAGGGTTTTGCAACGGAATATTGAATTCATATTCCAAATTTGTCGTTGCTGCCTTTGGCCCATGTGTTTACAACCTTGCAACTGTGCTAAGTATATTCTTTCTTAGTAATTCAGACGCATCAACCAATTATGGTGCGGAAAAAGTTGTCCTTGGGATTGTTATCTGTTCCTTTTTCTACTTCATTTTGCAATTTTCATTTACCGTAAAGCATATGAAGGATTACAGGCCGACCCTGCATATTGCACATCCGGATTTTCACAGGATGGTAAGACTGGCAATTCCAACACTGCTGACATCTGCATTTGTACAGATTAATTTCATTGTTTCAAAATATTATACAACCTTCTTCGATGAGGGAAGTCTGAGTGCCCTTGAGGTAGCAGGCAAAACCTGGCAGATGCCCCTTGGTATCATAGCCCAGGCAGTGGGGGTTGCAATTCTCCCTTCACTTTCTGCCCTGTATGCCTTTGAGAAATTCAGTGAACTGGGCGAGAAGCTGAATTCTGCCATAAGATTTGTGCTGTTCCTGGCAGTTCCATCGGCAGTGGGTCTTGCTATTATAAGTAAACCTACCATACAGCTCATGTTCAACTGGGGAAACCTTGACGAGGCGGCGGTAGCCCTTACGGCAACCATGTTGACTTTATACAGCCTTTCAATTGTCACTCAATCGATAAATACGATCATGAACAGGGCATACTACTCAACAAAGAATTCAAGTCTCCCTTTCATTGCAGGCAGCTTTGGGATGGTTATAAACTTTTTCCTGGCATACATAGTTACACGCACAACTGATATGGGAGCAGCGGGGGTTGCCCTGGCATATTCCATAGCAACAATTTTTATAACCATTGCATTGCTTCTACTGTTTAAAAGAAGAATCAAAGGATTCAAGTTCATTGACAAGCGGGGATTTATCATAAAGACAGCTGCTGCGGTACTAATTATGGGAGCTGCTGTATATATTGCAGACAGTGTCATATCTCCTTTGTTATTAGGTGAAAGCATAATGATTATTTCCAAGAGTCGTCAGCTTGCCTGGGTTACCCTGGATATTGTCATTGGGATGTTTGCATATGCAGCATCTTCATATCTGATGAAGATAGATGAAATGCGGCAGATCTGGAACGGGACAATAAACAAAATAAAGCAATTGACAAAAAATGGAAAATGAATATAATTATATTGACATTGTTCATTTGGTCATATATACTTTAACAGAACAAATGTTCTTATTGGAGGGTTAACATTATGGAAAAGAAAAAAGCATTGGATATGGCTCTTTTACAGATAGAGAAACAATTCGGAAAAGGTGCAGTAATGAGGCTGGGTGAAAATGCCCATATGAATGTTGAAAGTATCCCGACAGGAGCGCTTTCACTTGACATTGCACTTGGAATAGGCGGAGTACCCAGGGGAAGAATTGTTGAAGTCTATGGGCCTGAATCTTCCGGTAAAACAACAGTAACCCTGCATATGATTGCACAGGCTCAGAAACTGGGTGGTGAAGCTGCCTTTATTGATGCAGAACATGCCCTTGACCCTGAATATGCAAAGAGACTTGGTGTTAATATCGATGATCTTATAGTAGCCCAGCCTGATACAGGGGAACAGGCTCTTGAAATAACCGAAGCACTGGTAAGAAGCGGGGCCATAGATATTATTGTTGTAGACTCCGTTGCAGCATTGGTTCCCAAAGCTGAAATTGATGGAGAGATGGGCGATACCCACGTTGGACTACAGGCCAGGCTAATGTCGCAGGCACTTAGAAAACTGGCAGGTGTAATCAGTAAATCCAGGACAACTGCTATCTTTATAAATCAGCTCAGGGAGAAGGTTGGTGTGATGTTCGGAAACCCGGAGGTTACCCCTGGTGGACGAGCACTCAAATTCTATTCCTCAGTAAGGCTTGATGTCAGAAGGACCGAAAGGATAAAGGAAGGGCAGGATGTACTTGGTTCAAGGACGGTTGTAAAGGTATCCAAGAACAAGATTGCCCCGCCGTTCAAACAAGCTGAATTCGATATAATGTACGGACAGGGTATCTCAACAGAAGGCTGTATACTGGATATGGCAGCTGAAATAGATATTATAAATAAAAGCGGTTCCTGGTTCTCATACAAAGACCAGAGGATAGGACAGGGACGGGAAAATGCCAAGAAATTCCTTAAAGATAACCCTGAAATATGTAACGAGATAGAAAAACTAGTAAGAGCTCATTATGGACTGGATGGTGCAAAAAATGAAAATCAACCGGAAGTCGGAGCTGAATAAGGGGTTTCTTCTTTGCTTTGAAGACGGAAGTGAAATCAAGGTGTCTGAGGAACTGTATTTCACCAAATACCTATACGAAAAGGAAGAACTTAGCAAAGAAGAAATTGAACAGCTAATATTTCAGGATAAAGTTATAGAAGCAGAGATAATGTGCAGAAGAAAGCTGGCTACAGGACTTAAACCCAAAAGCCGGCTTTTGGCATTTCTTGATGAGAATGGTCTTGGCGGTGATATAGGTGAAGCTGCACTCCTAAAGCTGGAAAAAGAGAATTATATAGATGATCTGAAATATGCCAATAAAATAACCATAAGGAAAATGATAACATCACCATTATCCAAATATGCACTGGAGCAATGGCTTTTGGTAAATGGGTTGAGTATGGAAACTGCAAGGACAGTCATAGAAAAATCAAATATTGATGACAGGGAAACTGCCAGAAAAATTGTAGAACAAAAGTTTAAAGCAAAGAAGAATCCTATGAAAATTGCTGCATTTCTTGCTTCGCGGGGCTTTGATAAGGATATAATAGCTGAAGTGACCAATATGGAGGAACTATGGAACATATAGCTATAATATCCCTTGGATGCCCTAAAAATACGGTTGACAGCGAGATTCTTGCAGCAATTGCAGGAAATTCAGGATTTGAACTTACAAATGACCTGGATGCAGCCGATATTGTAGTAGTTAACACTTGTGCATTCATTGAACCGGCAGTAGAGGAAGCAATAACTACAATCCTTGATGTTTCGAAGCTCAAGAAAACAGGCAAACTCAGGCGTTTAATAGTTGCCGGATGCCTGACGGAAAGATACAGGGAAAAGATACTTGAAGAAATGCCGGAAGTGGATTTATGCATAGGTATTGATGCAATACCTGAGCTTGGCAGAATATTAACAGATGAACCTGTTGGAGTACTGACAGGCGATAAAACCTCAATAGACTTTTTGGAACTTCCCAGAAAACTTTCAGCCAGTGACAAAAGCGCATATATCAAGATATCAGATGGGTGTGACAATACTTGCACATACTGCATGATTCCGTCAATAAGAGGAAAGATGAGAAGCAGGAAAATAGAGAATATCGTTGAAGAAGTATCATCACTAGCAAAGGAATATAACCTTCACGAAGCCATCCTGGTAGCCCAGGATACAACAAACTATGGTTTTGACATATATGGAAAACCTTCACTTTCAGATTTGTTGGAAAAGCTTGTAACCAGGGAGGGACCTGAATGGTTCAGGATGCTCTACTGTTATCCGGAACTCATCGATGACAGACTTATAGAAATAATAAGTTCAAATGAAAGGATAATACCTTATTTTGATATACCTTTGCAGCATGCATCAGACAGAATTCTTAAGTTGATGGGGAGAAAGGGGACCAATTTATATTATAGGGAACTGATTGGAAAAATCAGAAAGAAAATCAAAGATGCAGTAATACGAACTACTTTTATAACCGGCTTTCCGGGGGAGAGTGATCAAGATTTCAATGAACTCCATCAATTTGTCAAGGACATGAATTTTGACAGAATAGGTGTGTTCACATATTGTGATGAAGATGGTGCTGCTTCATATAAGCTTCCAGGTAAAATCGAAGGAACCCTTGCATCAGAGCGAAGGGATATCCTTATGAGTGAACAGGCAAATATCAGCAGAAAAATAAACCAAAAACGTGTTGGAAAAGTTTATGATATAATCATCAGTAATGTTTCGGATGACGGAATATTTTACGAAGCCAGATCCTATGGGGAAGCCCCCGAAATAGATGGGTTTGTTTATGTGGTTTCATCCGAACCCCTGGAGCCAGGAGCATTCGTTAAAGCCAGAATACTGGAAGCCAGGGAATATGACCTGATAGGAGAAGTACTCAATGACTCTACCCAATAAGATAACTTTCCTTAGGATATTTCTTATACCATTGTTTTTACTATTTGCGCTGCCTTCGCCCGAATGGTTTTCAGATGGTCTGACTTCTTTCATGGATACATTCGGACCATACATTGCAATATTTTTATTTATAGCAGCAGGAATAACCGATATTATTGATGGAAACCTGGCTAGAAAAAGAAATGAAGTAACCAATCTTGGTAAATTCCTTGATCCCATTGCAGACAAACTACTGGTAATATCGGCACTATTGGTGCTTGTTGTAAAGTTTGACCTTTCTGTTTGGATAGTTCTTGTAATAATTGCACGCGAGCTAATGGTAATGGGTATTCGCACCATAGCTGCAGGTGAAGGTAAAATCGTTGCCGCCAGCATCTGGGGTAAGGTGAAGACGGTAATGCAAATAATTGCAGCTGTTGCCTGGATGTTGAACGATATCATTGATATGTGGTATCTGGATGATGCTTTGATGTTTGTTGCATTGGTTCTAACGATTTATAGTGGAATAGACTATTTGGTTAAGAACATAGCGTTTATAAAGAGTGGCCATAACTGATAAATCCCGTTCAGGTACAGCGGGGAGTGATGGGTAGAAGAAACAATATCCGCTGTGCTATTTTAGAATGTTATAGTAGTTCATCCGGGAAACTTC
>JAFGIJ010000040.1 GCA_016929655.1 Clostridia bacterium
CAGCCATGTGAACTGCCGTTTGGCATATCTTCTGGTGTTTCTCTTCAATAATTCCACATATTCCTCATATGAAAATTTCCCGTTTATGAAACCTATAGTCTCCTTGTATCCAATTCCCTGCATTGACTGCATATCTGCCTTTATCCCTGATTCCAACAGCCCTTTAACCTCATCGACCAGACCCGTTGCCAGCATATCATCTACTCTTTTTTCAATACGCTCATAAACAAACTCTCTATCCGGCCAAAGTATAAATATATGATAATTGAAATCCGATGGTCTTGTTCTGGTTTTTTTCATATATTCATCCAGCGAACCATCAAAACCATCGAGAATCTCCAGATATCTTATGACCCTTCTTACATTATTCGGATGAACGGTTTCAGCCGCAGCATGATCCCTTTTCTCAAGAAGTGAGTGAATTTCCTGAGGACTTGTTTCAATAAGCATCTTGTTGTATTTTTCCCTGATAGGGGTTCTCCCATCATCCAGTGTGAAATCCATGTTTTTGACCAAAGCATCAATATACATGCCTGTCCCGCCTGTAATTACAACGTTTTTTCCATATTCAATAATGTTTTGGATTGCTGATTCCGCCATATCTTTATATGAGGCCACACTGAAAGTCTGGTCCGGTTCAATAATATCAATCAAATGGTGCCGGATTTCTGAAAGTTCCTTTTCAGATGGCTTGGCTGTACCTATATTGCACCTTTTGAATATCTGCATAGAGTCTGCGTTAATGATTTCTGCATTTATTTTCCTGGCAATTTCCAACGCCACACTGGTTTTTCCAGAAGCAGTCGGGCCTGTAATTACAATTACATCCTTCATCAGACAATCCTCTTGAATATTTTTTCCAGGCCTCTCCTTGTTAATGTAAGAATGACTGGTCTTCCATGAGGACAGGTATAAGGATTTTCCAGCCCTTTGAGCTGTGATAGCAATGCGTTGATTTCTATATCCGATAAAGCAGTATTTGCCTTGACGGAATTCTTGCATGCCATTTGATAAATTGCTTCTTTTTCAATGATGTCAGCATCCTGTTTTCCTGAACCTTCCAAGCTATCAACCAATCCCAGGAATACTTCCCCGACATTTTCACCAAATATCTCAACGGGCAGAGCCCTTATTACAGCTTCATCCGGTCCGAGCAAATCAAAATCAAATCCAAGACCCTCAATCATGCTTCTGTTTTCTTCTACAAGCACTGCGTCCTTGCGATCCAGCCTGACCCTGATGGGTACCATCAGTTTCTGGGAGTCCATATTTCTTTCTTTTCGCTTCTTCAGAAGACCTTCATAAGTTATTCTTTCATGGGCTGCATGCTGGTCAATCACAAGCATTTCTTCATCAGTGTATTCAAGCAATATAAATGTATTGAAAAGAACACCTGCAATCCGGGCATTTTCAAGCACCCTGATGTGCCCCATTCCTGAAGTTTCTTTTACCACCTTATACTCTTCACTCACTTCAAGAAAATTGGAATTTACATCAGCTGCCCCATCATAAAATTGTCTCCTGGCATTTACCAAGGCTTCATGGACTTCTGCCGGCATGGGTTTTCTTTCAATTTTCTTTGTTTCATTATCAAAAAAAGTGCTCTTTACAACCACCGGCTCTTCCCTTGCGGGTTCGGTGCGCCTGATCTTTGCCGCACCGGCTTCTGCAGGGGTTATTCCCCTTGATGTATCAATTGCTGCCCTGACTGCTGAATAGAATGAATTGAAAATCTCGTTGCCCCTTTGAAACCTTACTTCAGTTTTTGCAGGATGAACATTCACATCCACCTGTCCGGCATCTATTTCAAGATTCAAAACATAGAAAGGAAATTTACCTTTCATAATCTCAGTTTCATAGGCTTTTTCAACAGCCTTTGTGATTGTGGCGTCCTTAATATATCTTCCATTTACTAAAATCGTTTGATTCTGCCGATTTCCCCTTGCAGCAAACCTGTTCCCCGTATATCCGGTTATTCTGCATAATGAATCGCGGTAATCCACCGGAAACAAATTGGACATTATCTCCCTTCCATATGCACAGTAAATTGCACTCTGCAGGCTTTTATCCCCAGGTGTCCTTAGTATTTCAGTTTTATTTGCAGAATATGTAAAGCTTATTTCAGGATGTGCCAATGCTATTCTGGTAACTATATCAGTACAGTATCTGGTTTCAGTCTGGTCATTCTTTAAAAATTTGTATCTTGCAGGAACATTATAAAACAAATCCCTGACAGTTATCGTTGTTCCCGGTTGCCTGTTGGAAGTTACTTTGCTGACGATATCACCACCGGTGACCTTTATTTTAACCCCGGATTCGGCTTCCTGGGTCCTGGTGTCCATCTCAAGCCTTGAGACACTTGCAATACTGGGCAGTGCCTCACCCCTGAAACCCATGGTTGCAACTGTTTTCAAGTCATCAGCTTTCCTTATTTTGCTTGTCCCATGTCTTTCAAAGGCCATTTCAACATCATCAGCATAAATTCCAGACCCATCATCACTGACTCGAATTAGTGAAATTCCTCCTTTGGTTATTTCGATTGAAATATTGCAAGCTCCTGCATCTATGGAATTTTCCACCATCTCCTTGACAATGGAGGCCGGCCTTTCAATGACCTCACCTGCGGCTATTTGATTAGAAGTATTTTCGTCCAATATTACAATTCTGTTCATCATCATTTCAATTTATTCTTCATCTCAAACAATTTATTAAGAGCTTCAAGCGGAGTTAGGTTCTGTGCATCCAGCTCTTTTATGTTCTTAATGACATACTCTTCCACTTCATTTCTGCTGTTATAGTCAAGGATGCTCATTTGTCCGTCGATCTTCATGCTTTCCTTCAGGCGCTTCCTCTTTCCAATATCGTTTCTTTCCAGCTCTTCGAGTATTTCAGCTGCTCTGTTAACCACACCTTCTGGAACACCCGCGAGATGTGCAACCTGTATACCATAACTTTCGTCTGCACTTCCCCTTATGACCTTGCGCAGGAAAATAACATCACGGCCCTTTTTTTCAGCAGTAATCCTGTAGTTTTTAACCCCATCAAGATTGCCTTCA
>JAFGIJ010000207.1 GCA_016929655.1 Clostridia bacterium
ACTCGGCATGCTGCTGGATTATATGGCTGATGTCACCTATTCTGTTTCCTTCAACTGCTTTTTCTATTCCCAGATACAGGCATTCCTTCGTTATTCTCATAAGTTTTTCAGCTTCCTTTGATATGCTGCCGATGGCATAGCACCATGCAGAATCCGCAAGCCATCCATCAAGGTTCACAACAAAGTCAACTTTCAGTATATCACCGTCTGCAATTATTTCATTGTCAGGAAATGCGTGGCATATTTCATCATTAAGGGATGTACAGGTTGCATAGGGGTACCCCATATATCCTATCTGTTCCGGTCTTGCACCATGGGATTCGATGAATCTTTGGACATAATCATTGACATGCATTGTTGTCATACCGATTTCTATAAAATCCCTGAGTGAAACATGACATGCAGAAACTATTTTACCCGCATCCCGTATCTTGTCTATCTGTCTTTCGCTTAAAATACTTGTCATACTTTCTCCCGTTCAAAATGGATTTTAACATTTTAACCGCTGTCGTTCAATTATACTGGGCTCAAAGAAGTTCCATGAGACTGTAAAAATATCTGTCTTCAACCTCCGGTTTTCCAAGAAATGCATTGTCCTTGTTCGCCCCATGAAAGTCACTGCCACCGGTTACAATTAGATTATACTCCCTGGCTGCTTCCATGTATTTTGCTGAGTCAGTTTTATTGTGGTCACAGTGGAATACCTCAATTCCCCTGATTCCTTTATCAACAAGTTCCTTTATACTCTCTTCAAAAAGCCCTGCCCTGTCCATGTAAACAGGATGAGCCAGTACAGGTATTCCTTTATTACTTAGAATTTCACTAATAGCACTTTCCGGTGTTGTCTTTTCCCTATGCACATAAATATTTTTCTGAAGCAATATTTTTTCAAATGCTTCATTGACATCGGCGGCATATCCCTTTTCTATAAGACATTTTGCAAGATGAGGCCTTCCGGGTGTTCCGCCTGCGGCTTTTTCATACATTTCATCAAGAGTTACATGATATCCGGCCTTGTTCAGACTCTCAATCATTTTTCTGTTTCTGTCATGCCTTTTTTCCAGAATCCAATCAAAGTAACTGTTTATACCGATATAATTTGCATGGCTGAAATATCCGAGTATGTGGGTGCCCTTAACCCTGAAATCCACTCCCAGCTCAACTCCTGCCACCACCTCTATGTTAAGAGTCTTTCCGGTTTCAATGGCTTCACTGACACCACCGATTGTGTCGTGGTCGGTTATACCTATGGCGGTCAGTCCCATTGAATCCGCTTTTCTTACCAATTCCGCCGGAGACAGGCTTCCGTCAGAAGCAGTTGTATGCGCATGAAGATCTACCATTACTCACCAATAACCTTTAACTTATATTCTTGGTTCAATCCACCATCATCAAACTTGGCTAAACCATTTATATGTTTTACCCTGAAAACGGACGAAACTTCACCATTGGTATAAACAAATTGGCTGTCAGCTCCTGCATAAACATGAATTTCTGTTAGAAGCTCTAATTTTTCGTCAACATAATTTTGTTCAGGTCCATATGAAATTACAGCTCCTGCAGGGATAAATATCGGCATCTCGTCCAGTGGACATTCAACATCAATCCACCCGGATTGACCAATCTTCCTGCCGGTCCAGAAATCGTACCATATGCCCTCAGGAAGATATACCTGACGGTTACCGCCTGCATTCATCATGGGTGCAATCATCATTGAATCTCCGAAATAATACTGGTCATATATACCCTGAACATTTCTGTCATCCTGATGCATGAGGACCATATGCCTTATGAATGGCATCCCTGTCAGGGTGCTTTGTGCCTCTGTGCTGAATATATAAGGAAGGAGCCTGTATCTCAGTTTCGCGAACTTCCTGAAAATCACCAATGATTCTTCACCGAAAGCCCATGGTTCCCTGGAATTTGTGTTTCCGCCTCCATGGCATCTGGAATGGGATGAGAAAAGACCGAACTGAGTCCATCTTATATATAGTTCAGGCTCTGGTCGGCCGATGAAACCACCGATATCATGGCTCCAGAAGGGGTGCCCTGACATGCCTATGGACAATCCTGACCTAAGTGCCCCAGCCATATTCTCGAATGTTGACCTTGAATCTCCGCTCCATGGCAGCGGATATCTTTGCCCACCTGCATATGAAGACCTGGCCCAGACTATGCCTTCTCCATAAATTTCCTTTGCAGCTTCGAACATGACTTTGTTGTATATGAGCGGAAAAAGATTGTGCATTTCCTTTCCATCAATGGAATCGTATACTCCGTCAACGGGCATACCTTCAGCGATATCAGTCTTGACGGCAACAGCACCTTTTCGAAGGACTTCCTTGATCTGGAAAACATACCATTCAACCGCTTCGCTGTTTGAGAAATCAATGAGAGCATACATTTCACCAAACCAATCGAACATATAGGTGGTGCCATCCTGCTTCTTGATGAAGTAATTTTTTTCAACACCGGTTCTGTAGTTTTCCAGAGATTCATGCACATAAGGAAGCTGCCAGA
>JAFGIJ010000208.1 GCA_016929655.1 Clostridia bacterium
AATCATTATCATCAACACAATGATTATTATCGCCTGAATGAGTTTAACAATCTCAGATTCAATTGAACCAGTAAGTGAATACAGCAGCTCCTTGCCTAGGATCCCACCGACAATGGAGCCTATTGAAAGCATGAGAATCTTGATATCAATCGACAACCCTCGAATCCATTGTCTGATTGTTGCCACCACAGCCATTGAGAATACAGCTGAGGAAGCCAGTATTCCGATGGTTTCAACATCATACTGTCCTATTGCATCCAAAGCTGGTTTAATGATGACACCACCGCCGACCCCTGCTACTGCGCCTGCTGTTGTTGCTATAAAGACTATAAGAAAATAAATCAGTCCCATTGAATTCTCCCGCATTATTCAGATAATTGATTATATCACTGATGAAAAAAACCGCCAAACAGCGGTTTTGATTTATTTAAGCGCAGATTTGAATTCTTTTATTAACAATGGCAGTACTTCCATAACATCTCCCACAATTCCAAAATTGGCTACCTTGAATATTGGTGCGTCGGGATTCTTGTTTATGGCAATTATTGTATCAGAAGAAGACATCCCGGCAAGATGCTGGATTGCTCCTGATATGCCACATGCAAAATATACCTGAGGTCCTACCGTCTGTCCTGTCTGGCCTACCTGATGGCTGTATTCAATCCAACCGGCGTCGACTGTTGCCCTTGATGCTCCCACTGCTCCGCCAAGTACTTCAGCAAGCTCACTTATCAGTGCAAAATTTTTAGGATCCCCCATTCCCCTTCCACCGGATACAATGATATCTGCTTCGGTTAGCGGAACCATTTCTGTAATGGTCTTGACGACATCCTTCACTTTGACAACCAAATCCCTTGGAATATTTACCTCAGGTCTGATTATTTCACCGACCCTTGATTCATCTGCTTCCATCTCCTTCATAACTTTATGTCTGACTGTTGCCATCTGCGGCCTGTGGTTTGGACATACTATGGTCGCCATTAGGTTTCCACCGAATGCCGGTCTTGTCTGAAGCAGTTTTCCATCCGTGGGGTCAATCTCCAGTTTCGTACAGTCCGCTGTCAAGCCTGTATTTATCCTTGATGCAACTCTGGGTGCCAGTGATCTTCCGTAAGTGGTTGCTCCCAAAAGAACAATTTCCGGTTTATTCTTGTATATCAGCTGTGAAAAGATACCTGAATATGATTCATCATTGAATTTTTCGAGGCTGGCATCATCAACGGAATATACCTTATCAGCCCCTTTGGTGATAAGCTTCCTGCAGGCGTCATCCAGATTGCTTCCAATTATGACAGCGCTCAATGCAGTATTCCTTGCGTCTGCAAGTTCTCTTCCAACACCCAGAAGCTCATAGGCTATGGATTCCGGTTCACCGTCCTTTTGTTCTGCAAATACCCATATCCCGCTGTATTTTGAAACATCAACTGCATTTGCCACTGCGCCCCGTTCAAAATCAATTGCATTAAACTTGCAGGCAGAAACACACGCACCGCATAAAGTACAAGCATCCGTTATCTCTGCTTTTTTATCAATCATGACTATTGCGCCGAAGGGACATGCCCCGACACAAAGTTTGCATCCTACACACTTATCTTTCAATATTCTGATTCCGGCCATTATTCGTCCTCCTGCACTTGTATGGCAAACTGCATGGAGAGCAACTTCCTTGCAAGGTTCCTTGCCTGCTCTTCCGGTGTGCCCACAATCATTTCACTGTCTACGTTGTGCTCGGGAACAAAGGTTTTTACCACCTGTGTGGGGGACCCGCTGAGTCCGCACAGGGCTTTGTCTGCACCAATATCATCCGCCGTCCAGACTGTAACCTCGGTTTTCTTTGCCTTCATCTTGCCCTTGAGAGATGGAAGTCTGGGTTCATTTATTTCCTTTACAACCGTTATTACTGCCGGGAGAGGCATTTCAATAACTTCATAACCATCTTCAGTCATCCTCTGGCAACGTATATATCCATCTTTGATTTCTTCAATCTTTCTGACATATGTGGTGTGTGGAATTCCAAGTTTTTCAGCAAGACCAGGGCCAACCTGAGCAGTATCTCCGTCCATTGCCTGTTTGCCGCAGATTATCAAATCGCAATCACCGATTTTTTTGATTCCCATGGACAAAGCATATGAAGTTGCCAGTGAGTCAGAGCCTGCAAAAGCCCTGTCACTCAGGAGAACAGCCTCGTCCATCCCAACTGAAATTGTTTCTTTCAGCAATTCCGCAACACTGGGAATGCCCATGCTTAGAACCGTCGCCTTGCCACCGGTTTCTTCCTTGATTCGTGCGCCTTCTTCAACTGCATATGTGTCGAAGGGATTGATGATTGCCTCAACCCCTTCCCGGATTATTGTGTTGGTTTCCTTGTTCATCTTAACTTCGTTGGTACCCGGAACCTGTTTTACACAGACTATAACGTTCAATTTGAGTCTCCTTATTTACCTTTTAACTCCTTGATCATTTCAAGGGCTATTACATTTCTTTGTATCTGGTTGGTGCCCTCATATATCTGGGTTATCTTGGCATCCCTCATCATTTTTTCAACAGGGTATTCCTTCATATATCCGTATCCGCCCATTACCTGTACGGCATCAATGGTAACCTTCATTGCCGTGTCAGACGCAAACACCTTTGACATGGCTGATTCCTTGGAGAAAACCTTTGCGCCGCTGTCAATGTATCTGCAGGTCTGGTAAACCAATGCCCTTGCTGCCTCAATCTGGATTGCCATGTCGGCAAGCATATGCTGGACTGCCTGGAAAGATGAAATACTCTTGCCGAATTGTTCCCTTTCCTGGGAATACTTCAATGCTTCATCCAGTGCTCCCTGGGCTATGCCAAGTGCCTGTGCAGCAACTCCCGGCCTGGTTCTGTCAAGTGTCTTCATGGCAACTATAAAGCCCATGCCTTCCCTGTAGAGAAGATTTTCCTTTGGAATGCGGCAGTCTTCAAAGACAAGTTCGCTGGTAACAGATGCCCTGATACCCATTTTGTTTTCCTTTTTGCCAAATGAAAATCCGGGGGTTCCCTTTTCAACTATGAATGCGCTGAAACCTCTGGCACCCTTTTCTCTGTTTGTACATGCAATTACTGTATAGACATCAGCCTCGCCACCATTTGTTATCCATTGTTTTGTACCATTGAGAATATATTCGTCTCCGTCAAGGACAGCGGTCGTCTGAATTCCCGCTGCATCACTTCCTGCATTTGCTTCTGTAAGACCAAATGCAGCAAGCTTTGTACCTGCGGCTATATCCGGAAGAAATTTCTGTTTCTGTTCCTCAGTTCCAAATAAAATGATCGGAAATGCACCAAGCCCTGTGCCTGCAAACGAAAGTGCAATGCCGCCGCAGGCCTTGCTGAGTTCTTCTACCACAAGAGCCATTTCAAATATTCCACCGCCGAACCCACCGTACTCTTCTTCAATATACACTCCGCAAAGGTCAGAATCTGCAAGTATCTTTACGATATCACGAGGGAATATGCCCTCTTCGTCATATTTCAATGCCACCGGTTTAATCTTTTCCCGGGCAATCCTTGCAGCGATTTCTTTGATCATCTGTTGTTCTTCAGTTAAAAAATAATCCATAATTTACTCCCGATACTATAATTTATTACTATTTTATCAGTTGATATTATTAGCAGGTAACAATATTGCTTTGTACATTATATATTATAACCATGACATGATACAAGATGAATTTTACCCAGTTCCACGACTGAAAAAAGAACCCTGTAAAAGGGTCCTTATTCACTTCTTTTCTTCAGTTTTCTCTTTTTCAGCTTTTTCTTCCTTCTTCTTCAATTTCTTTTCAAGCTGTTTCTTTTTCTGTATCTTATCCCATTTGTTTTCATGGAAAATGTTCTTCATTTGCCGTTCCCCCTTGTTCTTTGTAGTTCAATTATACTACAAATCAAACCGAAAATCATATTTCTGCCAGGATTACCCTTGCCGGAGCACCATCGCCTCCCTTTATCCTAAGCGGCAGGGCATACATCATAAACTCGCCCTCGTCGATTCCGGCCAGTCTCAGGCCTTCAATTATTATAATGCCGTTGCCCAGAAGTATCTTGTGGGTTTCATGTCCGGGCTGGCTTCTTTCAATTCCAAGGGCATCTGTTCCAACTCCTCTGATTTTCAAGTCCCTGAGATATCCTGCTCCATCTTCCGTTAAATATATAAACTCCGGATCGAAATCCTCACTGAAAGAGTTCTTTGTCTTAAACAGAATGAACGAACCGGAATTTATGCTCTTTTTCACGAGGTCACTTTTTGTAATTCCGTCCATGACATCAGTTAGGTCAAGGACCATGGCTTTCCCAATCAACCTGCCGATATCCATGGTTTCAATGGTTTCTCCCTTGTCAATCATGTGAAATGGTGCGTCGATATGGGTTCCGGTATGAAGGTCCATGAATATCCTGGATTCATTCATTTCACTTTCATTGTACTTTGCCATGATTTCCCGTCGCGGTCTTTTTTCGGCCCGGTTCTTGTATACCATCATATCTTCTGATATTTCCATCGAAATGTCATAATACTTCATCAGCTTTCTCCCTCCACCATTTCCTTCCGTCCTTCTCAATGAGTCTTACTGCTTCGGCAGGAGGTTTCCCCCCCGCTTCATAATTCGGATATATAAGACTTTCTGCAGTTCTGGCTTTGCATAGACTATCTATGAATTTCCATGAATATTCAAGTTCATCCCATCTGGTGAAGAGGGACTTGTTGTCATTCATGGCTTCAAGTATCAAACGTTCATATGCTTCAGGCGAATTACCTTTGTAACCGCAGTCCTGGCAATAATCAAGGTCGACGCTGTTTATTGCAAAATCATTTCCGGGATTTTTTGCATTGATTCTGAAGAACAATCCCTCATCAGGCTGAACCCTTATTACCAGTACATTGGCTTCTGTGTTTTCATAGCCCTCATAGAAGTTGATGCCGGGAAGCTTTTTAAAACGAATAATTATCTTCGTTGTTTTTTCGGCCATCCTCTTGCCGGCAAAGATATAGAATGGTACGCCTCCCCATCTGAAATTGTCAATGAATGTCTTAACTGCAATGAAAGTGTCTGTATTGGATTGCGGATCAACATTGTCTTCCTGTCTGTATCCGGGCATTCCATTACCCGGGCCATATTGGCCTGGCACGAATGTCTCTTCAATGTTTGACTTTTCAAATTGCCTTAATGCGCGGAGAACCTTTACTTTTTCATCTCTGATGGATTCTGCCTCAAGGTTCACCGGCGGCTCCATGGCTATGAGGGTAAGCATCTGCAGGATATGATTTTGAAGCATATCCCTGATTATTCCGGTATTTTCGTAATATGCCCCCCTTGAGGCGACACCAAGTTTTTCCGTTGAAATTATCTGCACATGGTCAATATAACTATGGTTCCAAAGAGGTTCAAATATGGAATTACCGAATCTGATTGACAGAATATTCTGCAGCATTTCCTTCCCAAGATAATGATCTATCCTGAATATTTTATCTTCATGGATAACATTGGTAATGCTTTCGTTGAGTTTTCGTGCCGTTTTGAGATTTGATCCGAATGGTTTTTCAATGATTACCCTTTGCCATGAATCCTTGTTCTCAATCATGGAGTGTCCATGGAGCTTATCAACTATAACTTCAAAGAATTCCGGGGCAACAGCAAGATAATATATTCTATTACTGCTTTTACCAACTTTTTCAAACAGGCCCTTCAATGTTACATAACCTTCGTCATCAGTGAAACTCATTTCGTGATAGGTAATAAGAGAACTAAACTCAGCCCAAATGTTTTGATCAACAATTCTTTGCAGCTCATCCACCATAAAATTTTTCATTTCTTCAATATATTCAGCAGAAGTCTTCTTTCTTCTGCCGATTGCAACTACTGAACAGCCTTCGGGCAGTCGTTTCTGTTTATAGAGTATATATAAAGCTGGTATCAATTTTCTCTTGGTAAGATCACCCGTGGCTCCAAATATTGTAAATATGCATGAATTTTCTTTCATTATTTCCCTCGTTTCATTTGGTTTGAAACCTGCTTTTATTTTATACCCACAACTGTGAAATGTGAACATTTAGGAAAGTTGGGTAAAAATAAATAAATGAAAGGAGCATTAAGCTTATGAAAAGAAACAAACTTATACTGATTTCAGCCATCACAATGGTTTTTGTATTATTACTTGCCGCATGCCAGACAACAACACAGGAGGAGACTTTACCCACGGCATCTCCAGCCACCAGCCAGGAACCCTCGGAACAACCTTCCGAAGAACCAATTGAAAGCGAAACCCCTTTGGAAAGCGAAGAACCTATGGAAGATAAAATCTTTACTTTGGAAGAATTGGCAAACTACGACGGACAAGACGGAAGACCCGCTTATGTTGCTGTCGACGGAGTAGTTTATGATCTGACAAACTCAGGTGCATGGAGAAATGGGAAACACAACGGATTTACAGCCGGTAAAGACTTAACTGAAGAAATAAAGGAAATCTCCCCTCACGGTGTCAAGAACCTGGAAGGAATCCCTGTTGTTGGTAAGCTAGCATCAGAATAATCCGCAGCGGTCACGTTATCCGACGGATTATGTGATCATCAACCAATCATCCTTGGGATGATTGGTTGTTTTGATGAGATGCAGGGCTAGCGGGTGCCGAGTTCACGGCAGCTGTCAAAGTAGCATTCTATGTTTTGAAGGGGGATGTTATGGGGAAGGTCACCGGCGGCACGGATAAAGTAACCGGGATATTTTTTGCCCAGGTCCATGCAGCGTTTTACTTCTTTCCTGACATCTTCCATGCTGCCTTCCGTAAGTATCCTGGAATCTACATTTCCGCATATTACTTTTCTTTTTCCATATTTATTGATTACAGGTTCCATATCAACATAATTGTCAACAATCAGTCCGTCTACACCAATGGCAAAAAGGTCGTCAATAAGTGAAGAGTAATTACCGTCTGAAACAAATATAAGTTTCTTTCCAGCCTTTTTGATGGGATCAAATATACGTTCATAATTCGGGAAGATGTTTTCTGTGTACCACTCTTTTGGGAAAACCAGTCCTCTGCTAAGCGACAGGTCATCGTGGCAGAAAATTACTTCTGTGTCAGCTGCAACCCACTCTTCAACATTCTTGATTGAAAACTGTGTAAATAGTTCAATGGTTCTTTTAAACCTTTCTGGTTCAAGCCTTGCCGTTACCAAAAACAGCTCCCAGCCAAAGGCAAGGATGAAACTCTGAAATAGAGTAGTGTAATAAAGTCCGGTTACAAGGGTTGAATCACCGACAAGTGGCTGCCCCTTGAGGCAGTCATCAATTCGTTCCCGTCTGTATTTTTCAGTAACTATTCTGACACGACCGGATGTATCTTCGAAAGGATTGTATGAAAGAACTTCTTCTTCATCCTTGAATACATGTTCATCTTCCCACTGGCTGCCGGTAAACCCCCACTCCGTATACTTTATACCTTCTTCTGTCTTTGATGTTTCGCCATCCTTGAATTTGCGTGCCTTTTCAGGGATACCGACATACCAGTCAACATCAAGCGCTTTAAGTATCTCAACAACAGCTTCCGTTGGTTGTTCAAAAGGGTCGATTCCCGTAATTTTCTTTATGAATTCAGGATGATCAATCCACTCCTGACATGGAACCCTGTCAGTAAATTCCAGGTTCATGGCTTTTAAAGCTCTTTTTCTTGACATAAAAACCCCCCATTCGTAATATCAACCAATCATCCCAAGGATGATTGGTTGATTAATAATTTGATTATATACAAAGTTAAGAGGATGTAAAAGAACTAAACTACAATATCTGAAAGTTTGATTTCCTTGCCGCCGTTTTCACGGCTTACTATTCCTCCGGCGATTATTTTCATCAACTCGATTGTCTCTGAAAAGTCAAAAGGCATGACACCTGTCCGAAGATATCCTATAAATGCCTCAAGCTGTGCCCGGAATGAGTAGTAAGCTCCTCCAGATTCGGCAAACTCGTGGCCTTTGTCTCCACAAATCATAACCTTGCCAAAGGATCCGAACATATCATAGATTGCTACAACAACCACATCAAAGCCCTTTGAATGTTTGATATGAACCACATTTCGTTTTTCATCCCCGGTGTTTCTTACGGATTCAAAACCAGGTCCAACTATTGCATAGATCCCTTCAAGGGCGTGGATTCCATACCTTTCCCATGTTTTGGGCGTTGTTATTGTTGCATATTTGATGTTTCCCAGATGCTCCGTTGACGCCCTCAAACTTGAAAATCCGGTACTGTACCGCATGGAGCTGGACGACATGAATTTTTTACCATCTTTATGCCAGTTTACAAATGTCCTCAGGTCTTCCTCATTGTCGCACATGGGTTTGTCTATGAATATGGGAATACCTGCCTCCATAAATGGACGGCATCGTTCAACATGCTCCCAGCCTTTGTCAGTCGCTATGATCACTGCATCAACTTTTCCGATTACATCCGTTGCTTTTTCAACAGGATTCGGAATCAATGATGCCTTTGCAACCTTTATCGTATCCTCAGGGACATCGCACCATACATGGGTAACATTTACATCAGGTATCTGCAGTGTTTCCTTTGGCTGCTCTCCCAGATATTCAGGAATGGTTGAATATGGACACTTGGCCATTTCCCCGACGTCATAACCATTGCAGATAGCACTCCATGAATACGGGTGTCCGTTTCCATCCACCATTCCAAGCATTGCCAGGTTAATCTGTTTCTTTTTAACAATAGGTTCAGCCATTTTCTCTCTCCTTATTTTGCGGTCAGACCGCCGTCTACGGGAATATTGGTTCCGGTTATATATGCAGAAGCATCAGATGCCAGGAAAACCAGGACACCCATGACATCAGTGTCATTTGCCATTCTTTTCAGAAATGTCTTGTCAGTGTAATTCTTCTTGAAGGCTTCCGGCTGTGAATCAGTCTCGAAACCTCCTGGATGTATGCAGTTGAACCTGACTCCCGATGGTCCGTAATATCCTGCGAAGAATTTCGTAAGGTTCGCCATTCCACCCTTGTTGAAGTAGTAAGCAGCTCCTCCGGTTTTAACAAGGCCAGTTCCCTCATAAAGCCAGTCATCATACCCAACCAAACCATAGATGGAACCAATGTTGATGACCGAACCGCTTCCAGCTTCAGCCATGGCTCTTCCGAATTCACGGCACATCATTATGATTCCTGTTGCATTTATTGCGAAATCATCATTTGCCTTTTGTTCCGTCAATTCTTCGATGTTTCCTGACCTTGCAACTGAATTATTTATCAAAATATCTATTTTACCGCTTCTTCTGATTATTTCATCACGAAGGGCAATTATTGATTCAACGCTTCCCTGGTCATATGTCAATGGAACAGCCTCAAGGCCTTCCTTCTTCAAATCATCACAGAAAATCACAAGCTTTTCCAAATTACGCGAAGCAGTATATGTTGTCGCTCCTGCCTGAGCCATTGCCCTGACCATCTGCTGCCCATATAATCCTGACCCTCCTGTTACAAGTGCCACCTTACCCTTTAGACTGAAACTATCCAATATATTCATATTAACCCTCCTGCTTATCCCATTTCCATGGGTAGAACAACCATTCCGGCGCTCCTTCTAGTTCATTCTTCATCATTTCCATGAAGTCACCTGCAAATTTAGGCTTGTCGATAAGCCGGGCATTTGCTTCAACATGCCCCGGGTTATCTGCCCCGACAACCAGAGAATCTATATATCCCAGACTGTTGACATATCCCATGGCCAGGCGGCTTACAGTATAGTCATATCTGTCTGCAACAGCTCTAATTTTCCTGATGAAAACAGCAGCTTCACGAAGATTTCCCGTGAGCGATATTGTATCTCTGAAAAACAACCCCTGAAGATAGACACTTCGTGCAAAAACCAATTTGTTCCTCAGCTTATCTTCAGCTTCCGTGCCGGTGAT
>JAFGIJ010000041.1 GCA_016929655.1 Clostridia bacterium
TACTTGTTAAGTTATTCTAATCTATTTGTATTCATCCCTTGCCGGAGAAAATGTTTCTATAACTTCTGAATCCTCAAGAACATCTGCGCCATGATACTCAAAGCTGTCAAAACAGTATGAACATCCATCTTCTGCTATGAATCCTTTTTCATTCTCAAGATGAAATTGAATCCTTCCACTTATAACATAACCGATCTGGGATGCATGATGATTGTGAAGCGGAACTTTTGCTCCTTTTTTCATTGTGAAATGGCAGACCATGGCTTCATCAGTGTATTCAAGCGTGGATCTGAATATTCCTTTCGGGCCTTCAACCGGTACAATGTCTCTTTTATTTTTCATAATAGCTCCTAAACAAAAAAGGACCACCCGCAGGCGGTCCTTCACTTTATATCAATATGTATCAGCTGTTCCGTTACACCCGAGAACACTGACAAGTTTGTGCCTGACTATCTCTCTGATAAAATCCCTGCCGGGGCCGAGGTATTTTCTTGGATCGAATTCAGCTGGTTTGAGTGCAAACTGTTCTCTAATTGCTGCAGTCATGGCCAGTCTGAGGTCTGAATCAATGTTTATCTTACAAACTGCCATTTCAGCTGCTTTTCTAAGCATATGCTCAGGAACACCTTTTGCTCCGGGCATTTCACCGCCATATTTATTGATTAATTCAACATATTCGGGAACAACTGATGAAGCACCGTGAAGAACTATCGGGAATCCTGGAAGTCTTTTTTGAATTTCTTCAAGTATGTCGAATCTAAGTTTTGCTTCTCCTTTAAACTTATAGGCACCATGGCTTGTTCCGATTGCTATGGCAAGAGAATCAACACCTGTTCGGGCGACAAATTCCTCAACCTGGTCAGGCCTGGTATATGAAGCATCTTCAGCATTAACGTTTATATCATCTTCAACTCCTGCAAGCCTTCCCAGTTCAGCTTCTACAACTACTCCATGTGCGTGTGCATATTCAACTACTCTTTTCGTTTCTTCGATATTCTTATCAAATGTATGATGTGAACCATCTATCATAACTGATGTGAAACCACCGTCGATGCATGATTTACATGTCTCAAAACTGTCACCATGGTCAAGATGAACACAAATAGGCAGCCCTGTATCTTCGATTGCAGCTTCAATCAATTTCATCAAATATACATGCTTTGCATACTTTCTTGCACCTGCAGAAACCTGAAGGATTAGAGGTGCATTGACTTCCTTGGCTGCTTCTGTTATTCCCTGGACGATTTCCATATTATTTACATTGAAAGCTCCTATTGCATATCCGCCCTCATATGCCTTTTTGAACATTTCCTTTGATGTTATAAGTGCCATTTAAATTAACTCCATTCCTAGCATTTTTTATTCATGTCAATTCTATCAGAAAAACAATTATTATCAAGTTAATTCCGGTCAATTTTTAATCTCCAATGACAGCTTCTCCGACTTTATGTATCTTCATCATATTGGTTTTACCCGCACTCCCGGTCGGTATGCCTGCTATCATGATAACCTGGTCGTCCTTATTCACAAGCTCACTTTCAGTGGCTCTTGCCATAACATTTTCAAATAATTGTTTTTGGTCACCAATGAATTCGCTTAACATGGGATGGATATTCCACGACATATTCAGTTGCCTTTGGATAGTAGGTTTCATTGTAATGGCTATTATAGGTGTACTTGGCCTGAAACTGGAAACCATTCTAGCTGAATTTCCTGTCCTCGTAGGCATTACTATAGCTTTGGCATTAATTTCAAAAGCAGTCATAACTGCAGCTTTGCCGATGATATTCAATGTATTCTTTTCAATTTTATCAAAGTTTTGAATGTTGAAGCGCGATTCATAATCTATATCAGCTTCTGTATCCTCAACAACCCTGACCATTGTTTGCAAGGATTTTATTGGAAATTCGCCTGCAGCTGTTTCGCCGGAAAGCATAACCACACTTGTTCCGTCATATATTGCATTTGCCACATCAGAAACCTCTGCTCTTGTAGGCAGTGGATTCTCCGTCATACTTTCAAGCATCTGGGTTGCAACTATTACTGGCTTTGCAGATGAATAGCATTTCTTGATCAATCTCTTCTGGATTATTGGGACCTGGCTGAGGGGAAGCTCGATTCCCATGTCTCCCCTCGCAATCATAATACTGTCAGCTGCCTCTAGTATTTCATCGATGTTTTTAACTGCTTCCTTGTTTTCTATCTTTGCAATGACTTTGATGTCTTCCCTGTATTTCCTTTTAAGAATACTCCTGACCTTATATATATCAGCTGCTGAATGAACAAACGAAAGAGCAATATAATCAAAATCATTCTCGATTCCGAATTCAATGTCCTGAATATCCTTGTCTGTCATGAATGGCAATCCGGTATCACAGTCAGGCACATTAACTCCTTTCCTGTTTGATAAAGGCCCCCCCGAAATCACATTACATACAATATCAGTACCTGCAATTTCCCTGACTTTAAGTTCTATCCTTCCGTCATCTATAAAAATTGCCTGTCCTGGTTCAACTTTCTGATACAGCATTTTGTTGGTTATTGAAACTGCATTCTCATCTCCTTCAATGTCTTCAACTACCAATCGTATTTCAGTATCTTTCTTTAAATCAAATTTCCTCTTCAGAACCCCAATCCTCATCTCAGGTCCCTTTGTATCCAATAGCATTGCGATTGGAATATTCAATTTTTCTCTTGCGACCTTTAACTCCTGGATACGTCTTCCATGAATCTCATAGTTTTCATGTGAAAAATTGAATCTCGCGGCATCCATACCGTTTATAATAAGTTCCTCACACCTACCTTCAGTGGCTGGTCCCATCGTGCATATTATTTTCGTTTTTCTCATGGTCATACCCTCCAACTTTGATGCAATATTGCTAAAAAGATTTACATATTTCAATTATACACCAAACCTCCATTAATAATTACACCTAATCAAGCAAACACCCCTCGGGTATTTGCTTGAAAATCGAGTAAATACCCGAGGGGTGTTTACCTGAAAATCGAGTATCAAACCTGTGATTCCTAGCAAAATGAGTGTGAAAAAGGGGTTTTTGCCTGAAAAACGAGTAAATACCCTAGGGGTGTTTGCCTGAAAATCGAGTAAATACCCGAGGGGTGTTTGCTTGAAAATCGAGTAAATACCCGAGGGGTGTTTACTTGAAAATTGCAGGCTTGTAATGGTTTGGTTATCATGGTACAATAGCTTAGCTAAAAAAGTGACAGGAGGTGAAAGCTTTGCCTAACATTAAATCCGCAATGAAGAGAGTAAAAGTCAGCAAACGACAGAATACTGAAAACTCATCAGCAAAATCAGCTTTGAGAAAAGAATTGAAGTCAGCGCGTCTTGCAGTGGAATCAAATGCCGCTGATGCTGCGGAAAAGGTCAAAAAGGCAACTGTTGCTTTGGATGTAGCAGCCGGTAAGGGCCTTATTCATAAGAACAAAGCCGCCAGAGACAAATCAAGACTTGTAAAAGCCCTGAATAAACTGGCTTGACGATGAAATAAAAAAACGGGTATACCCCGTTTTTTTTTGCTTAAAATGCCTGACGCATCCAACCTTTCATATCATCTGTCAGGGGTTCTATTCCCAGCAGTTCCCTTCCCAGTTCAACATAATACTCATAATACTCAAATGGTGTTCCATTGGGTATCCTGTGGTCCAGTCCGAATACCACCCCGCCTTTTTGCATTGAATCCTGCATCTTATATTCAAGTTCCCGGCGAATTGCTTCTTTACTGTCCCGCAGAACATATTTGTTTATACCACCCTTGAGGGATAGACGGTTTCCATATTTTTCACGAACCTTGACGATATCCATTCCCGCTCCGGGTTCCATGGGATACATCTCGGTCAACCCGCTGTCCAAAAATACATCGATTACAGGATCCATGTTACCGTCACTGTCCTGAGAAAAGATTTTTGTTCCCTTTGAACTAAGCAGATCCCAGACTCTCAGGTAATAGGGCTTGATGAACTCACCAATCTGGTTTGGTCCGATTAGTGGTCCACTTTTACCGGCCATGTCCTCATGGACACTCAATTGATCTATTACCACCCTATCGCTGATCCTGTCAAGTACTGCAATCGATGTCTTTGCTGCGGTATCCAGTATGTCTACTATAAGTTCCGGTTGTTCGTAATATGCATAACAAAGCTCTTCTTCACCCATCAGCTGCCTGGGCAAATCAAATCCTCCGGGCATTGAAGCCAGTACCAGGCTTCCCTCCTTTTGCTCGGCTATTGCTTTGTCAACCTGGTTCCAGTCAATACGCCTTTCATCAAACAGGTATAAAGGCTTGAATTTCATCCAATCGTCCATATTTTTAACAGGATAATCCATAGGCAGGGGCACTGTTGCCTTACCCTTCATAAGTTTCATGCGCCTGCCAAGCTGGTCTGATTCAATTACATATTCCTCGGTTTCTTCTATTATTCTGCTTTCTGGCCCACCGAAAATATCAGTATTGCCACCACAGCTTACATACGGCACATAATCCCAGTCAAAGCCAACCATGCCTATTTTATCTTCAGGAGCTCCCTGCGCCTGCCATTCCTTGTCCAGCCCAACCAACGGTCCGAACAATTCGACGAACATAGGTCGCTTAAATTCTTTGAATGTTAAATAATCAATATATTCCTGTCTGGTCCATCTCATTTGAAAAGCCTCCGCTCCTTAGTTTTATTTATCTTACACTCCGGAAATTTCATTTACAAGAACCAACAAGCCTGTTTCCCCGTTTATTTCCCCCGATTTGATTCTGTAATCAAGTTCTGCTGCTTCCGTAATAAATTTTTTAATAGTTCGTTCAGAAAATTTACCTGCTTGTTTCTTCAAAATCCCTATTATGAAATCCTGCACAAGCCTGTTATTCCTTATTATCGCAGGCGCATCTCCCCTTGCTTCTGCAACTTTTACCTCAAGCAGTTCCATTAATCTTGAGTGTATTGAAAAAATCATCACCTGAACAGGCATCTTGTCAGCAAGAAGTTCCTTCATCAACAGATGTGCCCTGTTTCCATTTTTCTCAAATATTGCATCCATCAATTCATAAATTTTGTGACTGCTGCTTCCAGAGCACAGTTTCAAAATATACTCTCTCCTAACTTCCTTCAAATCTCCCATATATAGAAGAATTTTTTCTATATCAGATTCAATGTCCTGTAGGGATGTTCCTGACATTTCAATAAAAAGACTTATATTTGCTGCGGATATCTTCTTTTCTTTTTTCACGAACCTTGACGAAATATAGCTCATAACTTCACTGCTCTTTCGCATTTCTATATTATAAGCAAAGCCCGCCTTCTTCATTTCCTGGAAGAGATCATTTTTGGGATCTATTTCTTTTTCAGCAAAAATCACATATGAATCGTCAGGAATTTTACCAAGCAATAACATGAACGGCTGAGCACGGCTTTTATCTTTGAATATTCCGGTATCCCTGCAGAGCAATATTTTGCCACTCCCGAAAAAGGAATTTGTATTGATAGCCATGTCGAGTTCCGAAGCAATTAAATCTGCTCCAAATCCTGCATGTTCCAGATGCATGCCGGCAGCTTGATCAGCCAGAGCTGTTATCCGCTCAATCAATTTCTCAATCAAATATGGCTCATTTCCATATAAGAGATATAGATTTTTGACACGCTTTTCACCAAGTTCTGTTTTTAGTCTGTCGTAATTCATCGTTTCTCCGTATTAATCCGGTACCCTTTTCCTGTCAATTCAATGATTATGGCACCATGCTTATCGCTTCTGTATATATCGCACCCTGCAAGTCTTTCAAGGGTCTTGTGTGCAGGATGACTGACGTCATCTTCTTCGCAAGTAATAACTGCAGTTTTTGCACCGACTGCTTCGATGAAAGCCGTTTCAGCTGCATTCAGGGCACCGTGATGGGGAACCTTCAGGACATCCGCCTTCACGTCACAACCCCGAGCAAGCATATCCAATTCCGCCGCGCTTTCACAATCCCCGCACAATAGAAGAGATTTGTCACGACAGGTTAATTTTATCACCATGGAGGTGTCATTTAAAGACATATACTCATAATCTGCCGGATTGAATATTTCAAGCCTGCATCCATCTGCTTCAATTACGTCTCCATCCATAAGTGCAATGCATGGCACGCCATAATCAGCGCAGATTGATATAACATTATACATGGCAGCCCCTCTGCAGCCCGGAATATATACAACACCCACCCTGAACCTCTCAAGAACATCAGAAAGCCCGCCGATATGGTCTTCATGCGCATGACTCAGAAAAATGCTGTCAATATAATCACCGGTAAAATAGGCAATTGAATTTCCAAGTGCATACTCTCCTGTGTCAATCATAATGTCCCTTCCGGACTCTGTTTTGATGATAAAACAATCTGCCTTCCCCGAATCCAGGAATATCCACATATTGGACTGCACCGCCATGAACAAAAAATACAGGGTTAATACAATTGCTCCGACTGCAGGGTATACCATCCTGTTTTTCTTTTTATAAAGTATCAACCACAGCACCACATAGTATACAGCTATTATCAGCGGATGGATATTCACAAGATTCACCACAGACCATGTTGAACTTGAAAACAGTTCAGCTGTTGATGCCATCATATCTGCTAGTATTCCAACAGGATAAGAAAGAACATTGCCGATTGGTATATAAACACATGATAAAAGATACATAAGCCATGCCATTACGGACAGCAATGCCCTGACCGGGAATACAAGAATATTTGCAAAAACTGAAAAAATCTGTACGTTGTAAAAAAGTTTTGCCATGACCGGAAGTATTCCAAGCTGGACTGCAATGCTCATTGATACAACTCCACTGACAGGGTTATTCCCCAGGAAGTATGTAATCGGTTTATAAAACAAGAGAATTGACAGCACACTGGTAAAAGACAGTATAAAACCTGCATCATAAAGACTGAATGGGTTTATTATCAAAAGTATAATGGCTGATGCGGCAAGACTGTTGAGAGGTTCCGGATTTCTGTCAATGAGTCCACCGACCAGCATTATGACTGCAGTTATTCCCGCTCTTAAAACAGAAGGCTGCATGCCTGCAAGCAGAGCAAAAAATATAAGCAGGACAATGATCCATGGGTAATACTTCTTTTTTTCAACTCCAAGTTTTGTAAAGATAAAGTACAAAGGCAATATAATATATGCCACATGTGATCCTGATACGGCCATTGTATGGGAAAGTCCGCTGTCCCTGAATTCATCCTTCACCTTTGGATCCAGTTCTGCTTTATCACCGATAAGCATTGCAGAAACCAGGTTGCCGTTCTCGCTCCCTAGAAAATCCCGGCACCTTACCTGAATATCTCTTCTGAGAAGACCGAACAAGTGCCCGGCAGAAACCCCTTCCTGAAAGGCAACCTTCCCTTCACCGCAAAAAACAATTGCAGTTACCCCATCACCATAGAGCATTTTTCGGGAATCATATCCACCGGGGTTTGTTGCTGACTCCGGTTTCATTAATTCCCCAGTCAGTGATATTCCATCCCCTTGGATAAAATCAATTCTATTATCAAATAGATAAACCTTCAATTTTTTACTGAAGATTCCTTCTGGTTTGACCGTTATCAGAGTGTACCGGTCCTTTTGGGCATCCACTGATACCACCCGCCCCGTAATAAAACAGTCCCTGCCATCAAATTCCATATAGGATGAATCCAAGGCTGATGAGGATACAAAGCCCCATAGGCCAAAGAAAGCGACAGTGACAAAGAATGCCACAATCAGTCTCAGGGATGTCCTGCAGGCCAAGCCAAGGGCTGTCAGAGCAACTACAAGCAATATTGCATACAAACAGGACCTTCCCGTGGCAATATAGACCCCGCAGCATGCACCGGCACCAAGTAAAAGCAAGGGTCTTCTGTCAAAATGAAACAAACCCATGGTTCAATGTTATCTTTACCACGGGTTTGTACAATATACTGAAAATTAAATTTATATCATAAGTTAAACTGATAGTTAATTTTTACTCTACTTTGGATGCCTCATCGTATATGGCGCTGATTTTCTCAGGAACCACCTCAGCAGTAAGATTGTGAATATTGCAAAAAACAAATCCTCCATCTTTTTTCATATATTCCACTACTTCCCTTACCTGTGCTCTGATGTCTTCCACGCTTCCCAAAGGCAGAAGATGCTGGCTGTCAACTCCACCACCCCAAAGAACCAGTTTTTTACGGGCTTTGTCCTTCCATTCCTTATATGAATGTCCGCCTGCAGTCCACTGTACGGGATTGAGAATGTCAAATTTTGCATCAATTATCTGGTCAATTACATCATATATCGCTCCGCAGGAATGCAGAAATGTCTTTGCTTTACTCCATGCACCATGGGCAGCATCGTTTACTCTTTTAAAATACGGCATCCACATTTCTTTAATGGCATCAGGAGATATCATTGTCTGGTTCTGGGTACCCAGGTCCTGATTACCGGTAAGTACCAGATCTATATTGCCCCTGACTACAGTGATTATCTTTTCCATGTTTTCGGCATAGTATTCTGCCTTAATATCATGGTACTCCTTGATATGGTCCGGATCAAGGATGCTAAGCATTGTTCCATTGGCTATACCCCCGATGAAATCAAGGGGAAGTTCATAACCATTTAGGAAGATGGCTCTGTCAGTAGCCTTTCTGGCATCTTCACACATCTTTGCCAGGTTCTCAAGCTGCTGTGGGGTAATTCTACTTTGCTCCATCTTTCGGCGAAAATCTTCAAGATCAACCCTGTACAGGTTGTCAAGGTCAAATGCATTTCCACCATGAGGTTCATCAAACACCGTAGAAGCAGGTGGCATGGATTTCCCATCCTTTATGATGGTCCCGCTGTCAAGCACAGTATAAGAGTCAGGATCTGCAACCATCGCATCAAGTCTGCCGTTGAATCCATAATATTTGAAGTTAGGTCTTTCATCAAAGGCATTGCTGTATTTTCCATCAAGGAATACAACATCGCAGTCCAGTGTATCCAGCACATCCGGTTCCGGTATAGCCAGCATCTGGAAGTCGTCATAGATCAAAGGAAGACTTTTTGGTAATCCAAGATGTTCACGTAATGCTGCATACTGAAAACAACTTATTGAAGTGGATCTCATCCCGCCGAGATCCATTGGCACCCGCTTTGTTTCCTCAAACCTAAATGCCTTTAAAATGCGGTCACGTCTTTTCATAAAAAAATCCCCCTCATTTGTTAATTTTACGTGGAGGGGGTGACAGTTTCAATCATTATTTTATTTTTTTGCTTCTGCCATGGCATTTTTGTAGAATTTCTCAATTTCCTTATCTGGATTTTCAGGATTGACTATGTTTACTCTTATGAGCAGATCTCCCCTGATGCTTTTATCCACATAGTAACCCTTACCCTTCATTTTAATCCTGCTTCCACCTTTAATTCCTTTGGGAATTTTAAGTTTTATATTCGTATCGAACATATTAATGGACTTTTCAGTTCCCAGATGAGCCTCCCATGGAAGAACATCAACAGACATTTCAATGTCTGCACCATTGAGGCTGAACCCTTTTTCCGGTTTTAGTTTTACAACCAGATACAAATCACCGGACTGCCCGCCCTGGACTGTTTCACCCTGACCTGTGAGTTTTATTTTATTACCATCCCGTACGCCTTTAGGGATTTTCAAATTTACTGTTCTGCCATTGATGTTGAACTTTTTTTCGATGCCTTTGATGCCGTCTGCAAGACTGACCTCTATTTCGCTTTCATAGTTTCTTCCCTTTGAAGGTCTTCTTGCTCTGCTCCCTCCGCCGAATATGCTGTTTACATCAAATCCTTCAGAAAAGAACATGTCGAAGAAATCAGAAAATCCGCTTGATGACCTGCTTTGACCCCTGTTGAAATTAAATCCGTACTGAGATGGATCAAAATTGGAATTATTGCCATATTGGTAATTGCTTCCGAATTGATCATACTTGCTTCTTTTTTCTTTGTCAGACAGAACTTCATAAGCTTCGCTTATTTCCTTAAATTTTTCCTCAGATGCCTTGTTATTAGGGTTCGCATCAGGATGATATTTTTTTGCTAGCTTTCTGTAGGCTTTTTTTATTTCTTCATTCCCGGCCTTTTTATCAACACCGAGAATTTCATAATAATCTTTATACTTCATCGCTTCCTCCAAGCTCTGACTTTCCCTGACCTTTATGTATATTATACACTAAAAAACGGCCGGATAACAAGATGGTTTCCATTTTAAAATCATAACATAACAAAACCGGCCTTTGTCAGGCCGGCATATTATTTTGGTTTAAAATTGCACTATTACCATCTGCAGTATCATGATAATCAGGTAAACAACAATCACTGAAATATCAAAAGGCATTGTAGCCATCCTGGTTCTGCTCAGTAATTTTCTGACCGGAGAAAGCAGCGGCTCAGTAAGCTGTACCAAAATCTCATAAAAACGACTCGCCCGTATCTGTGGAAACCACGATAAAAGCATTCTCGCAATCAGCATATAGGAAATCACTTCGAGAAAATAGTATATAACCTTAGCCCAAATACTCATTCAGTTTCCATTTCTAATTAGCCCAGGCTCCTGTGACCCTGTCTTCCAATTCACTTTTGTAGTCATGGTTGGTATTGTTTTCTTCAACTGTGAAAGAAGTAGGTGCAACAACAAATATTCCATTGGAAATCTTTGTGATGCTGCCATCGAGTGCAAAGACTGCACCGCTTATGAAATCAACAATTCTCTGACCCAGGTCTTTTTTCATGTTTTCAAGATTTACGATTACAGCAATATTTTCCCTGATGTTATTGCATACCAATCTGGCTTCTTCAAAACTTTCCGGGTAAAGAATATTCAGAGTACTTGTAGCACCTCTGTTCATACTTACCACCTTTTTGATTGGTTGTTTGTTCTCCAAAGACCTGATTGGAGTTTCGACGATTTCTTCTTCTTCAGCTTCAGCTTCTGACCATCCTACCATGTTCAGCATTTTGTCGAGGAAATTAGCCATTACATTGCCTCCTTTTTCTTACGTAAATTTAATTATTTCTTCCTTAGTGTGTTTCATGGAATATTGCAGAACCGACCCTTACTATGTCAGCACCTTCCTCAACAGCCACTTCAAAATCATTGCTCATGCCCATTGAGGTATACTCCATGTTAGTATTGTAAAATGTTTTTGTGCGGGTGTCAACCTGCAAAGCCTTTAGTTTTCTAAATACCCAGCGAACTTTTTCAGGATCCTCAGTGTAGGGAGCCATTGTCATCAGTCCTTTGATACGCACATTTTCATTCTTTTCATTTGCAGTAATCATCTCCTGCATCTCTTCATATGATGCTCCGAATTTGGTTTCTTCGCCTGAAACATCCACCTGAATCAATATATCCTGAACAATACCCGCTGCAGCGGCACGGTGCTGTATTTCCTCAAGCAATCTCATGCTGTCCACCGAATGGATGAGTTCAGTTTTGCCAATTATACTGCGCACTTTGTTTGTCTGGAGATGCCCGATCATATGAAAATGAGCTTTATCTCTAAAAATCGCCTTTTTGAGAAGAAGATCCTGCACTCTGTTTTCTCCGAAATGAATGCAGCCGCATTCAATTGCTTTGCTTATCTCTTCAACTCCAACTGTCTTTGATACTGCCACAAGCATCACTTCATTTGGATTTCTTCCTGCTTTGCCACAGGCAGTCTTTATCTTAGCCAGCACATCATTATATTTTTCGCATATTGAATCCATCATCTAACAACCTGTCCTTCCTCAACTCTTTTGGGATTTACGGCATAATAATCAAAGAGATTAAGGGTTTCCTCCACTGGCCTAATGATTGCATGGGTTTTATTCGCCGCCAGCACCTCAACACTCATGAATTGTATCCAATTATCCTTTACCCTGGCCAGCTCCACTTCCCTTATCGGGTAAGCTTCATAATTCAGAAGACTTCTTATAGGTACCATCAGACCCGAATATTCATATAGCTGTATGCTGAAGTTTATCCTCCTTGCAGAAGCCAGTTCACCCAGCTTTTTGTTCACCTTGATATATATTACTGTTTTTCCTCCCTGGGAAACACCGAATTCGACTTCATTGGTACCAAATGAAAGATCCGGCTTTTCTATAGTCAGTTCAAAATTAGCAAAACCCCTCATTCTGTCAGCATCACTATCATCAATTACTGCGACCAAAGTGTATGAGTTGCCAGTTATAAGTTTTGCGAAAGGTGAATCAGTATTATCATCAGAAGAATCCCTGCCGAATTGTTTAATTGCCATTCTTGCTTCCTCAGCTGAAAATCCTCTGATTATTTCCTCTGTCATGGTTCCTTCATAGCCATCGATTTCAAAGGAAATGTATCCGGGCTGCGATGCCTTTATTTCTGTAACCTTGCCCATTAGGCTAACACTTAGAACATCGTATTGTCGTTGAAGATCCTCAGTATATTGATCCGTTGTCATACTGCCTGCTACTATTTCATCCCGCGCTGATTCCAATCTGGTAATCTCTTCTTCGAAATACGCAAGATCATCAAGCCTTCCAGTGGCGACGAGGGAAGCAATTTCTCCGATATTATCACTTAATTCCTCTTCGATCTGCTTGAGATCCCTGGTGAAAATTCCACTGCTCAATCCGCCTTCCTTTTTTCTAAGAAGTATTTCATTGGCAAGATTTTCAAGCTCCCTTAACTTTGATGCATATGCATCTTCAACAACTGTTGCTATTGTACTTCCTGCAGGAATTCGTTCACCTTCAGAAACGGATTGTGTATAAGTACCTTCAAATGGAAGAAAAAGAATATTTTCTTCTTTCAAAAGGAGTCCCTCGGCTTCGATTGAGTCTGAAATTGTTCCGATGGTTAAAAGTGAAATTTCAGCCCTGGCACCACCGGATGCTATAAGGACGATTGGTAGATAAAGGACAGCAAAAGCAAGCAACAGAGAAGATATGGTTTTTCTCACCCTGTGTTTTTCCCTTATTTTGCTGAAATCGTCTTTTTTGGTTTCCTTGTCGGACATTCTACACTCCCCGCAGGCAGGTTAATCTTTTGTAATTTTCAATGGTCCCTGTGTTTTTTACATTATCTCATTATTTTTCATGGTTTGCAACGCAAGGAGCAGGCCAAGTTTTACCTGACTGTATACCAGTCCCCCCTGCATATATGCTATATATGGTTCTCTGATGGGTGCATCTGCGCTGAATTCGATTGATGCGCCTTGCACAAAGGTACCCGCCGCCATTATTACCTGATCCTCATACCCCGGCATATCCCAGGGTATCGGCCTGACATTTGAATCAACGGGAGAACCCTTTTGAACACCCTCACAGAATGAAGTAAGCTGGTCCTTGGTGTCAAACCTGACCAATTGTATTATGTCACCTCGTTTTTCATCAAAACGGGGTGAGGTAGAAAATCCTATGGACTCAAGGGCTGCTGCTATAAAAACAGCACCTTTCAGGCTCTGCTCAACTGTATGGGGGGCCATGAAGAGCCCTTGGTAAAGCAATCTTTTATCAGTGCCTGATGAACCCACTTCCTTTGACAGTCCGGGGGAATAAATCCTTGATGCGCAGTTTTCTATGAGGTCTTTTCTTCCACAGATATATCCGCCTGAGGAACAAAGGCCCCCTCCGGGATTCTTGATCAGGGATCCGGCCATTATATCAACCCCAACATCACCCGGTTCAAGTCTTTCAACAAATTCACCATAGCAATTGTCAACGGCTGTAATTATATCCGGCCTGTCTTTTTTTATTTTATCGACCAATCTTTTCATGTCTGCAATCATCACAGGTCTGCGCCATGCATACCCTCTTGACCTTTGGATGAAAACCATTTTGGTAGCGGCAGTCAGTGAGTTGATTATTACCGAATCATCAAGGGTTCCGTCTTCATTCAACTCTACAATTCTGTGGGTTATTCCATAATCTTTCATTGAACCCGATGCCCCATCCCTTATACCAACAGCATCCAGCAATGTATCATATGGTTTTCCGGCAGCAAAAAGTATTTCATCCCCCGGTCTCAGATTTGCGAACATCATCACTGTATTGGCAACAGTACCGCTTGCAATACTCTGGCGGACGATAGCATCCTCAGTTCCAAAGATTTCAGCGAACACGCGATCAAGTGCATCACGGCCCCTGTCTCCGTAACCATATCCTGAGCTTGGTATGAAATGTGTTTCACTTATATTGTTATTCTGAAAGGCACTGATTACCTTAAATTGATTGTATTCTGCGGTTTCTTCAATTTCCCTGAACACAGGCATGCACCTGGTTTGGGCAAGTGATGCTGTTTCCAGCAGAGATTTGTCTATTTTATAGAAATTCAATATTCCATCTGTGTAGTTTTTTTCCATAGAGCAATTATATATTCAAATTTCCCTGTTTAAAAGGAAATCAGCAATTATATTTCCTTATCAAATCATTATAGTTGTTTCTTATCCCCACAGGATCGGCAAACTTAGCCATTACTTCATACATAAAGACACCATCGTAATTCATTTCAACCAGCGCACCGAGAATGCCGTTCCAATCCAATACACCTTGGCCCGGTAGCCAGTGTTTTTCGTCCAGACCATCATCGTCAGATATATGAAGTGTTTCAAGGTAATATTCCACTGCCTTGATCATATCTATTATGTTTCCCCCATGGAAATGATTCACATCGACACAGCATCCCACTTTGCCATCAAGCACTTTAAGTATATATTTCATATCTTCAATGGAATTACCGACACAAGTCCTTGGAAGATTCTCCAGGGCGATTTTTACATCAGGCCTGTATAACTCCTTAAGGGAATTTATGCAACAGGCTATCCGCTCCTGCCTGTCTTCTGCTGGTATCGGTTCTGAACTTCCATGGACAATTACCCTGTCAATTTTCAACGAATTGCAGGCGTCCATTATTTCAGCATATAGAGCAATGCCTGCCTTCGCATATCTGGGGTTGGAAATATCAATTTCAACTCCGAATGGGGTGTGAACGCTCCAGACATTTATTCCATGTTCCCTGAATCTTTCAACTACTTTTACCAGACGCCTGGTATTGGCTTCAAAAGCCTTGTATCCGGTTTTTTGTCTGATTCCGGTCTCAATCCAATTAATACCGGCATCCTTTAGTTTCTTAATTAGCTTTACGGATGGAAGAGGCCCGTTTGCAGGCCACCATTTTGATATGCCTAATCTAAATTGTTCAGGGTTCATAGATTATTCCTTCTTAAAAAATTTTGCCAGGTTGATTATAGCATATGCCATGATGTGAAAGTATAGATTCAGACCCTTTCATATATTTGGCAATAATACCTTTATTTCCTGATGAATCCGCCTCTGATTGTCTTTACATCATTTACAGTAATTGTGCAATCCTTTGTAATTTCGTTAACAATTTTAATCGCCCTTGGAATATTTTTTCTTTTCAGATGAATCAGCAGCAGCTTTCTGCCACCATCCTTTCCCTGTCCATCAATGACTGTAACAGCAAAAGAGTTTCCCCGAAGACTTGTCAATAATTCATTTACTATTTCATTGTCATTCAATATCAGTTGGATCGAACTTACTCCAAATGCCAGTTTTGCTTCCAGCCAGGACCCGATATAGTTTCCTATTGCAAAGGCCAGTGCAAATACAACAATCTTTAGAATACTGTCACCAAAGCCTGCCAGAACCGTACCTGTTATAAGCAGCCAAAGCAAAACATCAAAGAAGGCAATGATGCTTCCAAGCAGTTTTTCTCCTCTGTTTATCAAAACCATTCTAAGAGTAGCAACGCTTACTTCAAAAATTTTACCTACAAAAATAATTATGTACACCCAAATACTGTTTCCCAATAAAAAATCCATGTTTCCTCCGTTTATTTCATATGCATATGAACTATTGTTCAGGACAATATAATTTATCTATTACTTTTCCTCCATCTATTATACAAGAAAAAAACTTTAGATAAAAATCATTTTTTACACCTGTACTGCAGTGCAACGATTCAACTTCACCTGAGGTACACCATTTCCGAACACTAGGTTTGGGCTTAAAGCGCAAAACAAAAGACTTCCGTTGGAAGTAAATAAGGTGCGCCCGCCCAGCTAACTGAGTTCTTTCATGGCGTTCCTCAGCTTCGCCTGCGGTACGCCATTTCCGAACACTAGGTTTGGGCTTAAAGCGCAAAACAAAAGACTTCTGCTGGAAGTCTTTTGTTATCTGGTGCGCCATCGGGGACTCGAACCCCGGACACCCTGATTAAGAGTCAGGTGCTCTAGCCAACTGAGCTAATGGCGCAGGCCTTATATATAATAATATATGTCAATTGCATTTGCAAGA
>JAFGIJ010000042.1 GCA_016929655.1 Clostridia bacterium
ATACTCTACGTATCTGTCAATAATTGCTGTAACCATTGTATTTGTTGCCTTGGAGATAGTCATGTATCTTAAGACTGATGATTACTGCATCGATTTTGAGTCTGCAAAACCGGTTGAATTTAAAAGAATGCTCACTCTACCCTTCAGGAATGAGCCATATAGAGTTTTTATAATTTTTTCACTGACCTGGATGTTTTCATTAAGTCTTGCTACACCATATTATACATATTACAGCAAAACAGTACTGGGACTGGATTACACATATATAGCTCTTCTTGGCTCTACAGTGGCATTTATAAAGATATTTGCAGCAGGTCTATGGGGAGGAACCGGAGATAAGAAGGGCTGGAGGAGGATATTGGCTTTTTCAGGCTTTTTGTATGCCGGTGCCAATATGCTGTGGGCTTTTACATCACCTTCAACGCAGTTTCTTTATCCTGTTGTCATTATAGCTGCCGGGATTTTTATGATAGGTGCAAATATTACAGTATTCAACCTGAATTTTGAACTGAGCCCGGAGGAAGACAAGATGATGTACTTTGGTATAAGGGCGGCAGTAGTGGGAATTTTTGCATTTATTGCACCAAATATATCTTCAATTGTCTTCAGTATCTTTGAAGGAGTTGAATTGCAGTTGGCAGGTTTATCTATAAGCGGGTACCAAATTATTTTCTTCATTTCAGCACTGGGGCAGTTTGTTGCCATAAGACAATTTGTTGTATACTTGAAACGAAAAGGATTAGGGGAGAGACATACATGATAAAAAACAACATTGAAAAGACTAACGAACGACTTTTAAAGTTTGCCTCAGCTGATAAAGGACTGTTGATTCAAATAAAGTCAATCAAGGAAATTACACCTGAAGGCAGGAGACTTGATTCCTTTGGCCTGCCTGACAATATGGAGGAATACCTGGATTACAGGATTGCAAATTTCCTGAGCTACTGGGAAAAAAGACCCGATATAGATGACGACATAATTCCGGCACTTTCACCATGGTATGGTATTGCAGAACACACTGCATTCATTGGCGGAGAAGCTGAGTTCGGAGAACTTACAAGCTGGCATCATCCGTTCATACACAACTGGAGTACAGATAGGGAAAAAGCGACCATTGATGATAAAAATACATGGCTTAGGCTAGTTCTGGATGGACTTATGTATATATCAGAAAAAGCAGACGGCAGATTTGCAGTCAAGCTCAGGGGCGGAGAAGGAGCAATGGATATTGCCAATATCGCCAGGGGCAATGAAATATTTTATGATTTCTTTGAGTATCCGGATGAAATTCATGAATTCCTTGATTTCTGCGCAAAAGCCGCCAGATATTCTCTTACAAAGCAGGCTGATATTGCGGGAAGGTATCTCGGTGGCATAATTACAGGATTTGACATTTGGCTTCCGGGTAATTCAACAGGGCATTTGTCAGAGGATGCATCAGTTATGATTTCTCCTGAACAGTTCAGGGAGTTCGGTCTTGTGCATACAAATAAAATAACTGCTGGATTTGAGCATGCTTTTATGCATACCCACTCAGCCGGTAAGCACAATATCCCTGAAATTGCAAAGATTGACAATGTGGACTACATTGAAATTTCAAATGATCCCAATGCACCAAAATCTATTGAAATTTACAAGGAGCTGGAGACAGAACTGTCTGGAAAAACCATAGTTGTAAGTGTGGGCATGGATGAAATCAAGGATAATATGGAGTTCCTGTCAAAGAAGAAAACCATACTCTGGTACGATGCCCAAACCAAGGCCGAAGCAATTGAAGCGGTTGAACTTGCGAGAAGTATTGTTTAGGATTTCCATCGGAGAAAAATGAATAAAGTAGAACTTACTCAACATAAAAGCATAAAGACAAAACTACTAGTTACAGTAGTTGTTGGAATATTGCTTTTCTTTGTGGTAATTGTCATAAACAACCGTTATGCAGTAAAATTGATCGAAGAGCGTCTTGGAACAATAACAGATAACATGGCTGATTTGTCCAGGGAATATATGGACCTTAGAATTCGCAAGAGTAATAATATTTCCATGGAACTTTCATTGGATGAAGAGGTAGTACTACTGTCAAGCAATTATCTTGCAGAATCGGACTCGTATAAGAGTCTAAGTGATATAAAGGACTCAGTCACCGATAAGCTGGTGGAAGCAGCTGATATAAATGAGGAAATTGACAGTATATATATGTACTATGCTTCCCGCAGAAGTCTTGTGGCATCAAATGGAGAAATCCAAAGGTCCAATGAGCCCGAAATAAGAGGATGGGTTGAGGCAAATACCGGGTGGAACAGTGAAGTCAAATGGTTTGACTACTTTTCAGGAGTTGACAATAAGAATTATCTGTCCATGATGTACAGGCTTGACTATTTGAACGAAGGAATCAGAACCCCGGTGTATCTTGGTATCAACTATGACAAGAATGCCATATATGATTTTCTTGGGAAAATTAAACTAACCAAAAATTCCATGGCTGCTTTAATCAATTTCAACGATGATGTATTTGTCCTGAACTCAGACATTGAAATATTGGTTGATTTTAAAACCAAGGTCAGGAACAACAGCGGACTGTTGAAAAATGAAGGTACTGCACTTGTGGATCTTCAGGGAATGGGAAGTGTTTTTCTGAAATATACCCCACTTTCAGATGGGAGCGGCGGAATAGTGCATATAATACCGGATGATGACCTAAGACCTTTTAAAAAAAATCTGCAGCCGCTTATATTTACAATTGCTCTTGCGCTGAGTCTTGGGTTTGTAATGATGCTGTGGAAATTCATTAACTCTGATGTAGTCAAACCGACTGAGAAATTGATACAACATATGAAAAAACTGGAGGAAGGAAGATTTTCGGATAAAATCGAAGACGTAAGAAGGGATGAATTCGGCCGTGTATTTACCGCCTATAACAATATGTCCGAAGAAATTGAAAATCTGATCCAGGAACTTTATCAGGAAAAACTGGTAAAAAGAGAAATGGAGCTTAAAATTCTGCAGGAAAAAATAAATCCGCACTTTTTGTACAATACACTTGACACAATTAACTGGATTGCCAGGGAACATAATGTTGAAGATATATCGAAGATGGTTATTGCTCTTTCAACAATGTATCGAAAAACCTTTAATAAAGGCCGGGACCTTATCAGTATCAAGGATGTAATGACCAGTATTGCATGCTATCTTGATATACAGCAGATAAGATATGGAGATGCATTTGATTATTCAATAACTTGCGACGAGGGAACCGAAAATCTCGAAATTCTCAATCTTATCATTCAAACTTTGGTGGAGAATGCAATCGTACATGGTATAGAAGGAATGAGCGGTAAAGGTAAAATTGAAATCAATACTTCAAGAAACGGTAGTTTTCTGACTGTTACGGTAACAGATAATGGGGCGGGTATCACAAAGGAAAAACTTGACCTAATCAGAACAAGCATCAATGCATCAGGTATGGAAAGTGAATCCGGTCTGAGGAATGTTCAAAAGAGGATCAAGCTGTATTATGGGAATAAATATGGTATAGAATTGTTCAGTGAAAGCAGTATTGGTACAAAGGTAAAGGTTACAATTCCTGCCAGGGAGGCAACAGATGATTGATATTCTTATAGTGGATGATGAAAAGAGAATAAGGGACGGAATAAGCAATAATATACAATGGGAGGCGAATGGAATAAATGTATGCGGAACGGCATCATCAGGCATGGAAGCCCTTGACATGATTGACAGCATGATGCCGGGCATTGTTATTACTGATATCAGCATGAGTGACATGGACGGTCTTGAACTGCTGGAATTGATAAATCAGACATATCCTGCAATAAAGGTTATTTTAATCAGTGGATACAAGGATTTTGAATATGCACAAAAAGCCATTTCCCTTAATGCATACTCTTATTTGACAAAACCCATCGACTCCGATAAATTACTTGAAAAAGTCATGGAGGCCAAAGCAGACATTGAAAAAAGAATTTCAGAAGTTAAGATAAACGATGCAATCAGAAAGAGACTCCGTGAGAATATTCTAGTTGTAAAAGATTCATTTTTTTCAAATCTTCTTGAAGGCAGAATCAGAAACAAGAAGGAAATTGAGGATACTGCTGAATATCTGGAAATAAATTTTGATTTCCAGCAATTTCTTGTTGCAGTAATATCCTATGAAGCAGGACACTCCTTAAAAAATTTCAACTTATACGATATAAGTTTCTTCAAAGCTGCAATAATGAGCAAGACCGAGGAATTGATCAAGGATATGTATACATGTTATGTGTTCAATCTAGGCGCAACGATAGGAGTAATAATCTGCGCTGAAAAAATTGAAAAACCACTTCTTGATGTAAGGTTCGATCAGATAAGGGCATGGATAAACAATAATATGGGATTATCAGTTACTGTCGGAGTAGGCAGTATATGCGGCAGCATTGAAAGGATTACACTGTCACATAGATCTGCTGAAGAGGCCATGCAGTACCGGGTTGTGCTGGGTCGGAATGTAGTCATTGATTATGATGTCATCAGAACCACTACAAAAGAAAAAATTGCCATGGATGATTTTGATTTGATTTTAAAGGTCAATGAAGACAAGTTCATAAATGCGATACGAAACAACGGCAATCTTCAGATAAAAGAACTTCTTGATGAAGTCATGGACAGTGTCAATCAGATAGTCAGAAATGATATTCATCAAAAGGGGCGAGTAGTATTTCTACTTGCATATTACCTGACTAAAATGCTGTTTACCCTGGAAATTCATAATCATAAGTATTATGGGAACGAGAATGATCTATATGCAGCAATGAACGATATGAATGGTATAGAAGACATCAGAACCTTCATGTGGGAATTCATACAGGGGGCTGTAGAGGAACTTGAAAAGGCAAAGCAGAATAACAATAGCTTTCTGGTCAGCCAGGCTATAAAACTGATAGATAGTAATCCTGATGGATCTGCAACACTGGTTTCAGTTGCTGAAAGACTTCAGATCCATCCAAATTATCTCAGTAAAATATTCAAACAGGAAACCAATGAATCATTCAGTGAACATTTGATCAAAAATAAAATGAATATGGCCAAGAGAATGCTTAGAACAACAAATAAAAAAGTCTATGAAATTGCAGGTGAAGTTGGGTACAGGGATGTAGCCCATTTTACCAAGGTTTTCAAGAAGAATTTCGGCATATCACCCAGTGAGTACCGGAATATAATGTAACTGGAATTATTCCATACTGCCTATCGTACGGTACATGGCAAGTATGTTTTCCAAAGGGGTACCTGCTTGAATGGCATGTGTTGGAGCAATTATCATACCACCTTCCTTAAACAGCTTTTGACGAAGCTCCACTTCTTTAATTACATCTTCAACGGTTCCAAAGGGAAGGGTGTGCTGGACGCTCAGACTTCCGCAGAAAGCGATTTTGCCGTAATATTCATCATGCAGTTCGGTTATGTCCATTCCGGCAGCATCAACTTGTACAACTTCCAGGATATCAAGACCCATATCAATGAATGCAGGAATTAATTTTCTACAGCTGCCGCAGCAGTGCATCATTGCGATGGCATTATATTTGTGAGCCAGGTCGATGAAGGCTTTGTGCCGGTCCCTGAAAAGCCGGTCATAGGTGTCCGGACTTATTAAAAGACCATTCTGGTTGCCAAGGTCTTCTCCAAGTCCCACAATATCAATAAGTCCATCACCAGCAATCAATGTGCGTTCTGTCTTTTCATAAAGGAAGTCAAAACGCTTTTCAACGAGCTTCATAAAAACCGGATCCTCAAGGGCGATGTCATACATTACTTTTTCAACCCCTCTGTAGCGGCCGATTCCATTTATAAAATCAGGTGTGCCTGCACCTTCTATTTCAATTGCATAATCTGAAAAACCAAGACAATTCTGCCTGACACTCGAATAATCATACCAGTCGGCTGATGGGAAACGATAATCCTCCAGCCTTTCCGGGTCATCAACATTCTCAAAGGGCAGATATGATGGTTCAGAATATGAGCCATGTCCAAAGGAAACGGTTTTATATCTTTCACCATTAAGGCCTTCGGTGCTTCCATCATCAAATTTTCTGGGTTCAGGACCTATATAAGCCGGACCAATATGCCTTAGGTCTGTTCCAAGCCTGTCATAGAGATCCCTGCGGTCGTTGATTCCAAAGTGCTCCATCAGAGCATTGTTGATCTCAGGTGTGCCATAGTAATGTGCAGGCAGCCTGCCGGTATTTTCGTAGTTAATTGCTTTGTAAAATTTTTCCTTCGGGGTCATTATAAAACCTCCTGGGTTATTTTGTTGAATATATCATGTATACCTGGGTTTTTGTCAATATATGATGATGAAAGTCCTCTTAAAAAGGGTTCGGTCAGACCTTCGATTATTGAAACACCTGCCCAACCATTGAATGTAAACCATATTGACGAAGGTTCACAGGTATCTGAAAACCTTTCAATAACAAGGCCGTCACTGGGACACCAACGTTCTGATATAACTCCAAGCTTCCCATACCCTGTGACAGAAGGATATAGATCTGCAGTGGCAAGCCCCCAGCATAACCCGTCTTCAGCACGTTTTTGATGATAGTTGTCACCGGTTAACTGATAGAGATAAATAAGCTCTGCAGTAATATTTACTCCCATGGGATGAATATGTGGATTGGAGACACTGGTAACTGAGCCTCCGCATGAATTCCATGCCGAATCCTTCAATGGAGCATATTCAGGTTTGGCTTCATAGGCATATCGCCATAAATACTCATAATCCGCTCCATCTGATAGCATTTTGACATATTTTTCATTCCCTGTGATCCGGTGTAAGGCTGCTGCTGCCTTGATGAATGCCAGGTTTCCTTCCTGGTCAATGGACTTCCATGTATCCATAGGCGTTCCCCAGCAATCCAGGTTTGTAACATGGGAATGGTAAAAAGGCATTGCCTTTTCTGCACTATCAAGATATTTGTTTTCGTTGGTAATGGAGTAGAGAAGCGCTGAAGCTGCTGCAAACCAACACCCTGCAAAACCATCTGCATCTATGATTTCCTGTTTGTCAATGGAATAGGTATAACCATAATTCCCATCCGGGAGCTGAAGTTTTATAATCGTGTTGATTGTTGAACATGCTGCAGACAACCAAAGAGGTTTATCGATCCCGTTTTCCTTCATCAGAAGATATGACTTCAATAGGTAATAAACGCCGTTGCCATTGGTATAAGCACAATGACAGTCTCTTACCATATAGCCTGCCCACCAACCATTGAACCTGCTTCCATTTAATTCCCGGGTGAGGTCATAAAGCATACCTGTGGCAGGATTGATTGAAGCGGCTGCCGAGTCAAGTTGTTCCACCAATTTTTCTGTGAAACTGTCATTCAGGTTGAGAAGTTTCTGTGCTGACAGCAGTGGATAGGCCAAAATACATGTTCCGGTCCAGCCGGTAGCCACCAGGGGTCTCCATGGTTTTAACTCTATGGAGCCGGGAACCTGACATTTCATGTTTGTAAATGCCTTCCATTCGTCGGACCAGTTGATATTCTCGTATGAATCCAGGAACGCCTGCATATACTCAGTTGCATTGTGTACTGGTTCAGGGCACTTTCTTGATTCTATATAAAGATCCCTGATGA
>JAFGIJ010000043.1 GCA_016929655.1 Clostridia bacterium
TAATTGCCTCCGTAATTTATCTAAATTTACTATTATCAGTACATAATAATAATATCACATAAGAGAGCGAGTTCAGTTACGGTGTAAATAATTCAATACAAATAGTGGTGTTGAGTTCCAAATGGAGAAAATGCACCATAAACCATGTTAGGTTATTTTTTACCAATAAGGTGTTTATTTTTTTGCTTAGAGCACAGCCTCAGTTTACGGGGTGTAATGACATTCTACCTATAAGCATAAATTGATTACAAAAAGCTACTCCTGATATATTAAAGATTGGCTTCATAATTAATTAATCCTGTCTCCCGTATCTGCATCAAAGAAATGAACTGCGGCAGAATCCAGTCCGAATTCATGAACCTCTCCTTGTTCATACTTGAAATGACCCGGAAATGTGAGGGTAAGGTCAACACCGGTTTCAGTTCTGACATAGAGTGTCTTTTCTTTTCCCAGCATTTCGATAACATCAACCGTTGCTTTGAAAAGATCAGGACCCTTGCCGGCAAGGAAGCGCTCAGACCTGATTCCAAGTTTGACAGGCTTGTTGTCATATTCTACCAGCTTGGCACTGTCATTTTCATGTATCTTCATTGTAATAACATCGTCATTAGATATGAATCTGTTTTTCTCAATTCTGCCACCAAGGATATTAATAGAGGGAGAGCCAATGAACTGTGCCACAAATATGTTGTTCGGTTTGGCGTAGAATTCATCAGGCTTTCCTGCCTGCTGTATCTTGCCTTCATTCAGAAGAATTATTTTTGTAGCCATTGTCATAGCCTCAATCTGGTCATGTGTAACATATATGGTGGTTGTATCAAGCTTTTTGTGTAGCCGTACAAGTTCAACACGCATATGCTCCCTTAACTTTGCATCCAGGTTTGACAATGGTTCATCCATTAGGAATAGCTTGGGATTCCGGACAATTGCCCTTCCAAGGGCAACTCGCTGTCTTTGACCACCTGAAATATCTGAAGGCTTGGAATAGAGATATTCCTCTATCTGGAGAAGTTTTGCTGCATCCAGAACTCGTTCATGAATGATATCTTTCCTTACGGAACGCATTGAAAGTGAGAATGCCATATTCTGATAGACGGTCATGTGTGGATAAAGGGCATAGGACTGAAAAACCATGGCTATGTCTCTGTCCTTTGAAGGAACCTCATTGACTTTCTTTTCACCGAAAATCAGATCACCTTCAGTAATTGAATTTAATCCTGCAATCATTCTAAGCAGGGTAGTCTTGCCGCAGCCCGAGGGACCCAATATAACACAGAAATCCTTGTCATCAATATCAAGATCAATGTTTCTAAGGGTGAATTCCTCTCTGCCTTCATATTTCTTGCCGATATTATTGAATTTAACTTTCACTGTGCTCCTCCTAACCTTTTATTGAGCCTTTTGAGAGGCCTGATATCAAATATTTCTGTAGATAAATAAACATAAACACTATGGGCACTGCAATCAGCAGAGCCCCAGCAACAAAAGCAGGTTGATTGAATGATCTGTCATCAACTACCAATGTATACAACCCCGATGCCAGTGTCAGAGCTTTTGTTTCCGATAACAGTATTCTTGGCAGCAGGAAGTCCATGAATGGACCGATGAAGGACCACAGAGCGATTATTGCCAGCATGGGTTTGGCTATGGGCATGATGATGAGCCTGTAGATTTCCATATTGCTGCATCCGTCCATCTTGCCTGCATCATCCAGTTCAGTGGATATAGAGTCCAGGTAACCTTTCAGGATGAAAGTATTACCTGCAATTCCGCCTGCAGTATAAATTAGAATAAGCATCATATGCTTTGAAAAAACCGGAATCAGATCATTTAGCAACTCATATAAGGTAAAGAATGCTGTAATTCCTGCAAATATTGGAATGGTTTGTATAAGCATGATGCTCATCAACGTTGCCTTCCTGCCTTTGAACCTGAACCTCGAATATACATATCCGGTAAAGGAAACTAGTATAACCGTAAGCAGGGCGGTGGTAACACTGATAAATATGGTGTTTATTACCCAATTGACGAATGCGGTTTCTTCAAACAGGAACTTAAAATGTTTGAAGGAAAAATCATAGTTTTTAAAACCGACTGACACATAAATGGCCTGATTGCCGTTGAAAGCACTTATAATCATCTGTGATATGGGCCACAGCACAATGAAAGCCCAGAATATCAGAACGGAATAGGTAGCTATAAGTCCTACTGTTCCCCAATAGGTAAGGGGAGGTTTGTCAGACAGATACAGCTCCTTTTTGTTCCTGTCACTGATAGTCTTCAGTATGAATGCAAGTATCAATATAAAAGCTACAACAATAATCAGGGCAAGAAATAGCGGAAGCAGTCTTGTATGGAAAAATCCAGAACCCGCAGCTGAAGTGACGGTACTCAATATAACCTTCATCATAGTCTCTCCTCCTTAAATGCTTTGGTGTTTCTGAAACCTATGAATGTAATGAATATTACGATCATTGATATAACCAACGTTACAGCTGCACCCATGGCAAAGTAGTATCTATCCATAGTAAGTTTATATATGTAGGACAGTAATATGTCGGATGAGCCGGCAAATATTCCGTACTTTTCAATCAAGTTGGGACCACCTCCGTTGAAAAGATAAATGATTGAGAAGTTGTTGAAATTGAATGTATATTGACCTATCAGCAAGGGCATGGTCTGGAAAAGAACAATCGGTAAAGTAATCCTTGACAGCTTTTTCCAACTGTTTGCTCCGTCCATGTAAGCTGCCTCATAGAGATCCTCAGGCACAGCTTGAAGAACTCCGGTAGATAATATGAAAACATAGGCACTGCCCAGCCAACCCTGAAGCAGAATCAATACTATTCTTGTTAGGTTGGCATTATGTATTATTGTATCAACCCCAAGGAATGCCCTCAGCACACCTGCATCTCCCTGGCCAAACATAATTCTGAAGAAAAGAATTGAAACAAAGGCAGGTACTGCCCAGGGAAGAAGATATATAGACCTGAATAATTTCTTCGCCTTTATCCTGTTATTGTTCAGCAATAATGCCAATGCAAATCCAATTAGAATAGCCAGTGTAGTTGATGTAAGGGTCCAGACAATGGTCCAACCAAAAATATTCCAAAAAGGTCCGGCAGCTGTTCCAACCTTACCGGCAAACAGATCAGCATAATTCTGAAATCCATTCCATATGAAACGGGTTTTATTCGGAAGATCATTCCTATCTGTAAAGGACAGCAGAATCGTTGTTGCGATAGGAACAAGGACTACAAAGATGATGATAATGAATGCGGGGAGTGTTACAACAAATGGGTAGCCTTCTGTGAATAACTTTGACTTGGTCTCATGCCAGTTATTGGGCCTTATTCCTTTTCTTTTCTTTACTTCAATTCTATATAGATTCCTGAAGTTAACAATAATCATGAATATTGCCATGACAAGAAGGAATATTGCCAGAATTCCTTCAATCATGAATATCATTGATGAAACATATCTTAGATCACCTTTGAGGGTTATCAGACCCCTTATGCCGTTACCCTGATAATTGCCATAACCCAATGCATAGGGGACTGCAATTACATATATGAATAAACTTATTAGGGTCATGAGTGCAGCTTTTCTCTTTTGTCCGTATATAAGCTGACCCAAACCGGGAAAGAGTGCGGTCAGGAATGGGACAGCAGCAGTGTTGGTCATATTTTCTATGGGTATTTTAGCTTTTTCGTCTGCTATCAGGTCACTCATTAGATTGACGGACTTTTTCTTTACATTCTTTAGGTCAAACCGGGAATGGGAAAGTGTGGCATTGGATTTTTTATTAGGGGATTCCATCTTCTTGATTGAGAGCTTTTCCTTGAAAGCCCGGTTCAATTCATCAATTGCTGCAGTCTTCGCTTTTTGGGATATTGTTCCTTCCTTGTAATTTCGGGTGACTTTAACTATATTTTTCTTTTTCTCATCTTTAAGGTCTTTCCTGTACATGCTGAATTCATTTTTCAGCTTCTCAACTTCGTCTTTAGTCCAGGTATCTTTATCCTTGAGGGTTTTTTCAATGGAGCTTTCTATCTCTTCAGTATTTTCTATAATCTGGGGTATTTCCGCAATCTTTACTTTCGCTGTTTCATATTTCAACTGTGCATCATAGGATAAATCGATATATTTTTTATAAAACTCCAAGTCCAACTTAGCTTGTTCAAGCTGGAGTTTAAGTTTTCCTATAAATTTGGAACCTTTGAAATTCTTGGCGCTTTTTGAGAAGGACTTACGGTATGTCCTTTCCTCGCTTTTAAATTGCCTCAATGCCAATACATAGTGATGTGTATTCTTTTGTCTTTTTAGGGCTTTGATTTGATTTTGAATTTCCCTCGCATTTCCCTCAGTTTTCTGTTCATAGAGAGTTGCAAGTTCGAGCAAATACACATTCTTCCGCTTATACCTATTTCCAAGATGATCATACAAATGCTTGTTCATGGATCAACCCCCAATAGTTTTCTGGGAATTATGCTTGATTCTTAATATTGATATAATAATGATAACATATGCTATACCTGATATATAGTATGCCGGCTGAGAAGTATCGAAGTTAAGGATAGTAACGAATAGCATGCCTCCCAGAACAACAGTCCATACCGCCTTATAAACAATACCCACACCGGACTTTGTATATGCAAAATATGTCTGTAGTCCGAAAACCACGGGCACTATCAATCTGAAGAAATAGTCAAACATTAAAGAACCCAGGTACACCCGATATAGTTGGTAATCCGTAGCATCACTAAAACTATTTTCCATTAACCAGCTATTGAAAAGGGCCTCATTGTTTGCCCTTAGCAGCGCATTAACCGATATTGCAAGGATTACTGCTGCAGCTGAGATTACCATAATATAGAATGTAGTTTTCTTAAGTTTTACAAGATTAAGCATACCCTGATCCTTTAAATAAAAATGCAGGAGGTTGCAGCCTCCTGCATTTTTTATTCATTCTTATTCTGTTATTCCAGTGACGCCATCATTGAGTCAAAGGCTGCCTTTACAATTTCATAGGCTTCCTGAGCAGTTGCAGGTTCTGAACCTGTCGTTGACCAGGAGAGAAGTGCACTTTCCCATGTGCCCCATACATTTCCCCAATCGGAGAACAATGGTCTTGCGGGAGCTCCTTCATAACCTTCGATTACAGTTGCAATGACTGCTTTGTCAGCATCTGCCAGATCAGCAGAATTCTGATATACGGAAGCGGGTACATGTTCCATTATCTTACCTGTTTCCAAATAGAAACTTACTGCATTGTCAGGGTTCAGGATTTCTTCGATTACCTTCTGTGCGGCATCCATTTTGGATTCATTGCCTTCATTCCTGACATTAACTACCAATGCCCAGCCGCCTTTCCAGTGGGCTACTTCATTGCCGTTGAGCGTAACCTGATTCAAGGGCAGGAGATCAAAATCTGCACCGGCGATATCTTTGAATTTCGTAGCATTCCATGGACCTTCTAGCAACAGTGAGCTGTGTCCTGTAGAAGCATATTCCGTTTCCATTGATGCCCAGATATTTGAACTGTCCCAAGCGGTGTCAGGTACTCCGCCTTCACCGGCTGTCTGGTGGAATTTCCAGTAATCGAACAAGTGATTGAACAACGCTTTCTGGTTTGCATTCAATTCATCCCATTCCTTTGTTGCATCAGAGAACAGATTCCCGGAAGCATCCTTGCCAAGTAGTTCAAAACCTGCAGCATTGGTAAATGCTACACCAAACCAGGCATTGAAGTAAGCAACAAGCAAGTCATCATCTGCCAGATCGTTGAGCTCAATTGTTGAATTAAGATCAATGCCTGCATCTGCTGCATTTGCCTTATTGGCAAAGAACAACAGTGTTTCAATGTTCATCGGTACACCTAAATAGTTTTCACCATCTTTGAAAGCACCGCCTAAACCTGCTTCATAATCAGTCCAGCCTCCGATGTTCCTAGCGATATCAGCTGCCGGAATATAGGCTATCTGAGCATTGTCATTAAGACCAAAAAGCCTGTCAGCAGGAGCTGCGAATACATCAGCAATTTCCTCATTGGTAGCTGAAGTATTGTCAAGGGCATCCAGATGGTCGAAAGCACCAGCTTCGATGATTTGTACAGTGATGTATGGGTACTCTGTTTCTACCGCCGTTTTGACAGCCTGATAGTAATCCATCCAGTCGGTTTCTGCCTGAACTGTAATGGTTACATCCTCATGTTTTTCTTGGCAACCGGCAAACAGACCGATTACTAGAACTAGTGCCAAAGCTATGCATAATATCTTTTTCATACTATTCCTCCTCTTCTTTGCAAGCGTTTGCATTGTGCCTAAATTTTATCACCGATTTTTTGCAATGTCAACAAATCGGGCGATTTAAGTCCCGGGCTACTCCAGGGAATCCATTTCATCGTCCATCAGATTGATAATGATTACACTTCTTCCACTAAGATACAGTTTTAAGTCAGTCACTTTGTCAGCCGGATTTTGCGAATAAACAATCTTATATTCAGAAGCTGGATTGAAGTTCAATATGTATTCCTGGTCCAGGGTATTGTGTACTACAAGAAAATTCGTATCCAGGTCAAACCTTCTATAAGCGATGATAGCCTTTACACCTGTTTCCACATGGGCTATATCCCCGTTTTTCAATACGGGATTTTCTTTGCGTACCCGTATCATTGTTTTATAGGTGTTGAAAAGGGAAGAGTCGTCTTTCATCTGTTCAGCCAGTGACAATGTATTTTTATTAACATTTTGTGTGGACAGATTCCATGATGTAGTGTATTTGGATTCATCTCCCCATACAAAGGGTTCCCGAATGTTCTCATCAGGTTTCTTTCCCTTCATACCAATCTCCTCCCCGTAATATATGAAAGGAATGCCTGGTAGGGTTAACATCAGGTTAGCTGCAACTTTGGCACGCGACAAGCTTCCCGCAAGAGCTTCAATGGACCTGTTCTGGTCATGGTTCGAAAGGAATGTTCCCATTACCCTTGTGTCGTAATCTGACATTTGGTCGAGATAGTACTGTACTTCATCAGCAAGATTATTTGAACCGACATATGAAGCAGCGAGCAGGTCTTCACCGAAGTCAAAGTTGAACATTGCTTCCATTCCATCATAATATGAAGAGGCTGCCTTGAAGTTAAGGGCAACCTCGGATATTATGAACGCATCTTCTTTTATGCTTTTTATGTATTCACTGAATTCCTTGAAAAAAGCTATGTTTGATTCAAAGGTTTCAAACCCCTCTGGATATTCACCTTTGTCATAAAGATGCAGTGCAGCATCTATCCTGAAACCATCAACACCCTTGTTAAGCCAGAATTCTGCAATGGACTTCAATTCATTCCTTACATCTTCATTTTCAAGGTTAAGTTCAGGCATTTCGCTCCAGAAGCCTGCATAATAGTAGGTGTTTCCTCCTATATACCAGTCGCTTTTCATGTGATGTTCCTTAAGTTCTTCAGTGGTGAGCCACCGGTAGTAATCCCTGTACTTTTCATCCTTTTGTTTGGCAGCCTGAAACCATGGATGCCTGCTGGAAGTATGGTTTATTACAAGGTCCATTATCATATACATATCCAGTTCATGCATTTCCCTGATGAGGTTCTCATAATCTTCCATGGTACCAAAATCCGGGTCCACAGCCAGATAGTCAACCACATCATATTTATGGTATGTAGGAGACGGGTGAATGGGATTGAGCAATATGCAATCAACTCCCAGTTCATTCTTAAGGTATCCAAGGTTTTCCCGGATTCCATTTATATCACCCAACCCGTCACCGTTGCTGTCTGCAAATGAAATAGGAAAAAGACTGTAGCATACATCAATATCCTCTGAAAGGACTGCAGAGGTTTGGATTTCAAATTTCTCAGGACCTGTGATTCCCTGGGTGCAGCCTGTAACAAGGCTGGCTACAAGTATTATAGAGAGCAGAATGTCGGTTAACTTCTTCATGAAAACCACCTTAACAGGAATTAGTTGTAACCCTGCAATTCCATTATCCTACTGAATGGAAATATGTCAAGAAGCAGGGGAAGGAGAGGCAATGGTCAAATATTATCTTGATATCATCCTCAGTATTAGCTATAATCAGAGCATGCAAACGCTTGCATGGAGATAATATATGAAAAGAATATTTGAAGCCGACCCATGGAAGGTAATCGGCAATGTTTTCGATAATGATACCAATGAGATTGCAGAGAGCATAATGAGCCTTGCAAACGGACACATGGGTTTTCGAGGTAATTTTGAAGAAGATTTTTCAGGCAGTACACTCAAAGGAACATACATAGCTGGTGTTTATTATCCTGATAAAACAAAGGTAGGATGGTGGAAGAACGGGTATCCGGAATACTTCGCCAAGGTATTAAATGCCTGCGATATGATTTCCATACATTTGTGGATCGACGGTGAAAAAGTAGACCTCAGCAAGTGCCATTTTGAAAATTTCACACGCGAACTTGACATGAAGCAGGGCACTTTTACAAGAAAATTTGATGTCATAACAATGACTGGAAAAAGGGTGAGAGTAGGTTCACTTAGATTCGTATCGATGGAGAAGAAGGAAATCGGGGCCATCAGGTATACTGTACAACCGCTTGGAGATTCCGTGGATGTCAGACTTATATCTTATCTAAACGGTGATGTTCGCAACAGGGATTCAAATTTTGATGACATGTTCTGGGAAAAGATATCTGTTGCATCTCATGATGGAATATCAAATATAACCATGGCAACCAAAAAAACCGGATTCATTGTTTCCTCTTCGGCTTGTGAACAGGTTGCAGTGAAAGGTGTGGATTTGAAAGGCACCCTTGTGTCTGATGATGGGTTATACATAGGAAATGAATATTCTTCCAGGGTTGAGCCGGGTTCACTATTTATAATGTTCAAATACTTTTCAATAACTACTTCAAGGGATTATGAAACCAGTGAAGTTACGGGAAAATCACTTGAACGTGCAAGTGAAGCAAGAGAAACCAGATTTGATGCACTTCTTGAAGAACACAGGAAAAGCTGGGCATCAATATGGTCATATGCTGATGTGGTCATTGAAGGCGATATGCTGTCACAGCAGGGAATCAGGTTCAATATATTCCATCTGTTCCAGACATATACGGGACATGATAACAGACTTAACATAGGGCCCAAAGGTTTTACCGGTGAAAAGTACGGAGGTTCCACATATTGGGATACGGAAGCCTTTTGTTTTCCATTCTTCCTGTCAACTGCAAGGGAGGATGTTGCCCGTTCTTTGCTTATCTATAGGTACAACCACCTTGAAAATGCAAGAAAGAATGCAAAAAAGCTGGGTCTTGAAGGTGCGCTTTATCCGATGGTGACAATGAACGGTGAGGAGTGCCACAACGAATGGGAGATAACCTTTGAGGAAATACACAGAAACGGTGCCATAGCCTATGCCGTATATAACTATGTGAACTATACAGGGGATGAAGAATATCTTCAGGAATACGGACTTCACGTACTGTACGAGATTGCAAGGTTCTGGGCAAGCCGTGTGAACTATAATCCACGTAAGGGAAAATACATGATCCTCGGTGTTACCGGCCCAAACGAGTATGAGAACAATGTCAGCAACAACTGGTATACAAATACAATGGCGGCTTTTTGCCTCAGATATGCTTCGGAAGCTGCCGATGGAATCAGGAAAAGGAATCCCGGAAGATTTGCAGAAATAGCAGGGGAAATAAATATATCGGATGATGAAATCAAAAGGTTCGTTACCATATCGGAAAACATGTATTTCCCATATATTGATGAACTTGATGTCTTTGCCCAGCAGGACGGGTTCATGGACAAGGAACTTCTGACGGTTGATGACCTGCCACTTTCGGACCGTCCCATCAACCAAAACTGGTCATGGGACAGGATACTTCGCTCATGTTTCATAAAACAGGCGGATGTAATCCAGGCATTCTACTTCTTCCCCTTTGAATATGACACAGATGTCAAGAAGAGGAACTTTGATTTTTATGAACCCATGACAGTGCATGAGTCATCATTGTCATCCTGCATATATTCTGTACTGGCCAGTGACATCGGGTATTATGACAAGGCATACGAGCTATATCTTAGGGCTTCGAGATTGGACATTGACAATTACAACAATGACACGGAGGATGGACTTCATATAACCAGTACTGCGGGCTCATGGCTTGCCATAGTCCATGGATTCGGAGGCCTCAGGGTGAAGGATGGCCTGCTTAGGTTCAACCCTGCACTGCCCGAAGAATGGACCGGTTATTCATTTATCATATACTTCAGGGGACGAAGGATAAAAATCAATGTCCGCGAGGATATGGTAGGTGCTACGCTGCTGGAGGGAGAGGCAATTACAATAAGAATATGGAATAATGAAGTTGATTTATACAATGACAACAAGGTCATTGAAATAAAAGGAAAGAGTTAATCGGAGGAATATTATGAATAGAAAACCAAATGTTGCATATTTTTGTATGGAGTATGGGCTGGAAAGCAGCTTCAAGCAGTATGCCGGTGGACTCGGCATACTTGCCGGGGACTATATGAAGGGGGCGAGGCAGCACGGATTTCCCATCGTGGGTATAGGCTTGATGTGGAAGCAAGGATATACGGACCAGATGATATCAGAGGACGGAAAGGCTTATGACAGCTACCATAACTATAAGTATCCATTCCTGAAGGATACCGGAAGGGAGGTTTGTGTCAGAATTCGCAATGCCGATGTATATGCAAAGATATGGAAGGTGGACTGCTTTGACAATGCCGACCTATATATGCTTGATACGGATATTGATAAAAATGATGAACGCTGGATTACAGGCCAATTATACGGATGGTTTCCGGAGGAAAGAATTGCACAGGAGATGATTCTGGGTATTGGCGGTGTAAGGGCCATGCGTGAACTGGGGCTTGACATCGATATATATCACTTCAATGAGGGGCATGCAGTCTTTGCGGGATTTGAGCTAATCAAGGAATATATGGATTCCGGATATAGTTATGAAGATGCGTTGGAAGCCGCAAAGGAAAGGATTGTATTTACCACACATACTCCAGTAATACAGGGTAATGAATCACACACCATTGAAAGATTGATGTATATGGGAGCAAACAACGGATTGACCATTGAGCAGCTTGTTAGCATAGGAGATGCTCCTTTCAATATGACTGTTGCAGCACTTCGGATATCAAAGGCAGCAAATGCAGTGGCACAGCTTCATGCTGAAACTGCAAACAAGATGTGGGCCCACATTGACAACAGATGCGAAATAACCGGCATAACCAATGCAATCCATCTGCCTACCTGGGTTGATGAAGAAGTACTTGGCAATACTGATAATCCCACAAGGCTATGGGATGCTCATATGAAGAATAAACGTGCACTGATTGAGTTTGTCAGGGAGCGAAACGGGGTGGAACTTGATGAAGATGTGTTGACTATAGGATTTGCACGCCGTGCAGTGGCTTACAAACGCAGTAATTTCATCTTTACGGACAGGGAAGTGGTGGAAGACTTGTTCAGGAAAAACAAACTGCAGATTATATTTTCAGGCAGGTCTCATCCTCTGGATGACAACGGCAAGGCAATTGTCGAAAACCTTGTGGCAATGAGCAAAGAATATCCGAACAATGTGGTATTTCTTGAAAATTATGACATGACCATAGGCTCAGTCCTTACAAGAGGCTGTGATGTGTGGCTCAACAATCCCAGGCGTCCAAAGGAAGCCAGCGGAACTTCCGGTATGAAGGCAGCGATGAACGGAGTGCTCAATCTTTCCGTTCTGGATGGTTGGTGGCCCGAAGCCTGTGACCATGGAAACAATGGATGGCAGTTCGGGGATGGCATTGAATTTATTGATGACAGGGAGCTGGATGCCCATGATCTAAAGGCTCTTTATGATGTGCTACTGGGAAGTGTGCTCCCTATATATTATGAAAATCGTGAGAGATGGATTTCCATGATGCAAAACAGCATTGATAGCTGCCGGGAGCAGTTTGCAGTAAAACGTATGCTTGACGAGTATTATGAAAATCTGTATGAAGTATGAAAATCAGGGCGATGATATTTGACATGGACGGAGTGCTTACATCCAGCTCGGATGAGCATTTTGCCGCATGGAGGATTCTGGCATCCGATCTGGGGTTTGATTTGCCCGATGAACTTGAGGTTCTTACAAAAGGTGTCTCAAGGATGGATTCTTTGGAAATAATTCTAAAACATGGTCAAATGCAGGATGAATTTACCTATGAACAGAAGAATGAGCTTGCATCAAGCAAGAATGAAATCTATATGGATATGATTTCAAAATTCACCGCTTCTGACCTTCTGCCAGGTGCAGTACAATTGTTGGAAGTTTGTAAAGCCGGGAATATAAAAGTTGCACTGGCAAGTGCTTCAAAAAATGGTCCAATTCTCATGGAAAGACTTGGAATCACTCACTATTTTGATTATGTTGTCAATCCTGCTGAAATAGCTCATGGAAAGCCTGCTCCTGACATATTTCTGAAGGCAGCCGGTGAACTTGGAGTAAACCCTAGGTTTTGTGCAGGAATTGAGGACGCAGTCGCAGGTATAAGGTCCATAAAAGCGGCGGGTATGATTGCAGTCGGAATCGGTGACACGGACGAATTGTCTGAAGCGGATATCGTATATCCGGATTGTTCTGTTGTGGATTTACTTGAAATTAACAGAATTATGTTATAATACAGGGCAAAGCGTCTGAAATGACAGGAGGAACAAATGGCAACATTAAATGATGTAGCCAAAGTAGCTAAGGTTTCGATTTCAACCGTTTCGAGGGTTGTATCGGGGAGCGACTTGATAAGCAAAGCAACAGTTGAGAGAGTGAAGCGGGCAATGGATGAGGTGAATTACCATCCAAATGCCGTGGCAAAAAGTCTTGCCAACAATATGAGAACAAAAATCCTCGGACTTGTTCTTCCCAGAGATACCTATGGTGTTTACCATAATCAGTTTTTCATGGATGCTATGAGTGGAATCACAAAATGTGCCCAGGAGCGTGGTTACTATATAATGAATGCATACCAGGGCAAGGAAAACAATCATACGAGTATCAGGGATATGATAAAAAGCGGTTGGATTGACGGAGCAATTCTGACAACTGTTGAAGATGATGACCAAAACGTAAAATATCTGGAACAAAAGGATGTTCCATATGCCCTTATTGGAACCACAGCAAATGGCAAACATGCAATTTCTGTTGATAATGACAACATAAAGGCAATGGATGATGTGTGCCAGATGCTTATAGACAAGGGGTTAAGAAGACTGGCCTTGATATGCGGGGACAGGAAATTTATATATAACAAGCACAGATACACCGGATATGAGAATGCATTGGATAGAAATGGCATTTCGGTTGATGATGATTTGATTGTTGTCTGCGAGGACGATTTCATGCATGGGTACAATGCCATGAAAAAACTAAGTAATATGCATATAGATGCAGTGGTTACGACTGATGATATCCTGGCTTTCGGAGCCATCCAGTATATGAATGAGAGAAATTCAAATATCCCAATTACTGGATTCAACAATACAATGATTGCTGAAACTTTTTGTCCTCATCTGACCAGTGTGGATATAATGGCTGAGAAGCTGGGATATGAAGCATGCAGAATGCTTATCGATCGGCTGGAGAACGGCCAATTCGACGACAAGAGAATGAAGCAGGTTGAAACAATGATAGTTCATCGGAAAAGCACTGAGTCAATAGGAAGTCTATAAATCCTTTCAAATTAAAGCAAGTCAGATTGCTGAGGTTGTTAATATCTTAGCAAGGTTTGGTAAGATATTTGATGTGTGTTTTGTATCTGGTTTAAAAAGCTTTGCACTATTGGAAATATGTAAACGAAGGAGGTGGAAATTCTGCTTTAAAAAACATCCGCACCTCCTTTTTGATAAACAATTTTCCTCACTTTTGGACAATTAAAGACTGCTTTTAATATTATTTCTTGAAAAAGGCGATTGCACCCCAATCTATGGTCCCAATCTTAAGTTCGAATCCATCTGTCACACTATTAATGTTTTTTATGCTGACGGTTTTTTATAATCGACATATAGCTTTGAAGCTGCGTTTTACGAGACAGCCTGCCTAGATTACTCATATGATAACGTCGTTTCAGCGTCAACTTGTCAATCTCACATACATTAATTCCCGCATCGCGGAGCTTTAACACCCATTGTGCCGTCTCGGAACTCGCCAAACTTTCGTCAAAGCGTCCAAGACAGTCAAATAACTCTCGGTGAATCAGCATACATCCTGCCAGCATTCTCCGATACGGATTGGGGTTGATTTTCAGTTTTATGGCTTCCTCTTCAGGCAGTTCCGGAGAAATAAAATCCTCGCACATAGAACTAATAAGCTGAGCTTTGGGATCCTCTTTGGTTGCACAAAGCAATGCGTCCAATGCACCTTCAGTCAGATAATCGTCTGCATCCAGAAAAAACAACCACTTTCCCCGCGCCAGGGAAAGTCCTAGGTTCCTGGAGGCAGCCTGTCCTCGGTGTGCCATGCGTACAAGTACCGAAAAACCATCCTCCTCCTGTGACTTCCAGGAAGAAAGCTCCGTCCATGCCGTCGATGCGCAACCATCGGTCGAGCCATCATCTATTATAATGATTTCCAATTGTATCCCCTGTGCCCGGACGCTGCGTATGGCATCGATAATGTAATTGCCGGCGTTATACATGGGAATCAGTACTGAAAGCTCTGTTTCGGTCTTATTTGGTTTTGAATTTCGCCTGATGCCCCGCATAAGGGATGACAGCAGACGATCATTTCGTTCATTTGGATTTGCATTTACGGAAAGACCTGTCGGAAGTATGTGTCTGCGGTATAGAATCTCATCCACCCGGCCGAAGTTCTCGCCGCCTGAACGCAGCCTTGTCAGCAACTCGGTATCCTCGCGTATACGCATTGTTTCGTCAAACAGACCATATTGCTCGAACAGACTTTTACGCACCAAAGCGGCGGCCATATACCACTCACCGCGCCTGCCCATATTACGTATCCTTTCGCACTCTGGGCAGTCATTGTCACAGACGTTTTCTCTTGATGTAAAAACGATGTTTTCTTCTGGATGTTCAGACAGATAGTTAATCTGTTTTTCAAGTTTACCTGGCAGCCATTCGTCATCAGCATCGCAAAACGCAATAAAATTACCGGTTGAGGCTCGAATTCCCAGGTTCCGTGCAACGGAGACACCACAGTTCCGTGTATTCCTAATATAAACGATGCCTTCTCTGCCTATATATTTTGCAACGGCTTGTTCAGTGTTGTCTTCAGACCCATCATCTGAAACGATGATTTCAATCGAAGCACCTTGCTGGGACAGGACACTGTCAATGCTTCGTTCAAGATAATCTCCTGCATTATATGCCGGGATAATGACAGACACCTTTTTCATAAACTTTCCTTTCCAAATGAATTAATTTGATTTTCCCTATAACGAGTTTCGGCAAAACGCCTCAAGAACCTTGGCATTTGCTTCTGCATCTCGCGTGAGATAAATCTTATATGATGGCAGTCCTTTTACCTGATTTAATAGTGTGCGTAAAAATTCGGGATTTCTTTCTGCTCTTTTTTGATTTGCAGCGGCTGAAACCATCTGAACAATTGCAATGCCCGGGGCAGTCGGTACAATGGAAGGGAATGAATTACCACACAGTTCCGGAAATACAATGGCTTTAAGAGGGAGAGCCGAAACAAATTGTGATTCAAATGGTGTCAGATCTATTAAATATTTACCACGCTCAGAATTTTTTACAATAATATGCTGCTTCAATACAGGAAGGAGTTCCAGACTATCCGAAGTGAGATAGCCGGTAGAATATATTGGTCTGGCCGTCGCGGAGCCTTCTGTGTTAAGCAACAGATAATCATCCGACACATAGTCCATGCCTTTCAACATGCAGGCAAGTGCAAGGGTTGATTTTCCTTTGCCACTTGGAGCGGAAATCAGCACACCTTTACCATCTATGCCAACAGAAGCACTGTGTACCAGCAGCATTTTCCGCCTTTGCGCCCACCAATGAAGTTCTGTGAAAAAAGGATGACTGATGTAGTCGGCCGGTAATCCTATATCCGGATCAAAGCATATGAAGCTTGTCTTTTTCAAATCAAACCGCGCTTTTAAATAACCATACTGCAAGGACAGAATCATATTGCAGCCTTCGCACTGATAAATCCACCTTCCGTCTGATATGTCGCAACCCTTTGGAGCATAGTTGGAGATTCGGTCTGTCCAGATATAAAAAGTCTCGCTTGTTTCACCGGCATCATCAGTTAAAATACGACGCAACGATTCAAGCATACCAGCTTCAGGTGCCAGACCCACAAATATCAGCTTAATGAATTGCCCTTCGATATCTAAATGATAAATCCGGTGAGGTGCAGAGCTTTCAGAAAGAAGTTGTTCAATTCCCTCAAAGTATTGGCGCATAACTTCAGCATTACTATCCAAGTCGGTCTGCTTATTAGTATCAATCATCTGCTTATGTTCCTCTTTGCATTCTATTAAAAGCAGCTTTTAATTTAAAATATGAAGTCCGGCGAAGTGGCTGACCTCCAAAAGGACAATGCTCATGATACTGTGCCCAGACATCCGAAAACGGTAAATCATGGAAACGCCATGGCTTTGCCTCTCCCGGGAAATGGATAATAACTGCATTTTCGTGGGCAAAGCGTAAATCTTCCTTATCACAAATACAATGAATCATGGAATTATAATATTTGTAATCGACTATTTTAACATGTCCGTGAAACAGCAGATTTGTCAGATCCTGGCCAGGAAATTGCAGCTTTCGTCCTTCGCTGAGATGATTGGCAATCATAGCATGAATGTCCAGTGTCCGCCACGCCTCAAGATTGCAGAGCATGACGCCGGCATTGAAGTATGTTTTGTCGTCTGGGAACCCAAGACTTTGGCAGTTTTTATGTATTGTTTCACGCATTGGGTCACCATATGAACAGGCTACTACAAAATTTCGATCAAAGTCCATGTTATAGAAAGGCATGATATCTCCATTGACGATGATATCCGCATCCAGCCACAAAACCCGGCCTATGGCACTCGGTAGATAGTCTGCTGCCAAAAGACGGAAATAAGTTTCACGGGATATGTATTTTAGAGTCGGAGCTCCCTGAAAAACTTCTTGATTAATCTCTATGGGAATAAGCCTGGAACCATGGGAGAGCACAAGCCTTTCCAGAAGTTCCAAATCTGCTGCGGATAGTTCTGACCACAGGAGATAAACATCTATTTGAGCAGAGTTGTTTTTAAAAAGGGAGGTCAGCATGACTGCCAGTGGCATCACATAGGTGGAATTGGCGCTTACAAGTATATTGGGTCTATTCATCCAGTTTCTCCGGCCTAATCTGAGGCCAGCCGACATCAGGATCCACCTCGTGAATCGGATCCATAAGCAGAAGATCCGCAACATCCATAAATTCATCTATGTGGAGGGAGAAACCATCCTCTAACAATGATTCGTTGTAAAATGACATTGCTTCCTTCGGTGCCTGAGATTCTGCCAGGGAGACAATAAGCTCCTTTTCAAGCAGCTTGTCAATAAGTATACCCAGTTGCTGCGCTACTTCGGCCGCGGGAGCAAACTGCTCAAGTGCCTGTATGATTTCATTTTTCTCATATCCTGCTATCAAATCACGAAACACTACCGAAGCCAATGAATTGAAAGAATAATATGCACCGGTATCAAAGTTCAAGACAATCAGCTGACCATCAACATCGTCGCAGAAAGCTTTTTTCTCATTAAATGCATACATGCAGCATTTACCACCTTTTTAATATTCGCTATCAGCTCATTTTAACAAACACATTTTGCATAGTCAAGATTGCTGCAAGTGCTTTACAAATCGTATCAAATCTTTTACAATAACTCAGTTTACTAGATTAATATTTTACTGGGATTACTGTTTTTGGGGGAAGCGATGAGGAGGAAAGAGAATCGAAAATTTCAGCAGAAATCCGTTGACTTTGCAGATTTTTTTGAACAAAAAATAGGTGTAACCGATAAGGAACGTCTTCTTCTCCGACAGTACATTTCGGCTTCTCCCGATCCAGCTGAAATGAAAAAATTATTTTCCATGGTTCATTATGAAGAGGAAACATTTGCATTCAGCTATATGCTCAGCCGCCTCTGTGCACAGCACGGTTTTCACTGGGCTCCTGCCATGCTTCAACCGCGAATTCGCGGTTGTTATCGTCAGATAGCCGTAGGAAACATAAGCCGGTTGAATATAATGTTCAAGATGGCAGGCCAATTAGCATCACGTGGAATTCCAATCCTTGTCATCAAGGGTGGTGCACTTCGTCTTGGAGCATTGGCTAATATTCCCCGTCAGATGGGTGATGTGGATATTGTGGTTCCCAAAGCGCATTTTGAAGAGGCTAAAAAAATCGCACTTGATTGCGGCTTTACAATAAAAACCGATTCAGTCCACTCGGTTGACCTTTTGTGGGAAGGAAGAAATTGTTTAGACCTTCACTACACATTCTTTAAGCACAACATCTGGAAATCAGAAATCGAGACAATATGGGAACAGGCTGAAAAAATAACCCAAAATGGAACCGAGCTCCTGCTGCCGCCTCTGGAAGATTTGTTTTTGCATATTCTGATAAATGCTTTCGACAATATTATCTTTAATGAGCATCACAAGGGGTCTATCAGCTGGGCCGCCGACTGTTTTGACCTTCTCAAGCGCTATCCTGAGCTTTCTTTAAAGAGAGTACTCAGCCTTTCCAAAGAATACGATGTAGTTCCCCAGCTAAAAATGATGGCCTTGATTTTGGACCGATTGATTCCAAATCATTTTAAAGAACTTTTGCAGGTGGATGAATCCCCTTTAGCCCATCGTATCTATTCCCGTTTTTATAGGTTCGACCGCTATCTATCGGTTTCCTATAAAGACACCTTAACTTATCCTTTGCTTAAGCGGATTTTCTTTCGCATAGGGTTCACCTATTTTTATAGCACCAGCTCTCAAAATCTACTATCCAAAAGCACCTGGTCTTGCCTGCAACACTATCCTGCCTTTCTCAAAAACTATTGGGGAATTTATTCCTTTGGGTCTCTGTATTCCAAAATCAGAGAAAAGATATCTCAGTGGAATAGTCAAAAAAGTCTATAGAAGGTACTTGTCTGCCCCGAAGTTTACTAACATTGAAGTTGGACACATAATCGGGGGCAGACCACTATTGAGATTGGGATGAATCCAGGCAATTAAGGCAATACAATTGCCTACTATCTTAGAAAGGAACTGATCGTAACGATGAGTTCCTCCGTTTTTCTTGTCATGCTTTCTGGTGATTCATTCATGCCTTCGGCTACCCATTTTATCGTAATGGCGTCTATACCGCCGCCGATAAACTCAATCACAAATGGCGAAAAGTCTTTTAATGGGAGAAAGTTCAATCTATCAATGGTTCGAACTCTGATTAATGATAGCAGCTTGTCTAAGTGGTTATGCGCAAACAGCATTTCAGTAAAAGGAGACTTCTTTAATATATGGAATCTTAACAACAGAAAATCGTGCATAGTTGGAAGTGTGTTTTGATTCATTCCATTGATCATATGATCAATTTTTTTTGCGATAATACTGAGTATTATTTCCTCTTTCGTTCTAAAATGACGATAAAGAGTCATTCTCACCACTTCTGCTTCTTCAGCGATTTCTGTCATGCTAATGCTATTTAATGGTTTCTTTTTTAATAAGCGAATCAAAGAGTTTTCAATTAATTCCTTTGATTCATTTATCTGTTTTTCCCGTGCCATGTTACATTCTCCCTCTTATGTATAAGATAAAGCCATACTATTGATTAATCACTATCTCTATTATATATTAAAACAGTAAATAGTTACAGTGTAACTTTTAAAAGCAAGGAGAAAAAGAATATGAGTGAAATGAATAAAAAGACGAAGAAGCATAGGAAAGTCAAGAAGACATTATTGATAATCGGTGGAGTTATCATTGCTTTGTTACTAGTAGTCATCATAGCCGGTCCGTCAATCATAAATGTAATGGGCATACATCCTGATTATGATGGACCAACGTACAAAGCGGAAGGCATGAGAGCGCTTATCGTTACAACCAGCCATAGCGTTTTGTCAAAGCCGGGTGAAACTGAAGGTAGAGCAACCGGAGTAGCTTCCTCCGAAATGACTCATCCTTATTATGTGTTTTTGGATGCAGGTATGGAAGTAGATTTAGCTAGTATTGAGGGCGGAGAAATTCCAATAGATCCTCAAACACTTAACTATTTCATTATTACGGATGAGGACAGGCGTTTTCAAAAGGATGATGTTGCTCAGGCAAAGGCAGCCAACTCCATGAAAATTGATGATGTTGACTTTGCAGCATATGATGTTATATGGCTTGCAGGCGGATGGGGCGCAGCATATGACTTTGAACAATCAGAAATATTAGCCCAAAAAGTATCAGAAGCCTATTACTCAGATAAGGAAACCATAATTGGCTCTGTATGCCATGGCGCTTTAGGGCTTGTTCATGCTGAAGATCTGGATGGCAATTTACTGATAGAAGGACGTAAAATCAGCGGAGTTACAAATAGCCAGCTCGATTCACTGGGTATTGAGTTTACTCCTAAGCATCCGGAAACCGAAATAAAAAGGGCAGGGGCAATCTTCGAGAGTAATACTGCATTTAATGACTTCTTTGCCACTTGCATGGTTGTTGATTATGAGGAGCGCTTTGTAACTGGTCAAAATCAAAACTCCGGACTTGAAACAGCCCACAAAATTACTCAGATTCTTTCAGAGAGA
>JAFGIJ010000209.1 GCA_016929655.1 Clostridia bacterium
ATTGACAGATAGCAATTCAATCCGTAATATTATGAACTAGGGAATGAAGTGCTCCCTGGCGAAAGCCGAACTGCTGATGATGCTGATGACTTCTACGATTTTTTCGAAAGTAGTGTCAGCTTTTTTGTTGCCACTGCCTGGGGGAGATGAATTTATGCTATTGAGTCTTGCGCTTATTATTCTTGTTGGATTTGCTCTCAAGGGAATATTCGAGAAGCTGCATTTACCTGGTCTGTTAGGTATGTTGATATCCGGCATTCTCCTGGGACCTCATGTATTGAATCTGATTAGCCCCGAAATTATTGCAGTTTCGGGTGACCTGCGTGAAATTTCCATGATTGTCATCCTGGTTCGGGTTGGTATTACACTTGATTTAAAAGATTTGAAGCGGGTCGGACGTCCGGCTATTTTAATGAGTTTCATCCCTGCAACTTTTGAGATTGTTGCAGTTGTTATTTTGGCACCGCCTCTGCTGGGAGTTTCATATCTTGAAGCGGCTATTCTGGGAGCCATCCTGGGAGCGGTTTCACCGGCTATTATTGTTCCTAAAATGCTTCACCTGATGGAAGCAGGTTATGGCAGGAAGAACAGTGTTCCACAGATGATTCTCGCCGGGGCTTCAGCAGACGACATCTATGTTATTGTGTTATTCACCTCATTTATGGGACTTGCAACCGGAAAGGATTTCAGTCCGTTGCAATTACTAAGCATTCCGCTGTCAATTATTACGGGCCTTGCAGTTGGAATTGCCATTGGATTTATCCTGGTTCAGGTTTTTAAACGCATGCACATGCGTGACACGGTCAAGGTATTGTTGATACTGGGCCTGGCTATACTGGTTATGGGACTTGAGCCATTGATCAGGGATTTCATTCCATTTTCAGGATTCCTGGCAGTAATGGCAATCGGTGGGACAATACTGAAAACATATGGAGTCCTTGCAAAACGGGTTACAGGGAAATTTGCTAAAGTATGGGTAATTGCGGAATTGATTCTTTTTGTAATGCTGGGATCTGTGGTGGATATCGGCCATGTAAAAGGTGTGGGTATTGCGGCGATTCTGTTGATTATAATTGCATTGGTTTTTCGCTCAATCGGTGTATTGGTTTGTTTGATCAAGACACCGCTGAGCCGCAGGGAACGTATCTTTTGCATAATCGCAGGTATTCCAAAGGCAACGGTACAGGCAGCGATTGGCGCTATACCGCTTGCTGCTGGGTTGGCAGCAGGAAACACAATCCTAGCTGCATCAGTTCTTGCCATTTTGATCAGTGCACCACTTGGGGCAGTAGGTATTGAGCTCGGATACAAAAAGCTTTTGGAAAGTCAACAGTAGGTGCTGCGGATGTTCTGCTGTAAAAATTAGCTGACTATACTTAAATCAAAACTTATCTTATGTAAATATGGTATATATATGGTTGTTATGTTGTGGCCTGTAGGCTGTATGGTTTGTTGGAACCATCGATGATAAACACGGATGAATTATGTTGAGGAGTGCTTATGACAAAAAAATTAGTCATTATCGGGGCCGGTATTGCCGGTCTTTCCACTGGAATCTATGCTCAGAAAAGTGGATTTTCATCTGAAATATATGAAATGCATACGCTTCCTGGTGGGGTTTGTACTTCATGGAAAAGAGGAGATTACCTTTTCGACCATTGTCTGCATTGGGTACTGGGGTGTAATAAGGGTACAAGTTTGTATCCTGTATTCAGGGACCTCGGAATTTCAGATGGCATTGAATTTCATTACTCCAAGGTCTTTCGGCATATCATATGTGGCAGTAAAAGCATCAAAGTTTATACAAATATCGATTCATTTGAAGCAGAACTATCAGAGCACTATCCCGGAGAAATAAAAGGGATAGGAAAATATATGAAAATGGTTCGTAGATATACTTCATTTAACCCGCCCATTGACGGAGATTTTGGTGATTTCAGCTTTCTGGATTATCTTAAGATGATTCCATTCATTCCATCCTTCCTGAATTTAAAGAACATCACAATAGAGAATTACCTGAACAAACTTTTTAAGAGCAGTGATATAAAGGAAATGTTATTTCGTCTATTCCCGGTAAAAAACATGCCTGCCCTGATGGCTGTATTACCTTTGAGTTATATGCATATTAAAGAAGGGGGATACCCATTGGGAGGGTCATTGAGATTTTCACAGGTGATTGAAAACAGATATAAGGATATGGGTGGAAAAATTCACTATGGAAGTAAGGTTAAGAGGATAATTGTCAGGAACAAAAAAGCGGCTGGAATTGAACTGGAGGATGGAAGATTAATTGAGGCTGATATTGTTATTTCGGCCTGCGATGGGCATAGCACAATATTTGATATGCTTGAAGGGAAATTTGTTTCCAAGGAGATTGCGTCGTTATATATGAAACCGAAATTATGGCCACCCCTTATATCAATCAGCCTGGGAATCAACAGGGATTTTTCAGGTTTAGCTGAAATAACTGACATTAAATTGGATAAATCAATTGATATATGTGGGAAAAAGCTCGAATGGGCGGGATTTTTTAATTATTGTCATGATCCATCATTCGCTCCTTCAGGAAAAAGTGTTATTCAGACTCAAATTGAAACAGATTATGATTATTGGACGGCTTTGTATAAAAACGATGAAAAGGAATATTATGATGAGAAAAGTGCAGTGCTGGAAAAAGTCATGGATATTCTGGAAGAAACCTTTCCCGGGATCAGGTCATGTGTCGAAGAATCTGATGTGGCAACTCCAGTGACATGGGAACGGTACACAGGAAACTGGAGGGCATCATATCAGGGCTGGATGCCATCAATAGAGTCTTTTGGTATAAAATTGCCAAAGGTTTTGCCTGGATTGAAGAATTTTTATATGACCGGACAATGGGTATTTCCCGGAGGGGGAGTGCCAATATGTATGGCTCAGGGCAGGAACCTGATTAAACTGATTGTAAAAGAGCATACACCAAATCAATGTGAATAATGCAATGGTGGAAAATTGAAAATAGTCGGATTAATTGATTTTTCTACCTGCAGGCGCAGATGGGGATTTTCTTTAAAAGCCCTTATGTGCAATTAATAGGAATCAATGGTCTGGCATAGTATTGCGAATTTTACATCCGGATGAACCTGGCTATTGTAGAAGACCATGGTTTCAGATAAAATCAGAGTACAGTTGAGGAGGATTATAATGAAAAATAACAAAGGTTTACTGTTTATGGGATTGTTGATAACTCTGCTGATAACAGTACTGTCGTTTATATTGTTTATCAAAGCAGGGGTAAGTTTCCTCGGTTGGCTTATAATGATTTTACTGCTTCTACTGCTTGGATTCATTATTTATAAAACCCATGCAAAAGGAATTAAATTCATCGGAATATTGTCAGGAGTAGCGGTAGTCTCCATTTTTGTTGTATTTATCTTCACCGGAGGTTTCAGTGGAAGTGGTAAATCATCTGTTGTTTCCGATGGTGTTGACAAAAAGGACCTCGGAAATATAATGAGTGGCCAGTATTATTTCGATGACGGTAATACAGTTTATTATTCAAATTTTGATGACAGCTTCAAGGCTCATATCTATGAGATGGATGAAAAAACCGGTGCAAACAAGCCTATATTTGATGGATTCGGCTGGTCACTGGTTCCATATAAAGGATATCTGTATTTCAGCGGCAACACCGGCGACAGCATAGACGGTACTTACAGGCTTTTCAAACTTGATTTGAAGGACTATACCTATGAAATCATAAATGAAGATTATTGTTATAACATGAGCATGTACGACGGATGGCTTTATTTCATCAACAGATCTTCCTCCGGAACCTATAGCTATAAGAGGCTGAATCTAAAGGACAATTCCATGGAAACAATTGTTGAAGATGGAAGAAATGCCAATGTGGTTGTATATAACAAAAAGCTATACTACTTTGATGCATATGGCAGTATAGTAATGGCAGAACTAGATGGGACTAACCCGGAAATAGTCATCGGAAATGAGTGCAGCCGTTTCATAATTGGTGACGGAAAGCTGATTTTCGTCCAGGATGGGACTATTAAAACAGCAGATCCTGATGGTCAGAATATAGAAGTAGTAAGGGAAACCGATGGGACTGAAATCTACACATTGAATTCCAGTGGAAATACTATATTTTTCTCTGAGTACAAGTCAGATGAGTTTGATTATGCAATGAGCGGTTATCCTTATACAGTACGTTCAATCAAATTCAACGGCAGGAATGAAAAACTGGTTTATGAGGGTATTTCATATGGAGTATATATCAATGTAATTGACAATGATGTGTATGCCCTTGACTACATAATGGACAGCGGGGCAGGGCATCCATACCTTCTGACCATAGTAAGCATAGTGGATCAGAATGGTGACAATAGAAGATTGCTTCCAAATTGACAGACATGGCAATATGTGACATTCACATATATGGTTACCTCCACTTTTGGCAATCGGTGGAGGTATTCAATTGTATAAGGATAGGTATTTCATGAAGAAAATTATGCCCTTTTTCCTGCCCGTATTCAGAAGTATATTGTTCGTAGCAGGTGGAGTTATTCTGTCTGCTACAACCGGATTACCTTTGTCTGAGTCAGCAAGATGGTGGACTCCTGTATGCATTTTGATGAATTTGATAACCATAGCGGTACTATTTGGTATTTGTAAAATGGAAGGAGTGAGTTTCAAAAGCCTGATTATAGGACATGGTGAAAAGATACGGATAAAATCTGCTGTAATTATAACTTTGGTAATGTCACTTCTTGGTGTCGGTGGAATGATTTTATTCAGCATTATTTTCTATGGCGGGCCACCGTTGATGCTTACACAGCCTCTTCCGGTATGGGTTGCTGCAGCAAGTCTTATACTACTACCCGTAACAATAGTTTTTGCAGAAATGCCCTTGTACTTCGGGTATTCCTTCAATAGGTTGAGGGGAATCACGAATAAACCAGCTCTTTCCTTGGGCTATGTTGTTTTCTTTTATGCCCTTCAGCACAGCTTCATGCCTGTAATCTGGGAATTTAAATATGTCCTGTTCAGATTTTTGTCATTCCTTCCATTGATGATTGTACTTGGGATAATTTATCACAAAAAGAGAAAGCTGCCTGAAATGATGATAGGACATGGTGCAATGGA
>JAFGIJ010000210.1 GCA_016929655.1 Clostridia bacterium
AGGGGTCATACCAAGTCCATAAGCATCGTTTGATACAACTAAAATGGATTCTGAGCAATTCAAATCCATATCCCTATATTTACCACTGCTGTATAGTTCTTTTAGCATAATACCCCCTGGAATAATTTAATATTTTAAAAAATTTAACCATTAAATTATACATAAGTATTTGGAAATTTTGTATAATAAATACAGGGAAGTTGTAAATATAAGCGTTTAACTGGTATTATTTATGGAGGGTCACGGATGATTTATGTATTTTATGTCATTTTGGTAATTTGCATTCTGATTTTGGTAGTCGGTTTTTTTATTGCCCACAGCTTGGCTTATATTAAGAAAAGACCGGATTTTTCACTGGAAAATTATAAAAGTCCATACACAGATGAAAGGTATTCGGACAAGGTAAAAGAATGGATTGACGGGACAGAACTAAAGTATGTCAATGTACTTTCACCATACCTTTATAAGCTGAATATAATGATTGCAGAAAACAAGAAGAATGATAAATGGATATTTCTACTTCATGGTGTCACAAATTCCTATAAATATATGATAGACATTGCTTCCTTTTACCACAAGGCCGGTTATTCAGTTGTCGCATGGGATTCCAGGGCCCACGGGAAAAGTGGAGGCAAAACCACCACATACGGTTACTATGAACAATATGATGTCAAAGCCGTGGTAGATTATATAAGAAATACCTATGGAAAGGACTCCAGGATTGGTCTTCATGGTATATCAATGGGTGCTGCTATATTGCTGATGTATGCATCACATGTCAGGGATGACTGCAGTTTCTATATTGCAGACTGCCCATACAGTTGTCTGGCCAGCCAGGTAATGTCAGTATCAGGTAAAAAAATCAGGCTGAAGGGATTTCCTTTGAAAGTTATATTTGAGGCAGCAAATTTCCTTGCAAGGATTTTATATAAATTTGATATTAAAAAGGTTGATATTCTTTCTAAAATCAAGAGGGTTGAGAACCCGCTGCTGTTTATAAACTGCAGGGATGATGATTATATTGATCCACAGATGACAATTGATCTTCATGAAGCAGCAACAGCAAAAATCAATGAACTGATTTGGTTTGAAGATGGGTATCATGCCGGAGCATTCTTCAAGCATCCTGAAGAATATGAAAAGTTGGTAATCGATTTTCTTGACAGAATTAAATACAGTTAAAAAAATGGGGTATAATTCCATAAAGAGGTAATATTTTGGCAGTATATATTGAAACGGAAAAAATTTACAGGGCTTACCTTAATGGAGCCAGGTATGTAATCAATGGCAGACAGGAGCTGAACAGTATAAATGTATTTCCTGTTGCTGATGGTGACACAGGAAATAATCTTGCTGCTGCAATGAAGGCAATCATTGAAAATTCAAGGTTTAATTTGTCTGTAAAAGATACTTTTGAATCCGTTGCAGATGCATGTCTCAAGGGGGCAAGGGGAAATTCAGGAATCATTTTTGCCCAGTATATGAGTGGTGTCAGTGAGGAAATTGAAAATGAAGAAAGGGTTACAATCGATAACTTTGCCAATGCTCATATGAAATCAGTCGAATATGCATATGGAGCAGTTAATAAGCCGGTTGAAGGAACAATGCTCACTGTTATGAAGGACTGGGCGGTTTCGATGTTTGACTTCAAGGGCAAGGCAAAGGATTTTACAGATCTGTTGGCTCACTCATATAAAAAACTCGAAGAATCACTTAAGAATACAAAAAATCAACTGGCAGAACTTCGCAGGGCGGGTGTTGTAGATTCAGGTGCAAAAGGGTTTTCTCTTTTTGTCAAAGGAATCCTTGACTTTCTTAAGAGTGACAGGGAAACGGAAATCAGGAATATCATGGAAGAGGTAATTGAAGGAACAGGAAGAGATTCACATGATAACCCCAAATTTAGATATTGTGTTGAGGTCCTTTTGGCTGATGGTCTGCAGTTCCGGGATAAATTGAATGAGTCATTGAAAGTTTTGGGAGATTCACTGGTGGTCGCCGGAAACAAAAGAATGACCAGGGTGCACATACATACAGATTCTCCTGCAGCAGTTTTTACAATTGCAGAGAACCACTCAGCCATTATTGAGAAAAAGGTGGATGACATGAAAAAGCAAGCTGAACTTGAATCAAACAAAAAGTTCCGTATAGGTCTGGTTACTGACTCAATCGCAGACCTCCCGCAGGAAATCATTGATGAATATCAGATTCATATAGTAAATCTAAGTATTTTGATAGGTGAAAAGGAATACTATGATAAGCTTACAATTGAAAATAAAACCCTTATCAAATACTACAGGGAAGGCAGTGAATTTCCTACTTCTTCCCAACCTTCAGTTGCTTTAGTACAAAGAGCGCTGGATAACATAAAAGATAAATATGAATCAATAATTGTTATAACCGTTGCATCGGTTCTCAGCGGGACCAACAGTGTATTTGCCAAGGAAGCAGAAATACTGTCAGCAGACGGATACAATATTTCAGTTATTGATTCAAAACAAAACTCCGGTTCAGAAGGTTTGTTGGTGTATAGAGCTGCAAAAATGATTGAACAGGGAATTCCACATGAAGAAATAGTTGCCAAAATAAAATCACTGACCCGACTGGCAAAAATTCTGGTTAGTGTAAAGAATCTTGAAACAATGATCAAAGGGGGGCGGCTTGGTTCTGCTTCAGGTAAAGTTGCTGAACGATTGAATCTGAAACCTATTGTTACACTGAATAGTGAGGGGAAAGGTACAATCGGGGGTATTGCATTTTCAATAGATGGCACAAGGAAGAAATTAATTGCTGACTTTAAAAGGACTAATAATAAATATGGAATAGAGGACTACTGCATAATTCATGTTCAGAATAATGAACGTGCAGTTGAATTTGCCCGCATTCTTGAAGAATTGTCCGGCAAAAAACCTCTCTATATATTGGAGGCCTCTTCAGTTATAGCAATAAGTGCCGGTGATGGTGCACTGGCCTTGGCATATATCAGAAAGGATAAATGATGGATATCTTCCTTAAGGTTTTGGTGGTCCTTTTCGTTTACTTCTTAATTTTCTATTTGATTGCACAGATTAAAAAGAACAATTCAATTGTTGACATCGGATGGGGTCTTGGATTTGTTGTTGCTGCAGTCTATTCATTTATAACATCAGCTTTGTTTGACCTGACTTCAGTGATAGTCAGTGTTTTTGTTTCGGTATGGGGACTTAGACTTTTTTATCATATTATTAAAAGAAACTGGAAAAAGCCGGAGGATTACAGGTATGTAAACATGAGAAAAAACTGGGAGGGTAGAAATCCTGCCTTAAAGGCTTTTTTCAGGGTTTTCATGCTGCAGATGGTCTTGATGTACGTAATATCTCTGCCGGTAATTGTTTCAAATGTATTTGAGAAAAAAAACTCCATTTTATGGATTATACCGGGAATAATTATATGGTTGATTGGTTTTGCATTTGAAGTGGCAGGTGATTTACAGCTCAAGGTTTTCAAGAAAAATCAAAACAATAAAGGCAAAATCATGAAAGAGGGTTTATGGAAATATACCAGGCATCCGAATTATTTCGGTGAATCTGCAATGTGGACAGGTATTTATATTATGTCAATTTCAAAGGGTCTGGCTTATATTACATTTATTAGTCCTGTTTTAATTACGTTGTTACTCTTATTTGTGTCGGGTGTACCTTTACTTGAAAAGCGATATGACGGAAATCCGGAATATGATATTTATAAAAAACAAACCAGTAAATTTTTCCCTTGGTTTCCTAAAATAAAAGAAACGGAGATAAGTGATGGGTAAGGTGGTTGTTCAATTTTTAGTTGCTTTTGGTGTTTTCATGGTCATTGATTTCATATGGCTGGTTTTTGTAGCAGCAAAACTCTATAACAAGGAACTGGGAGCACTGAAAAAGAAAAAAGTAAACTGGCCTGCAGCTATACTATTTTATATTCTATATATAATAGGGCTTGTTTTCTTCGTGCTGAATCCAGCTTTAGCTGAAAAAGGAATCGGATTTGCTGCCTATGGAGGAGCATTATTTGGTTTGGTAGCTTATGCAACTTATGATTTAACCAATCTTGCAACATTGGAGGGATTTCCGACAAAAATTGCAATAATAGATTTGATCTGGGGAACTTGCGTAACCTGTGCAACGGCAGTATTAAGTTTTTTAATACTTTAAGATTGACTTAAGTACATAAATGACATAAAATGTCAACATGTGTAATGATTACCTTTTAACGCTTTCTTCTTTGGATTATATAAGTTTCAGGGAAAAATATCTTTTGCTCGAATATTTCGGTAGTGCGGATAAAATCTTTGAATCATCTTATGAAGAATTATTTATTTCAAGATTGATAAAACCAGACAAAGCCAAAAGGCTTTCACTGGAAAAAGTCAGTACTGCAGTTTCAAATAAAATAAAAACTGCCGGAATTAAAACTGTATCAATTTTTGATGAAGAATATCCCTTTTCTTTAAAACACATATATGATCCTCCGATAGTGCTTTACTATATAGGTCAATTGCCAAAAGAAAGAATGATAGCCATAGTAGGATCCAGAAATTGCAGCAAGGAATCTGCAGGAGAAGCATTTGAACTATCATCAAAATTGGCCTGCAAGGGTTTCTGTATAGTTAGTGGAATGGCAAAAGGCATAGATACTGCAGCTCATAGAGGAGCTTTGACATATGGTAAAACAATTGCAGTACTTGGGAGTGGGGTAGACATATGTTACCCCCCGGAAAATCTATTATTAAAAAACAATATAGAAAATCAGGGTTGTGTTTTATCTGAATATGCACCCGGCAAAAAACCGGCAAAGTACAATTTTCCAGCAAGAAATAGAATAATCAGTGGACTTTCAGAAGCAATAATTGTGGCTGAAGCCGGGGAAAAAAGCGGAGCTTTGATAACGGTAGAATTTGCCCTTGAGCATGGTAAGGATGTTTTTGTTCTTGGAAGCAAACAAAAAATTCATGGAATCGGTTCAATTAATCTTCATGAGGATGGAGCACCTCTGATTACAGTACGGGACACTGCTCTGCTTATCTAAAATCCATAATGTTATCGGAAGCTGTAAAAAGCTTCAAATGAAAAATGGTTGAAATTAAAGAAAAAAGAAGGTAATATAGTCAATGCTTGCATTTGGGACAACCGGTTCAGGCATATGGAGGAATTGATGGCAAAAAAATTAGTAATAGTTGAATCGCCGGCAAAGGCAAAGACAATCAATAAATTCCTGGGAAAAGATTTTAAGATTGTGGCCAGTTATGGTCATATACGGGATCTTCCTGCAAAAACCCTTGGTGTCAATATCGAAGAGGACTTTAAACCAACTTATTCGATAATGCCTGATAAAAAGGAACTGGTAAAAAAACTCAAAGCTGAAGCCCAAAATTATGAAACTATTTATCTTGCCACTGACCCTGACCGTGAAGGAGAAGCCATTTCCTGGCATCTTGCACACATATTGAAATTGAATAGCAGTGAAAACTGTAGAATAACCTTCAATGAAATTACCAAAAGTGCTGTTGGAAGCGCGATAGAAAATCCAAGACCTATTGATATGAACATGGTAAACTCCCAGCAAACAAGACGAATACTCGATAGAATCGTAGGATACAAAATAAGTCCCTTGCTATGGAAGAAAGTCAGAAGAGGCCTGAGCGCCGGCAGGGTACAGTCGGTTGCTGCCCGACTTATCTGTGAGCGTGAACGCGAAATTGAGGGATTTGTACCTGAAGAGTATTGGAATCTTGCGTTGGTTCTTTCCAAAAAAGGAGAAAAGAAAAAATTCAATGCCCGTTATCAAGGCGTTGAAGGGAGTGAGGCAAAAAGAACTGAACTCAAAGATAAAGATACAGTTGATAAGATAATCAATGAGATAACCGGGCAGCCAATTACTGTAAAGAGTATTGTCAGAAAACAGAAAAAAAGATATCCGATTCCTCCGTTTAAAACAAGTACCCTTCAGCAGGATGCCTCAAATAAACTGGGGTTTACCACAAAAAAGACAATGAGTGTTGCACAGCAGCTTTATGAAGGCATTGAAATAAGTGGCAGCGGCAGTGTGGGTCTGATAACCTATATGAGAACGGACTCCACAAGAATTGCAATAGAAGTTCAGCACAGTGCAAGGGATTTGATAATAAATAAATTTGGAGAAAAATATGCTCCAAAGGCATTTAATGTATATACATCAAAAGGAAAGGCACAGGATGCCCATGAAGCAATCAGACCTACTGATCTTGCCTTGCTACCTAATGAAATAAAGGAAAGCCTTACAAATGATCAGTATAAATTATATAAACTGATTTTTGACAGATTTATTGCCAGTCAGATGGCCCCGGCTGTGTCAGATGTCACCACCATCGATTTTAAATGTGACGGCCATATTTTCAGGTCAGTCGGAAGCATAGTAATTTTCAATGGATTTCTGGCAATTTATGATATAAGCAATGGTGATGAAGAAGAGGAAAGTGACGAAGCATATATACCTAAACTTGAGAAAAATGAAGAAGTTGATCTCAGGGATATAACAAAGGAACAGAAATTTACACAACCACCCAGACGATACACAGAAGCCTCTCTTGTCAAGGCACTGGAAGAAAGAGGAATCGGAAGGCCAAGTACCTATTCCCCGACTATATCAACAATAATTGCAAGGGAGTATATCAATAGGGAAAAGAAGACTCTTTTTCCTACTGAACTGGGAATAATCGTCAATGATGTAATGGAAAAGGGTTTCAATCACATTGTGGATTATAATTTTACAGCTGACCTGGAAAATAAGCTGGATGACATCGAAAACGGTAGTTCAGACATGCTGTCAGTACTTTCCGGGTTCTACAATGAATTCAGCGGAATCCTTGATGATGCTTACAAAAACCTGGAAAAGATCGAGATGCCAGTTGAAGAAACTGATGTTATCTGCGATTTATGCGGCAGAAATATGGTTATTAAGGAAGGGCGGTTTGGAAAATTCCTTGCTTGTCCTGGATTCCCGGAATGCAGGAATACAAAACAGATTGTGGATGATACCGGTCATACATGTCCAAAATGCAAAGGCAGGGTAATTGTAAAGACAACCAGGAAAAAAAAGAAATTCATTGGTTGTGAGAATTATCCCACGTGTGATTTCAGCTCATGGAATATGCCGATGGAAGGAAATTGTCCTAAATGCGGAACATTCCTGACAGCTGGAAAAATTGATTTCAAACCCTATAAAATTTGTGCTAACCCTGATTGTGATTATACGGAAGCCTTGAAAAAAGAGGAATGAAATGCGACAGGAAATTAATATAATCGGTGCCGGACTAGCCGGAAGTGAAGCAGCTTTACAGGCTGCTTCTAGAAATTTCCCCGTTAAATTATATGACATGAAACCCAATAATATGAGTCCTGCCCACAGCAGCAGTTTATTTGCTGAACTGGTTTGCAGTAACTCACTTAAAGCCATCGGAGAATCAAATGCTTCTGGTATTCTTAAAAGCGAAATGAGTGTCATGGGATCAATTGTCATGGAATCTGCATATATTAACCGAGTTGAAGCAGGGGGAGCACTTGCGGTAGACAGAGACAATTTTTCTGCATATATTACAGACAAAATCCTGAATAACAGTAATATTGAATTCATTAGTAAAACCTTTGAAGAAATTCCTGCTGAAGGAATCTGGATTTTAGCAACAGGACCTCTTACAGCAGGAGGATTGTATGATGATATTATAAGAAGAACAGGAAGCGAGAACATGTATTTTTTTGACGCAGCAGCACCTGTAGTTTATGGTGAATCAATTGACATGAAAAAAGCTTTCTATGCATCGAGATATGGTAAAGGGGGAGATGACTATATTAACTGTCCCCTTGATGAAAAACAATATAACAAGCTTATAGATTTTATTATTAAAGCTGAAAGAACCAATCCGCATGGATTTGAAGATACCAGGATATTTGAAGGATGTATGCCAATTGAAGTAATGGCCGCAAGAGGACCTGAGACTCTTAGATACGGGCCTTTGAAGCCAGTGGGACTATTTGATCCATCAACAGGAAAAAGGCCCTATGCCGTTATTCAGCTAAGAGCTGAGAACCAGCAGGGATCTTTATATAATCTTGTAGGTTTTCAGACAAATTTAAAATTTACGGCACAAAAAGAAATGCTTCGATTGATACCAGGACTGGAAAATGCTGAAATTGCAAGATTTGGTGTAATGCATAGGAATTCATATGTCAATTCTCCTGCTGTATTAAGCAAAACATTGAACCTGAAAAAGGAACCTCGCATTTTCTTTGCAGGACAGCTTACCGGGGTCGAGGGGTATCTTGAATCCGCTGTAACTGGTATACTGGCCGGTGCTTATGCAGCACTTTCATTATCCGGCAAAGAACTGCCTGAGCTTAACAGAAAAACAATAAGCGGAGCCCTGGTCAACTATATAACAGATGAAAATATCAGTAACTTCCAGCCGATGAATTCTAACTTTGGGATTCTAAGAGGGCCTGAAGAATACATACAGGATAAAAAAGCGAGAAAAGAATATCTTGCAAAAAGATCTGTTGAAGAAATAAATGATTTTTGGGCAAAGGTCAACGAAGCCTTCTGAGCATAGCTGTCAGGGCTTGATTTTCTGCCTCGTCATCAAGCGTCTTAAGTTCATAATTTCCAAATTTTTCATTAAGAGCTGTCTGAAGGATAAAGTCGCATAATATTGGATTCTTTGGAAGAAGAGGGCCATGGGAATAAGAACAGAAAACATTTTTATACCTAGCACCAGCAGTGCCGTCTTTTCCATTATTGCCTGATCCCTTTCTAATCTTTCCAAGAGGTTGGACTTTGCTTCCAAGGAAGGTCATTCCGGAATGATTCTCAAAACCGGCAATTTCTATGGTTCTGTGATTTAGTTCAGCCTCGAACATGAAATTTCCAATCATTCTCTCGGTGCTGCCTATGGTGTGTATATCAATTGCACCGGTAAAGTCAAGCTGGTGTCCATTCCAGGTTTTGTAGTAATTGCCAAGAAGCTGATAACCACCGCATATTGCCAAAAAGGTAACATTGGATTCAACTGCATATTTCAAATTGGCAGTTTTTTCACCAAGAAGATCAGGCAATAATATCTCTTGCTCAAAATCCTGGCCTCCTCCAATGAAAACAATGTCATATTTCTCTGGATCAAAGTGTTCACCCACGGAAATTTCAAATACTTCAGTTTGAATTCCACGCCAATTAAGCCTCTTGGTCATGGAAATTATATTTCCACGATCACCATAAAGATTGAGAAGATCAGGATAGAGGTGACAGATTTGCATTTTATCCATTTTATTTCCAAAACTCCTTGAGTCTAAATTTTGAAGCAATAACTTTCCGGAAATCAAACATGGCAGTATAAGTAGGGAGGACAAATACAGGCAGATTTTCTTTATTGTCTAACTCTATTTTTTCCATGAGATGCTTATAGTCCTTTTCAACATGAAGCATATTTGGTTCATATCCAGCATACTTGAATCTAAGTTTAAGTTCTTCAGCTCTCATACCGCTCAGATATATTTGGGAAAATCGATCAGAAAATGAAAATAATTTTTCAAAGTTAGCATCCCAAATCCATGAAATATCAGTTCCATCAGCAAATCTGTCATTAAGAATCATAACAAGGATTTTCATACTGTCATCATATGAAAGAAAGTTGATTACCTGATTAAGACCGGCAGGATTCTTGACCAGTACCATTGTTAGAGAAAAGTCATTTATTATGACACGTTCCATTCGACCGAAGCCACTTTCAAAAGTAGAGATACCGACTGATAAAACAGTCTGATCATTGATGAAACTTGAAACTGCAGCTACAGCAGCAAGCACGTTATAGATGTTATAGGCACCTGGCAAAGAAGGACTGACTTTAAGGGTTTCATTGTACAGGTGTAGGGTGAAAGTGCTTCTCTCGAAATTCATTTCAATATCTGTAGCACTGATGTCAGGGGGTGTCCTTCTGTAACCGCAGGAACTGCAATAAAAATCACCAAGATGTCCATAGGTTCTGTATACATAATTATATGGCCCTTTGCATCTGATACAGTAAGGTGCATCACTGATAAAATCATCATCGGATCCATAGGGAGATTCATTTATTCCAAAAGTTATTATACTGTTTTTAATACTGGAGGAAATGGAGTAGGACAGTGAATCATCACTGTTGAAAACGACTGTTGAGTCAGGGCAGGAGAGCAACCCCTCTTTAATTTTTGTAAGCATATGTGAAATTTCACCATATCTGTCCAACTGATCACGAAATAGGTTGGTAATGACCACTATTGCAGGTTGCATTTTGGGGGCAGCTGTTCTAAATGCAGCTTCATCGCATTCAATGATGGCATACCGGTGACCGGGTTTTCCCAAAAGAGAACAGTCCATGGCGAAGGAGGCTGCTATACCCGGCAAAAGGTTGGCTCCGGATTTATTTTCAAAAAAATCAAGACCGGCTTCGAATAGAAGGCTGCCTATGATTCTGGAAGTAGTTGTTTTACCATTTGTTCCTGTTACTGCAATGACTTTATATTTCTGTGAAAGAATACCAAGTAAGTCCTTTTGAAATAACAATGCAATTCGGCCGGGGAGTGAAGTGCCTCCTCTTCCGATGAGTCGAAGTATAAATGTGGTTATCCTTGCTGAAAGGATTGCAGCAAATGTTAGAATTTTCATGGAAAAAGTATATCATAGCTGTAGTATAAATTGAAAACAAAAAGGTTGTGGGTTATAATCTAAATCATGTGTAATACAAAGGAGAAAAGCAGCAGAAATTTAACCCTGCTGAGGTACAGCGGAGGAATTGATTGACTGACAGGGAAAGAAATCTGATAATCAAGTGCCAGAATGGAGATTATGATGCCTTTGAAGAATTAGTAAGAGCTTATTCCGATAGGGCATATTCTGTTGCATTTGGTGTAATGGGCAATCATCATGATGCATCAGACATGACACAGGATGCATTTATCAAAGTATATAAAAATATAGGTAAATTTAATTTTCAAAGTTCTTTCAATACCTGGCTATATAGAATCGTAAAGAATACCTGCATTGATGAATTGAGAAAGAACAAGCGAAGGAACATTGTTTCCATTGATGCCGGAATCGAAGGTAATGAAGGTGATTATCTAATGCAGATTTCTGATGACTCTGCTGATATACAAGGCATTCTGGAGGCTGAGGAATCATCCAGGATATTAATGGAATCTTTGGAACTTCTTGGTGAAAAACACAGAAGTGTACTTGTCCTTGCTGATGTTAAAGGATATGACTATCTTGAAGTTGCCAGGATGCTTGAGCTTCCGGTAGGTACTGTCAAATCAAGGATATCAAGAGCCAGGGAAAAACTTGCAGTGATTTTAAAAAGTAAAGGAACTTTTTAATTTATACTGCGTTAAATAAATAAAGGAGCAAGAAATGCATAAGGCCTGCAGTGATAAAATAAAATATTTGGATGAGCTTATCAATGGGCTTCTTGACAAGGAAAAGGAAGCCATTTTATTTCGGCATCTGGAAAATTGTGAAAACTGCAGTAAATATTACTCTGATATGACTGCTCTAAAAAAAGCCCTTGGTAGCCTTAATATAAGTGCCCCCGATGAAATTGTTCCCAACATTATGAAGGCAGTAAAGATTGAGGTTCCTTCAAAAGTAAAGAAAAATCCCAGATGGTTGAGACCTGCCTATATAGCATCATATGCAACTGCTGCATGTCTGGTTGCTGCAATAACCGTGATTTTTTTAAACGGAGGGTTCTTTAACAAGGGAATGCAGGAAAGTGCTGAATTATTTGAAAATGAACAACAAATTAAATCGGCAGAATCAGATAGGTATGCGGGGGGAGAGAATGGTATAGCTTCAGAAGATACTTTATCTGACGCAGCTTCAGCTCCTTTACCGATACCGGCTCCTGGTACTGATTCAATGACTTCAAACATAAAAGAACCCGGGCTGACTGCTGAAATTCTGGATGACAGAGAATTTAGTTTTTATTCAAGTGCCTTTGCAGGTGACTTTTCACTGGAATACAATAGTGATGGTGCGGACCTGGCAAAGACATATGGCTTTTCCGATTCACAGGATATTTTTTATGTAACTGCAAATTATAATAATGAAGAGATAGTCAACATATTATTCAATGAGTATGGTATCAAGCCAATTGAATCATGGGACAATTATATTTTGGTTCAAATTCCAGTATCTCTGATTGCTCCCATTGAAAAAAGACTTGATCTGGCAGCTTCGGGATTGGTTGATGAGGATTTGCTCAGCTATACTGCAAGGATTGTAGCTTTGAATTGAATGTAATTTTATCAATAATAAATCTGATATAATTAGGATGTGGCTGCACATCCTGGTTTTTTGCGGTCGGAAAAGGGAAAAAATGAAAAAATTACTTTTAATAGATGGCAATAGTATTCTAAATAGATCTTACTTTGCAATGTATGGGAGAAACATGCTTTCCACAAAAGAAGGTATTTATACAAATGCAATATTTGGTTTTATGAATACATATGAAAAATTCATTAAAAATGAAGAGCCTTCTCATGTTTTGGTAGCATTTGATATGAAACATCCGACTTTCAGGCATGAAAAGTATAAGGAATATAAAGCAGGAAGAGCCAAAATGCCTGATGAACTTGCCATGCAGATGCCAATTATGAAAGAGCTGCTGGATGCCCTTGGAATTCCCCGTCTTGAATTCAAAGGATATGAGGCAGATGACATTATTGGAACAATGGTAAAAAAAGCAAAAAAAGCCGGTCTGTCTGTAGTTGTACTTACAGGTGACAGGGATATGATTCAGCTTGCAGGAGAAAATTGTGAAATAAAAATTCCCACTACTTCAAAGGGAAGTCCTGTAGTAAATGAATTCACTGAAAAATCAATAATAGAGGAATATGGAATTGAGCCCCATAAATTCATTGAAGTCAAAGCCTTGATGGGGGATAAGTCTGATAATATTCCCGGTGTCAGTGGAATAGGAGAAAAAACAGCAATCAAACTTATTGCTGAGTTCGGTAGCCTTGAAAATCTTTATGAAAATCTTAATAAAATAACATCAGCATCAGTCAGAGAAAAACTTGAAGCGGATAGAGATAATGCTTTTCTAAGCAGAGAACTTGGCAAAATTTATGCGGATTGTCCAATTGAACAGGAACTTGATGACCTTATACCAGGAAATTATGATGAAGATAAACTTATTGAGCTTTTTAAAAAGCTTGAGTTCAATTCGTTTATAAAAAAATATGGGTTGTCCGATGAAAGAAATGTGAATATCGATGTAAATGTACATGATTCATCAGAATATCCTGAGTTTGAGAATGCGGTCGTATATTGCAGTATGGATGATAAGGGATTTCCAACAGAAGCTTCATTTACAGATGATGGTATCAATGTTTATATACTTCAGGGGGAAGAAAAAATATTTGATGCTCTGAAAAAACTAAAAATGGTAAGAGGACATTATCTGAAAAGTTTATTCCTATATCTTCTATCCAAGGGAATTGAACTACCAAAACCTGTTTTTGATACCGCAGCTGCCGCTTATCTTGCTGATGCTTTGAAGGATACCTATGGAGTAGATGAACTGGCAATAAAATATCTGAATATGACATTCTCAGAAGAAAACGGAATTGCAGGAAGGGTATCAAAGATATATTACCTTGAAAAAAGAATGAGCGCTGTTATTGTGGACCTGGGAATGAAAGACTTGCTGAATGATATTGAACTTCCTTTGATAGAAGTTCTTGCAAGCCTGGAATACTTTGGATTCAAGGCTGACAGCGAATTTCTCCAGAACTTTGAGCTGGAATTAACAAAGGAGATTGACAGGATTGCCTTGGAAGTTTATTCAGAAACGGGAAGCGAGTTCAATATAAATTCTCCGTTGCAGCTGGGTAAAATTCTATTTGAAGACATGAACCTTCCATATTATAAAAAGAAAAAAAGCGGATATTCTACAAATGCTGACATTTTGGAAAAACTTGCTCCTCAATATAAGATTGCCTCGCTTGTTCTTGAATACAGAAAGCTTTCAAAGCTAAAATCTACATATACTACAGGTCTTGTAAAAGCCATAGCTTCTGACGGAAGAATTCATTCTAACTTCAGACAGACTGTCACTGCTACCGGAAGACTCAGCAGCACCGAACCGAATCTTCAGAATCTGCCGGTACGGACAGAAATTGGAAGGGAAATAAGAAAAGCCTTTATTCCAGGCAGTGATGAATTTTTACTTACAAGTGCTGACTATTCACAGATTGAATTAAGGGTTCTTGCCCATGTGTCTGATGACAATGAAATGAAGGATGCATTCAGAAGAAACAAAGATATTCACACAATGACAGCAGCAAAAGTCTTTGGTGTTGATGACAGATTTGTTACCCGGGAAATGAGAAGGGTTGCCAAGGCG